>DCVA01000014.1 GCA_002327925.1 Anaerolineales bacterium UBA2200
GGCGTTCCTGGAAGTCGGCGATCAGTTGCTCAATTGCGTCCATGGGTGTCCTTTCGTCAAGGACACATTAGCCGAGATGTGTCCTTGTGACAAGGACACATACGGTCATATGTATCCTTGGTGGAAGGCAACACGCGCGGGCACTGCGCTCTGCCATACTTCCTCATGAGGCACCGGCACGAGAGGACCTCCGTGCACGAGCACCGCTACGATCCCGAGATCACCGAGGCGGTGGCCGACGTCGTCCGCGATTGGCCTGCGGTGACCGCGGGCAAGATCTTCGGGCATCCGGGCTGGTTTGCGGGGCGCAAGCTCTTCGCGCTCATCGACGGCCGAGCGGTGGGGCTGCTGCACCTCTCCGAGGATGCCCGAGCGACGCTTACGCGCGACTTTGGCGCGGGGCCGTTCCTCATCCAGGGCTCGCCGACGCGCGGGTGGATCCTCGTGCCGGCGCCCGAGGTGGAGACCGTGCTGACGCTTGGGCCGTGGCTACACGACGCGTATGAGTCGGCGCTGGAGGTGCAGGGGCGGGGGTAGGGGCCGAGGGGAAACGAGGTGTCCGCCGCGTGTCAGAGCGGCGAACTAGTGTTCGGTTCTAGGACTTGATCCTCCGCGTTCGTGGTGCTAAGATCAGCCTGCCCTGCCTGTCGCCAGAGTCTTCACCGCCTCGGCTTGAGCCGAGAGCCACGAAAGATACGGAAGGGACCGAATACATGCCGAAGAAGGCAGCTCGCGGCACTGCGCCGCAGGAGCCCGTCGGTCGCGTTGTCGAGTTGTTCGCTGGTGTCGGCGGATTCCGCCTCGGCCTTGAGGGGGTTCCCGAGGCGGCTCGCAATCGCCTGCACGAGTCAGCGGGCTACTCACCCGATGACGGTCGCTGGCGCGTCGTGTGGGGCAATCAATGGGAGCCGAGCACCAGGGCGCAGGATGCCTGGGAATGCTACGCACGCAACTTCGAGCTCGATGACGCCGAGGTGGAGACCGGCAACCTCGACATCGCTGCAGTTGACGCAGTCCGTATTCCGGACCATGAGTTGCTTGTCGGGGGCTTCCCCTGCCAGGACTACTCCGTCGCCAAGCCCCTGAACCAAGCTCACGGGCTCCAGGGCAAGAAGGGCGTCCTATGGTGGGAGATTCACAGGATTCTCGAAGTGAAGCAACCTCCGTACGTCCTGCTTGAGAACGTCGACCGCTTGCTCAAGTCTCCTGCGCGTCAACGCGGTCGTGACTTCGCAATCATTCTCGCCACGATGAGTGACCTTGGCTACGAGGTCGAGTGGCGCGTCGTGAATGCAGCGGAATACGGGTTTGCACAGCGTCGCCGACGCGTATTCATCGTCGGCAGACTCGCCCACCTTGACGCATCCGGCTTCGACGTCCTGACGGGTGCTGGCGTGCTCGCCAGGGCTCTACCAGCGACCATACCTAGCGGTCAGGAAGCCGACTTCGTTGTGGAGGGTGACCCCTTCGAGGTCAGTCAGCGTTTCGGTGTCGGCGTCAAGGTCAGCCCTTTCGCGAATGCTGGGTTCATGAGGGACCGCACGGTCTGGACCCGGCCTGGGGTTCCCACGTTCACAGGAAGGCGGACGTCGCTCGCGCAAGTATTGCTGCCAGACGAGGTCGTTCCAGAGAGCTACTTCGTCGCGCCTGAGCGCATCGACGCGTGGAAGTACCTCAAGGGGGCGAAGCGGGCGCAGCGGTACCATCAAGGATCCGCTACGCCGTACTCCTACTCCGAAGGCGCGCTTCCGTTTCCCGACCCGATAGACCGACCTGCACGCACAGTGCTGACAGGGGAGGGCGGGACGGGTCCTTCCCGGTTCAAGCACATCATCGCGTCGGAGGACGGTGGATATCGTCGTTTGACCCCACTGGAGCTCGAGCGGCTGAATGGCTTCCCAGATGGTTGGACTGAGGGCATGAGCGACGTGCGCCGCGCGTTCTGCATGGGGAATGCTCTCGTCGTAGGTCTAGTGCGTCGTATCGGTGACGTGATTGCCGAGGACATGGAGCAAGGCTGAGCCTCCGATGAGACAGCTCGGTCCACCACCACCACCAACGTCGGAGGCCGTCTCACGCTCGATGAAGGGCAATCGAGGCAAGGGCACCAAGCCCGAGTTGGAAGTTCGTCGCATGCTGCGCGAGGCCGGCTACCCTGGTTATCGCCTTCACTGGAAGAAGGCGCCAGGACACCCAGACATCGCGTACCCAGGGCGCAGGGTGGCCATATTCGTGCACGGGTGTTTCTGGCACCGCTGCCCTAAGTGCAACCCCCCGCTCCCCCGGAGCAATCAGGGGTATTGGAGCCGCAAGTTTGAGCTGAACCAGGATCGGGACGCCAGAAAGGTTGCGGCTCTCGAGGCTGCAGGCTGGCGCGTGCTTGTCGTCTGGGAGTGCTACTTGAAGGACTCGAACGCGGAGCTGCCCGCCGCCGTATTGATTGCCCTAGAGACCGCTAGAGGCGAATCAGGCGCTCAGTCGTAGGCGCAAGCGGTTCAAGGCGGACCTTGCCGTCAGCAGCAGAGTAGCGGTACTTGAGGAGCGTCAGAGAGTCCCAATGCTCGGTCCGGGGTGGGCGCCTTTCTATCGTGTAGTGCCTTTCGGACAGCTCATCTATCGCATCGGTGGCGTCTTCCGCGAAGTCATATGCGACTAGGAACGCACGAATCATCGAGTAGTCGCCATGCGCATACTCGTCCTTGACCCAGTCGACGTATTTCATGATCTGCTGAACGTCGGTGATGGAGGCGGCGTCCTTCTTCAGCTCTGCCACCAGGTACTGAGAAATGGTCGGCCGGTGGCGGGGGATGAAGCGGTAGCCGAACACATCCATCTTGTCCATGTAGTCAACCGGTTTGAACGGGGAGGCAACCACCTGGTGTGACAGGTAGTCCCACGAGCCAAGATGGGCGAGCGTTTCCTGGTCTCCAGTGGACAGCTGGAAGATCAGGCCGGCCTCCAGAACCATTTCCGATGTGAGACGCGTCCCCGCAACGGACGCGGCCAATACGGGTCCAACGTCGAGGTCGTACCCTCCGCTGGCGAGCTTCCGCTCCAGGTTTGCATGAGCGCTCGCGTGCTCGTCCGGAAAGACCTCAGACTCCTGACTCGGATCAGCGTTGCTCAACACAGCTTGGTTTGCCTTGAGAAGAGCGTCCCGAAATGCCTGGTTCTCCTCATCGCCGAACTTGATGCGGATTCCGCCGAAGTCGCACAC
>DCVA01000038.1:0-25618 GCA_002327925.1 Anaerolineales bacterium UBA2200
CATTCTTGACTGCAGTCATTTCGGTCGTTATAATGATTTGGTTTTGAGGAGGGCGTTTGTAGTGCGTCTGTTCCAGAGGTTCGGTTCGGCATGGAAGTGGCTGTACCCGGGCTTGGGCGTCAAACGCTGGCTCGTCTTGCTGGGGTTGGGGCTGCTTCTGCTGAGCCTCGGAGTGAGCTTTTTCTACGTGCAGGCGTACCGCGCCCTCGAATTCAGTGGGGCAGCGTCGCCCATCGCCTACAATGTGACTCTCCAGTTCCTGCCGCGTTCGGTACGTGGGCTGCTTCTGCTTGTTGCGGGCATTTCCTTCGTGGTAGTCGCTGTCTACCGCCTCAGCCGTTCGCTGGTGACCGTGTTCTACGATGGTGGCCGGGAAGGTTTGGTAGATGCAATCTACCGACGCCGCATGCGCCAACGAGGGCCAAGGATCGTCACCATTGGCGGGGGCACGGGCCTTTCCAACCTGCTGCGCGGACTGAAAGAGCGCACCGACAATCTGACGGCCATCGTGACCGTGGCGGATGACGGTGGCAGCTCAGGCAGACTGCGGCAACAGCTGGGACTCCTGCCTCCGGGCGATTTCCGAAGCTGTATCAGTGCCCTTGCCGAGGCAGAGCCACTGATGGGCCTGCTTTTTCAGTACAGATTCGGCGAAGGCCAGGGTCTGGACGGCCACAGCTTTGGCAATCTCTTCATTGCCGCGATGACCGGGGTGACGGGCGATTTCGCCGAGGCGGTCCGCCAGTCGAGCAAAGTCCTGGCGGTGCGGGGCAGGGTTCTCCCTTCCACGATGCAGAGTGTTACCCTGTGCGCCGAGGTCGCCGATAGTCAGCATCAGGTCCATGGAGAGTCGCAGATTCCAAAGGCCGGCGCGCCGATCGAGCGGGTCTTTTTGCAGCCGGACGACGTGCACGCCTACGGGGAAGCCGTGCAGGCCCTGCTCGGCGCGGACATGATCGTGGTTGGCCCTGGCAGTCTCTATACCAGCATACTGCCCAACCTGCTGGTGCATGACATCGCGGCGGCGATCCGAGCATCGAGTGCGCTCAAAGTCTATGTATGCAATGTGGCAACACAGCCAGGGGAGACAGACGGCTATAGCGCAACCGATCACCTGCGCGCTATCAACAACCATGTGGGAGAGGACCTGTTTGATTTTGTCCTCACCAACAACAATCTGGATGTCGCGCTGCCCGAAGGCTGGAATACGGTCATGGTCGAGCCTGGATCGGATGGCGATGGCCGCATCTGGCCGGCCGATGTCGTGGACCAGGACAGACCCTGGCGCCATGACCCGGTCAAGCTGGCAAAGGCCCTGCTGGCGATGCAGGCTCAGTCGCGTGCGAGCAGATGAGATCACGCTAGTTCAGCAAGCCCGGTATCGCGTACGATACCTTGGCCATAATCCACCGCCCTCGGGCTGGTGAGACCACAATCTATTTGGAGGATAGGACAATGGCAATCAAAGTAGGGATCAACGGTTTTGGCCGCATTGGCCGACAGGCTCTCAAGGCCATGCTTGAGCGTTACCCCAAGGACATTCAGGTCGTCGCGGTCAATGACCTGTTTGACGCTGCGATCAACGCTCACCTGTTCAAGTACGACACCAACTATGGTGCCTTTGAAGGCACGGCGGAGGCCGTCGGCGGCAACCTCGTGATCAACGGCAAAGAGATCAAGGTACTGGCTCAGAAGGATCCCGCCCAGCTGCCCTGGAAGGATCTGGGGGTGGACATCGTCCTCGAGTCCACGGGACTGTTCACGGACAAGGAAAAGGCCGCCGTACACATCAATGCCGGCGGGGCGAAGAAAGTGGTCATTAGCGCTCCCGCCAAGAATGAGGACATCACCGTAGTGCTCGGGGTAAACGATGACAAGTACGATCCCGCCAAGCATCACGTGATTTCCAATGCCTCCTGCACCACCAACTGCCTGGCCCCTGCCGCCAAGGTCCTGCACGACACGTATGGCATCGTGCGCGGAATGATGACCACGGTGCACTCCTACACCAACGATCAGCGCATTCTGGATCTGGCGCACAAGGACCTGCGCCGGGCACGCGCTGCTGCCATGAACATCATCCCCACCACCACCGGTGCCGCCCGCGCTCTCGCACTGGTCATTCCCGACCTGAAGGGCAAGTTCGACGGTTTTTCGCTGCGTGTGCCCACCGCCACTGTCTCCGTTGTGGACTTTGTGGCCGAAATCCGGAAGCCGGCCAGCGTAGAAGCAGTCAATGATGCCTTCAAGAAGGCTTCCGAAGGGGCGATGAAGGGTATCCTGGGCATCAGTTCTGAGCCGCTCGTGTCCTCCGATTTCAAGGGCGACACGCGCTCGTCCATCGTCGATGCTCTCTCGACCATGGTCATCGGTGAGACGATGGTCAAGGTCGTCGCGTGGTACGACAATGAGTGGGGCTACGCCTGCCGCTGCAGCGACCTCATTCACATGATCGGCAACAAGCTCTAGTTCGCTTGAATGCCTGAGGGAGCGAGGAAAGAACCTCGCTCCCCCGGGTCGCTTTGCGGCACGAACCCGTATGCAGCAGACGGTCGCTGCCTTCGCGCCCTGTGCGAAGGCAGCGACCGCTACCTTTTCGGTCGAGGAATAGTGTGACCCGCTCTATCAAACCATCCAGACCTGTGCGACGCATTGCCATGCTCAGCGTGCATACTTGCCCCCTGGCTGCCCTGGGTGGGAAGGAGACCGGGGGGATGAACGTGTATGTGCGCGAGCTCTCGCGAGAACTCGGCGCGCGCGGCTTGCAGGTGGATATCTTCACTCGCTCTCAGGATGCCGCCCGCCCGAGAATCGTTCATCCCTGGCCGAACGTCCGCGTGATACACCTGCCTGCTGGACCTGAGGAGCCCTACAGCAAGAATCTGGTCTTCCAGCACCTGCCCCAGTTCCTGAAGGGTATGGAGCAGTTGGTCGAGCAAGAGGGCATTTCCTACGACCTCCTGCACAGTCACTACTGGCTGTCCGGCTGGGTGGCATCTCAGTTCTCCCGCCGCCACTCTGTACCCACCATCCACATGTTCCACACGTTGGGCAAGATGAAAGACACCGTAGCTCGAAGCGAGGGTGAGAAGGAGCCGGACACGCGCATTCAGGTCGAGACAGAGCTGGTGGGAGAAATCGACCGGATCGTGGCCGCCACGCCCCTGGACAGGCAGCAGACAGTGGACCTGTACGGGGCTGATCCCGAGAGCATCCGGGTCATCCCTCTGGGAGTGGACCTGGACATGTTCCACCCCATTCCGCGGGCCGAAGCCAGGCACGCCATTGGCCTGGACGTTCCGGGGCTGTGCCAACTGGTGCTGTTCGTTGGCAGGCTCGATCCGCTCAAGGGCCTCGATACGCTCGTTCGCGCCATGTGCAAGCTCAGCGACCTCGAGCCGGATCTAGTGAAGGGCACATGCCTCGCTGTGGTCGGAGGGGATGTCGATGAAGAGAATGACGTCCTCGAGAACGAGCTGGAGTGCCTCGACAAGCTCAAGAAGGAGGTCGGCCTGGACGACCTCGTCATCTTCCTGGGCTCACGGGCTCAGAGCACTCTCGCGCAGTACTATTCCGCCGCAGAGGTCGTGGTCGTGCCCTCTCACTATGAATCCTTCGGACTGGTGGCCCTGGAGGCGATGGCCTGCGGTACACCGGTGATCGCGTCCCGCGTGGGCGGCTTGCAGCACACCATCGAGGACGACATTACAGGGCTTCTCGTGCCCGCAGGCGACCCGGACGCGTTGGCCGACAGGCTGCGCCAGCTCCTGCTGGACGCGGAGCTGCGCGACAGGCTCGGCGCGGCCGCTCGTGCGCGCGCTCTGAGCTACACCTGGCCCATCGTGGCCGAGCGAATCATCCAAGTCTACGAGGAACTATGGAAGTAATCCAACTGGGCGCCACCCCGCCGCCAGCCACCCCCACCCGCATGGTGATCACGGCTCATCCCGACGACTCGGAGTTCACCGTGGCAGGCACAACCGCCCTGTGGGTCAGAGACGGATACCATGTCATCTACGTCATTTGTACCGACGGCAGTCGTGGAAGCAACGAGCCCGACATGCCTCCTGAGAGGTTGATTCCGATCCGCCGTGCGGAGCAGTGCGAAGCTGCGTCTGTGCTTGGCGTCCAGACGGTCATCTTTCTGAACCACGAAGACGGCACCCTGGAGCCAACCCTGCAGTTGCGGCGCGAGCTGACCGGACTGATTCGCAGCTACCGTCCGGACATTGTCGTCTGTGGCGATCCAACCCGCTACTTCAACCGCAACGTCTATGTGAACCACCCGGATCACCGCGCCGCAGGCGAAGCCGCCCTTTACGCCATCTTCCCCTCAGCCTGCACTCGCTTCCTCTTCCGGGAGCTGCTGGATGAAGGGCTCGAACCTCACAAAGTGCACGAAATCTACCTCAGCGGGACACTGGAGCCGGATACCTTCGTCGACATCACTGACACGGTCGATCTCAAGGTAAGGGCTCTGCAGGCCCACCGGAGCCAGGTGCCGCCGGAAACGGTGGAGGCGCGAATACGCGACTGGGCAGGAGAACTGGGGCGCAAGTACGGGGTGGCCTTTGCCGAGGAGTACAGGCGCATCATCCTGCGCTAGAACGCGCGCCACGTCCGCTCGCCGGCTCGGCGACTTTCGGTAAGAGGCAGTGATGGGTAAGAGAGAGAGGAATACCGCAAGACTCTGCGCGAGCTGGCCGATTGGGAGCCTTTCCTACTGCGCGAGTCCGGGCTTCCGGGTCCGCGATCCAACCTCGAGCTGATGCAGGCTGTGGCAGACGAGGCCGACGAGCAGTGGCTTCGACACCACGCGGCCCTTGGGCCAGAACTCGCTCCCGTCAATGAGCCGCGAGGGTTTCTGGCGATGTGCGGCGTCTGCGGCCTGGGAAGACTGCTCTCTGAAGGCCAGACGGGGGTGCTCGACGACCTGCAAATGCTGGCGGCCGATCCACGCTGGCGCATTCGTGAGGCCGTGGCTATGGCCCTGCAGCGCTGGGGAGACCGCGATATGGATGCGCTGCTGGCAGCCATGCAGCCCTGGGCCGTCGACTCGCCGCTGGTACAGAGAGCTGGCGCTGCCGCCCTGTGTGAGCCCAGACTACTGCAGCAGAGGACGCATGCCGCGAAGGTTCTGCGGATCCTCGACACGATCACCAGCTCTCTGGCTCTCGCCCAGAACCGCAGGACGGATGAATATCGCACCCTCCGCCAGGGCTTGGGCTACTGTTGGAGCGTCGCCGTGGCAGCCCTGCCTGACCTGGGCAAACCTCTGATGGAACGCTGGCTGAGCGATCCCGACCCGGACATTCGCTGGGTGGTCAGGGAGAATCTCAAGAAGAACCGTCTACTTCGGCTGGACCCTGAGTGGGCACATCGCGCACTCGCCGCTTTGGATGAGGAACGCCAGGCGCCCGGCTGAGGGCTGAATCCGATCTCGCGACCCTTGGGCACTTCGGGCCAGCCGTGTTCGCCTCAGGGCTACCGACCGTCAGATCTCCCCGAGAGGCGACCGCGTGCCACCAGCAGGACCGCGCCGGCGATGGCCACAGCCGACGTGACCGCCACCCTGATGACCCACCGGGCAGTGGGCTTTTCGGGCTCGATCCGTACATCCTGGCTCAGTCGTTGCCGCGTCTCCTCCAAAATCTCATCCCGCAGGCGACGCTTCACCGCCGGGGGCGGCCTCACTGGCGCCAGAACACCCTGTACATGGTCCTCCAGCTCAAGGACCGTGTTTTCCTCTCTTAGCTCTCTGTCCATGCCCATATGACTACCGCTCACTCGTGATTCCCGTGATGTCTGTCCAGTTCGTCCCGCAAGGCTTGCAGCGTGCGGTGGAAGAGTGACTTGACTGCCCCCTCCGAGCGATTCATGATCTGACCGATCTCTGCATTGGAGAGACCCTCGCTGAACTTGAGGATCAACAGTTCTTGCCTCTCTGTCGGCAAATGCCGCACCGCCTCGAGCAGCACCCCGCTCTCCTCGTTGGATTGGGCTAGATCCTCCGGCCGGTCGTCGTCGCGACTGCGCTCTGCCACTGCGTCCAGCGCCACCATCTGATGCCTGTGTGCGTCGCGGTACCAGTTGGCCACAGCGTTGTGGGCAATGCGGAAAAGCCATGCGGCAAATGGGATACCGCGAAAACGGTACCCCTTCAGGTGCACAAAGGCCTTCAGGAAGGTCCGCGCCGTCAGGTCTTCGGCGTCGCCGTGGTTTCCGGTCCGCTGGAAGATATAGTTGTAGACCCGGTCGACGTACAGGTCATACAGGGCAGCAAAGGCCAGCGGATCGTCTTGCGCGCGCTCAATCAGAAGATGTTCCTGGTCCTCCATGGCTTCCTTCACACCCGCGCGCCTGGCCCGCAGCCCATGCCTCTACAGTCTAACAACACTGGCCGGCTGGTTCGGATGCGGCACCGCGCGCGCCGGTTGCAGCTCGGCGGATTGGTGACGGGAATTGTAGCTCCTTGCGCAGGAGCCGTCAACTCGGGATGGCCTGACAGCAGTGAGGGCAGGGGTCAGGTGATCTGCCCGGGGGAAAAGCGCTCCAGGAGGTCAACTACCTCCGTCCCAGGACGGAAATGCAGGTCGAAGCAAGGCACCCTGGCCGCTAACCTCTCGGTGAAAGAAAGCACGCCCGGAACCAGCTCCGATTCGTACCAGGGGATGGACGCTACGGGCAAGAGAGCTCTGAGCGCGTCAGGCGAGCTGCAACGGTGGATCGAGTTCTCCTGGCTGTGATGCAGAAAGAAGATGGCGGACAGGGGCACGCACTCGTTGAGGGCGGCTCGAGCCTCGCCATACCAGGGCGTCCCAAAGGCCATGTAGGTGCCGTCAATCTCCCGGACGACCATCCGGTCGTCGCTGAGGACGAGAGCTTTCTCCCCCTCAGCCAGGAGGCGCGACAGGGTGGACTTGCCAGCGCTGGATGAGCCGGCGAACAGGTAGCCCCGGGCGCCCAGTTTCGCGCCTGCAGCGTGCAGCACGAGACCCTGGCCTGCCAGAACGTACATCAGGAGGAGCTGGTCCAGCGGGTAACTGACTGGGTTGGTCAGCCTGACCTGCTGCCCTGACCGGTTCAGCAGCGCCTCACCGCAGTGGACCTTGACGCGGCCCGGCCGCAGGTCGAACTCGGCCAGCCAACGAGGACTCGCGGCGCCGCCCAATGCCTTCAGGTAGCGGCGCCCGTCACTGCCATAGAGCTGCCAGGACTGGCCATCAAAGAGGTGCTCCTGGCTCTCCGTACTTGGAGCAGGATCCAGACAGAGCTCAACCTCCAAGGCCGGGGCGGGGCCGGCGGCAGGCACGCCAAATGGCCCGTAGCAGGGATCCAGGTCGTTCAGGGCCACTCCCGGGGGACAACGCACGAGAAAGCGGACGCCGGCAACGCTCAATGCCACGACGTCCGCCACTTGCTTCCTCGCAAAATCGGGGGTTAGCTCAGGCAGCCGCAATCAGGACCCATCCGCATAGCAGGCAGCAGCCATTCCGCCGCAAAGATCACTGCTCATTCCCGGAGCGCCCAGGCCCTCATAATCCTTACAGCCCACTCCCAGAGTCTGCTCGGGCACCAGGTCGATCGTTCGCAGGCGCGGCCGCGAGTAGCTTTTCTTCATTGGTACCTCGTCACGCACCGATTGATTATTCATCATATCCCCCTGTCTCAGGCGCATTGAACACTCTCTCGTAGCGAAGGCCCCCCAGCTCACAAATGTACTCCGAAGGTACCGTCTCCGACCCTGTCTCCAGGGCCGAGCAGGCCGGACAGCTCGCACATAGCAACCTCTTCTCACACGCCCGGCACTTGAGCGTCTCATCGGCCTTCTGCTGCCGAATAGCCGGCATCGCCTGCTGCCAGCCCTCAGCAAAAGTCCCTGCGACCAGATCGTACCCATACCTGCCCGCCATCTGGCAGGGCAGCAACCACCCATTTGCATCAATATGAAACCCGATCATCCCCGCACCACACTCATACAGAGTGTCCTTGACTGGAGGGATGTTTCGCTTCGCCACGTAGTCGCGCCAGCCCCGAATCCGTTCTGCATCCGAGAACTCGAACGCGATGGCTTCGCCGGCAGCGACCCGAAACCTCAGCGGCGCATGATCTCCATTCAGCCGTGGACTGATGCCGGCATCGAATCGGAAGACCACTCCATTGTCCCTGGCGAAACTCTGCATGTCTCGCAATTCATGTGCGTTCCAGGTCATGAGCATGGTTTTGAGCCGGACATGAACTCCCGCGCGCAGCAGCTTCTCAAAGCCACACAGGAAACGCGCGAACGAGCCGGCCACACCGGTAATCCGTTCATAGGTCGCCGCCGTTGCGCCATACATGGTCAGCTCCACCGCGCGCGGCGGCATCTCCGCGAACAGCCCGATGTCGCGCTCAGAGACCAGTGTGCCATTGGTAAAGACCGTAACCAGCAGCCCGAGCTGCCTAGCATAGCGATAAATCTCGCCGAAATCGGGCCGCAACAACGGTTCGCCGCCGGTCAAGAGCATCGTCAGGCATCCCGCTGCCACGACCTGATCCAGAATGTCCCGTATCTGCGTGATCGTCAACTCGCGGCGGGTTACCCTCTCATGCCCCGCCTCGTCACCCAGGAAACAGTGCACGCACCGCAGGTTGCAGCGGTGGGTTATGGCCATGCTGCCTGCAACGGGAACGCGTTCCGCGGCCGCTTTTCGCGCCAGTGTGCGCAGGTACTGTTCGTTGCTGAGCCAGCTCTGCTCAGTACACTCCATGGCTAGGCCAGCTCAGTGGCCAGGCCGGCCGCCTTCAACTCGCCCACAAACTGGCCGATGTCCTCTATCGCCTGACCCGCGCCGACCTCGAAGGCAGCGCAGACCTCGGCGGCAAGGGCCGCCACATCTCTTACCCCGTCCAGCCGCTCCCAGATGAACCGGGAGACCTCGTCGAGGGCAAAGATGCGCTGGATTCCGGCCAGGTCGCCGCGAATCGGCACCAACAGTGTCTCGCCTGCGACCTGGCGAGTGACAATGTTCTCACTCTGAATGTAGCGCTGCCCCAAGCTACTTCACCCGCAGGGCTGGATCTCCCAGCAGGTTGTAGATCTCAACGGTATAGCGCGCACCGCCGGAGGTCAGGTACTGGCCCTGCGAGCTCCGAATTGCGTCACCCAGAACCTTCTGGCCATTCTGGAACGTGGCCTCGAAAAAGCCCCTGTCCAGCATCATCGACAGAGGGTTCACCGACAGGCCCGTCGGCGCCCAGCCGGCCACGATCCCACCGCCGGCTCGCAGCAGCAGGCTCTCGCTCAGCGAATCGTAGCCCGGATTGCCAAAGTCGCCTGCCAGGCAGGTGATGGCAGTCATCACTGGCAAGGCATTTGCGTTGTCTAGAGCAGCTGCGTCGGCCGACGCCAGCAGGAACTCGTCCGCCAGTTGCCCTCGGCCGCCATGACCGATGTAATTGAGCAGCATGGCGCCCTTGTTGATCTCCTCGATCAGCTTCTGCTTGGTGGCAGGGGCGCTCACGGAACCCAGGTAGAGAGGGACAGGCGTGTAGGTGGCGGGCAACAGTCCGCTCATCTCGTCCGAGTCGTTGTGGAAGTTGCCGGCGCGATCAGGATTGTCGGCCACCATCAGCACACGCCTCGCCCAGGATCCGCTCGACGCCTCGTAGGACTTGATCTTGGCTACCAGCGCCCCCAACTCCTGCGACGTGACGGCGGGCAATCGTCCGATCGACATCTCGGGCAGTCCATCATCGCCAACCACATCGACCAAGCTGGTGTCTGAGGCAAAGAGCCCGTACGGTGTCAGGGTCATCAAGGTCGGGATTACGTTGTCATGGAATCCCTTGTTGTCCTTATAGTCGTAGGTCCCCTCGCCGGCCAGGACGACATACCTCGGCTTTTGCTTCCAGGAGTTGTAGGCACGGCTCAGGAACGCTTTGATCGCTTCAGGGCTGCTCAGGCCATAGTTAAACTCGTCATAGATGTCTTCCACATCGACGACGACCGTCCTCAACCCCTGGCCCTGGCGGTAGGCCGCCAGCGTCTGCGCGGCTGCCGAGAACTCAGCCGGGGTGATCACCACATAGTCGCCCCTGGTGGTCGCTGCAGCAAGATTGGACGTCTTGTCGGCCCACATTCGGGCAGGGGCCGTGGCGGCTCCACGTGCCACCACCAGGTAGTTGCTGCTGGCCGAAGTCGGCTTGAAGCTCACCTGGTAGTCGCCCGCCGCTCCGCCGATCGTCCTGGCAGTGACGATCCTGGGCTGCTCCGGAGCGCTGAGGTCCAGCACCAAGATGTCGTTGCTGCTAAAGCCGCTCACCGTGACCACGGCATTGCCATCACCGCGCAAGAGCAGGCGGTCATTGACCGCCTGATACAGCCGCTGGTAGGTCAGGTCAAACGAATCCACATAGATCACGCTGATCCGCACTCCCGGTACAGCAACTTCCGTGACCTGAACCGTGTTGGCACCCGCAACCAACCACGCCGCATCAAACTCGAACACAGACTCGTATGGCGACACACCATCCCAGAACAACTCGCCGATAGGGTGTCCGTTGATGCTCACCCGGGTGTGATGGTCCGGGTCCAACGCATCAGCAGATGCGCCAAACAAGCGAACGCGAAGACTCGCGGTACCCGACCCGGCCGCCCCGTCAGAGCTCACCTCATAGCCGGCCGTGGCCGGTCCAGGCGCATACTGCAGGCCCCACGCCCAGTAGTCGGACTCGGGATCGAGCTGCAGCCCGACCAGGGCCAGCGCATCCTCTTCTGCGTGGGTCGTGTCCACAAAGGTCAAAACGCCGGGCGCCGCCTGCGGGCCGCTGCCACCGGACGCCTTCATCAGCAGGCCAGAACCCACCTTCAGCCAGTACACGTTCTCTTCTGTGTAGATGCTGTCGACGCCTTCCCCATAGAAGAACAGGGCCGAGTTGTCGGACGCCGGTGTGTATGCCACTGGCTGGCCGAGATTGGCCAACTGCAGGCCGCCCGTCTTGATGAGATTCTTGACCGCTGACACTGAGTTGCCAAGCAGCCTTGCCACGTCTGAGGCTTCGATTCTGTAGAGGCCCGGCTCGCGAACGGCGATCTTGAGCTGGCTGCCTGCGGCCTGCGCAGTCGCCTGGGCGCTTTGTGCTAGCTCTGCCTGGCGGGCGGCGATTCGTGCCTGCTTGTCGGCGCTGACTTCACGTACCTGCGCCGAGTAGCGCTCTTTCATAGCCGGGCCGCTGGACGTCGCCCTGACCGTGAAGGGACCATGCGCGGTCTCGGACCCCTCCAGGCCGACTTCCACGATCTTGTAGGTATAAGTCTTGCCGGGGACGGCCGCATCGTCCACGAGGCGATAGGTACCGCCTTCACCGCTCCCCAGCAGCGCCACAAGTAGATCTTCATTTACCGGTACGAACTCACCCGTACGCGCATCCTCACGCAGCACATTGAATCCAACGGTCCCAAACTCAGCCGCCGTGGTCCAGCGCACTACCACCCGGCCCCGGTCCTGGTAGGCACTCACCTCCTCAAGCATGACCCAGGTGGGATAGTTCACGTAGTCTTCGACTTCCCCATCGGGCGCCACGCCAGTGGGAACCGATATGGCGGCCAGGTTGGTGCTGATGCGGAAACGAGAGTAGATAGGGGCGCCCGGGGTCAGGGACGGCGCAGTTCCAAAGCTCAGGGTAAAGATCTGCTCGTGTGTGCCTGCGGGCACAGTAATGTACGTCATTTCGTTGGCGTCCAGAAAATCGCCGTCGCCGTTGTAGTCGATAAAGCCGTACAAGTAGGCCAACCCGGTGGTTCCGTTAGTGGCGATGACGCGGATGTTCACAGGTTGGCCGGAAGTAATGGAGGCCAGATCAGACACGAACACGCCATCTTCGTCATCGGCCAATCCCGCGGGATATTCATCGTCGCCGAGCGCATCCTCGCTCGGCTGGCCATCCGAGTCCGGGTCCAGCACGTTGCCCAGGTAGATGGGAGTAGAGGTGATCACGTGCCGCGGGCCGTTCTGGGCCAGGGTAGTCGGATAGCTCGGGACCCCGCTCAGGCCCTCGGGCAAATCTCCCCATTCGTAAAAGACCGTGCTTTCCGGGTTGCCGCCCTTGGCCGGCGAGTTGTGCCCGGTCACAGGCCAGAGCGTGAAGGGGTTGCCGCCGCACTGGCTGATGTCGATCTTGACCTCATAGACCATCTGCCATTCCCAGAAGGTCTGCCCGCTGGGATCCGCAGCGTACCACGTGGTTCCCCAACCTTCATCTCTCACATCGTTGTCATTGTTAAGGTCGACCGACTTCCACATGTCTGTGCCGACTCGAGTGCCGGTCAGAGTGACGTCCCAGCCATAGCCAACCGGCCTCAAGGTAGTGTTGTAGTTTATGTTCCATTGCAGCGAGCTCGCGCTCTGCAGCAGGATGGTGGCCGGGGGCGGTGTCATGCCATCTGGTCCATACGGATCCGACAGCCAGTCTGCCTCCGTCGGAAGGTAGTTCCGATTTGGGTCGTAAAGATAGTCTTGCGCCCACATCCACTGATCTCCGCCGCAGAAGAGGTTCCACACCGAATGATCGGAGCCAATCAATACGGAGGCCGGGTGGGCGTTACCTGTCCCGCTCCAGCCTGCGCTCTGAAGGTATACCGCGTCGTTCGGCGTCCCGTTACCGGGAATGCCAAACACGTTGTCGTTGAACGCGGGGTCGACCAGAAGAGCGGCATACAGATCATTGCCATCCAGGTAGTAATAGAGGGTCGACTCGCCGGGGTTCTCGGCAAGCTTGCTGTACTTGCTAGAGTCAGAGACTCCGTCCGTGCCCTTGCCATAGAAGAGCCCGTCCACAATCGGCGCGCCGCCGCCCTGCGCAGCCGGCCGCTCCGGTAGAGGCACGGAGGGCGCCTCGTCGGTCGTTATGT
Source organism: Anaerolineales bacterium UBA2200 (assembly GCA_002327925.1). Lineage (GTDB taxonomy): Bacteria > Chloroflexota > Anaerolineae > UBA2200 > UBA2200 > UBA2200. The sequence continues at coordinate 12,893 of DCVA01000038.1, forward strand.
CTTTCACTGCCCGGGGCAGCGCTGCTTGTGCAGGCTCAACCAGAGTCGCGCCGCGTGCCGCAGCGCGAACGGACGAGCCAAGGCCAAATGCCGCCACAGCGATCAGCACGACTGCGATGAGTAGTACGGAGAGGAATGCCCTGCCCAGACCGTGCCGGATGTGTGCCTGCATCATAGTCCTCCTGAGTGTTTGACGTTGCTGTGAACTGAGACACCAAAGCAACGGGGTGCCGACATTGCCCCCGCCTCTGCGCTGTTTGTAGAACGTTTCGTTTCACTGATTGCTTCGCCATTATAGCAGAAAATGTGGCAAATTGGTTGAATGTGCAGCGCACAATGGTGACAGTATGGTAGCAGATTGGTAACACTCTTAACCGATTCGTTCACAACGCTTTGCCACTTCTCTCGGCGGCCCTATAATGCGAGTGCATATGCTGGACAAGAGAACAGACTTTATCGCCGGACTTGCCTCCGGCCTCCCAGCCATAACGGGGATGCGATGAATTCGCTGTTGCGCGGGGTAAGGCCTTCTGAGGGCGTTATCGCGACGTGCCTGGACGGGGACACGATTCTCCTCAACACGCGCACGGGCCGCTACTTTGTGCTGGATGAGGTCGGGGGACGGATGTGGAACTTGCTGCTGCAGCACGGCCGACCTGAGTCCGTGCTGGTGGCCCTCAAAGTCGAGTACGACGCGCCCGAGGATGAGGTCGAGCGCGACCTGCTGAACCTGATCGCTGAACTGGAGCGTAATGGCCTGCTATCATCGTCTTCGTAGCGGGCTTCGCGCCCTGAGTGACCTGCCCCTGGCCGATCTATGGCTCTTGGCAGAGGCCTGGCTTGCACTGCTGTTCGCCGACCTGGCCCTGCGTGTCGCGCCAATCGGCAGACTGCAGACAGGGATCACGTCTTCCGACCCCCGGCGGGTTACGAGCGACAGCACCACAGTCTGGGACGCCATCAATCGAACTCACCAGATGGTAACGACCGCTGCGCGCCATCACCTGTACCCCATGCTTTGCCTGCGACAGGCTCTGGCACTGCAATGGCTGCTTGAACGACGGGGGATCGCCACGACACTGCGCATTGGCGTGTCCAAAGGCGTGGAGGACCTGCAGGCCCATGCCTGGCTGGAGTTTTCCGGCCGGCCTATCGGCCAGCCAGAAGAAATCGCAGCCCGTTTTTCGCCGCTGCGCCCTCCGGAGGCAACCGGGGCGCCACAGGACAACCAGCGACGCTAGGTCGCCGGATTCACAAAACGGTAGCCAAGCCCTCTCTCCGAGAGGATGTAGCGGGGGCTCTCGGCATCGGTCTCGATCTTTCTGCGCAAGCGGTAGACAAAAAGCTTCACATAGTCGACGTCATCCGCATACTCTGCGCCCCAGATCTTTTCCAGAATCTGCCTGTGGGTCAGCACACGGCCAACGTTCTCCGCCAGCAATAGCAGCAGACGCAGCTCGGTTGGCGTCAGGTCCACATGCTTGCCATCGCGCGTCACAACAAGTCGATCCGCGTCGATCACCAGCTCCTGATTGGCAAAGATGACTCCGTCCTTCGGGGGTCTGGCCGCATCAGCACGACGAAGAATGGCCTCCAGGCGAGCCTCAAGCTCCTTCAGACTGAATGGCTTGACAACATAGTCGTCGGCTCCCAGCTTGAGACCTTTGACCCTCTCCTCTTCCTGGACGCGGGCGGTCAGGATAACGATGGGCACCTGGGATAGCTCGCGAATTCGCCGGCAGACTTCCCAGCCATCGATCTTGGGCATGGCGATATCCAGAATGACCATGTCCGGCCGCTCGTTGTAGAGGACCTGAAGGCCCTCCAGGCCATTTCCCGCCGTGACCACGGCGTAACCGGCGCGTTCGAAGTACAGCTCCAGCGCCTTCACCAGGTCGGCATCATCCTCAACGATGAGAAGCTTGGTTTTGTCGGCCATTCGCCCTCCAGCAGGCATCGGCTCGCATCGCAGCCATCTTTTTCTACTATACTGCCATCTGTCTAGACGGAGAAATGGGCCGGCCGATGCGGATAGTTCTAGTCCTGTTCAACCGGGGGTGCACGGCCGGCCGGCATACTCACGACGAAGCGGCTGCCCTTGCCAACCGTGCTCTCCACCTGGATCTCGCCTCCGTGCGCCGCAACTGCTTCCTTGACCAGCGCCAGCCCCAGGCCTGTGCCCTGCACTTCCGTCGAGGCAGGCACACGGTAGAACTTGGTGAAGAGGAACGGGATCGCTTCCTCGGGAATGCCCACCCCCTCATCCTGCACGGACAACTTGATCAGCCCGGCATCGCCCCACACGTCAATGGAAACCCGACCTCCATCGTGGCTGAACTTGACGGCGTTGCCCACCAGGTTGCGCACCATGCTCCGGATCAGCTCCGGGTCGGCCCACAACAAAGGGAGATCAGGAGAAGCATCCACGCCGATTACCACTCGCCGGGACCGGGCCTGCACCTGCAGCAGAGCAACTCCCTCACGCACCAACGCGCCCAGATCCAATGGCTCACGCATCAGCTCGAACCGCCCCGCCTCCAGACGCGAAAGACCGAGCGAGTCATTCACCAGCCCCGTCAACAAATCCGTCTCACGATCAATGACTTGCAGCCACCCGCGATAGACATCACTCTTCTGTGCCGGCGCCTCGTCCAGCAGCAATTCTGTGTAGGCCTTGATGGAGGCCAGAGGCGAACGCAGTTCGTGGGAGACGTTGGCCACAATCTCGGACTTGAGCCTATCCAGCTCCTTTAACTTGCGGTTGTCATCGACCGTCTGCTGATGCAGCCTCGCGTTCTCCAGTGCCGCCGCCGCCTGGCTGCCAATAGTTGCAGCAAGGTTGACCTGCTTGCGACTGAACCCCTTCGACTCCACCTGGTCGAGGGCCATGAAACCGATCACTGTATCCCGCGTGACAAGAGGCACGACCATCAGGCTCTGCACGTCAAACGGTTGGGTCCATTCACCGGGGAGGGCGGTAAGGGCAGAGGAGTTCAGCACCAGGGGCAGCCGGTCTTCCAGCACCTGCGCGAGGATGGGGATCTCGTCCACAGTCTGTGTGTAGGTGCGGCGCCGAAATGTCTCCCAGGCAATCCGGTCGGTTTCTCCGGACGCACGCTGTGACATCAGGGGAAGAATGCGATCCTTTTCCAGAAGGAAGATGCTGCAACGGTGTACGTCGCAGGCCTGTGCGGTTCGCCGGCTAATCACCTGCAGCACCTTTTGCAGCTCGATGGTGGAACCTACGGCCGTGGCGATGTCCAGCAGAATGAGGGATTCGCGCAGTCGATCCTGCTCGGAGCGGACCGACCGCCTGACCAGGTACAGGACGAGCCAGAGCAGCCCGATGGCCGTAGCAAAGGAGATCAGCCCGCTGACGACGGCTTCGACGACCGTAATCTTGCCAGCCCAAAGGTATACGCACTCGCGACAGGCAGATCCGATCGCCACAACGGCTAGCAGCCGCCACCAAAGAGGGTGAAATCCGTCTCTCTCATCCTCGAGCGACTTCACATCCACCTCACTCGCGTCTGGCTGGGCCCGGAGCTCCAGGATGGTCGGCGGCCAGGGCTAGAACTCACGGCGACCCTCGAGGGCTTGCCCCAGGGTAACTTCATCTGCGTACTCCAGGTCTCCGCCGATTGGCAGGCCTCTGGCCAACCGTGTAACCCTTATCCCCAGCGGGGCCAACTGGCGAGCGACGTACATGGCCGTTGCCTCGCCCTCCAGATTGGGGTTCGTGGCCAGCAGAACCTCACGCACCTGACCGGTTTGCACGCGGCTTACTAGCTCTCGGATCTTGAGCTCCTCAGGGCCGATTCCTTCCACTGGCGAAATCGCCCCGTGCAGGACGTGATAGAGGCCATGATAAAGGCGTGTGCGCTCAACGGCCAGCACGTCCAGAGGCTCCTCTACCACGCATACCTGAGTGACATCACGCTCCGCACTGCCGCAGATTGAACAGGGGCTTCTTTCGGCGATGTTGAAGCACACGCTGCAAAGGACCGTGCGTTCTTTGACAACGCGCAGGGATTCGGCCAGAGAAAGGACCTGCTCCGCCGGAGATCGCAACAGGTAGTAGGCCAGCCGGGAAGCGGTCTTGGGCCCAATGCCGGGCAATCGACACAGCTCATCTATGAGGCGCGTTACAGGTCTGGGTGCGGCAGTGACCGCCTGGGGCGATGAGCCATGCTCTGTGCCGGTCATTACATCAACCCTGGCAGGTTCAATGCGCCGGTTAATGGCGCCATTTTCTGTTCCGCCATCTCGCGCGACTTGGCCACGGCCTCGTTCACCGCCGCCATGATCAGATCCTGCAACATCTCCACGTCTTCCGGATTCGCTGCGTCGGGACTGATGGTCACAGAGCGCACTTCCTGCTGGCCCGTCATCACCACTGCGACGGCACCGCCTCCCACAGACACGGTCACAGTTTCCTGGCCCAGTTGCTCCTGGGCCTGCATCATCTGCACCTGCAACTGCTGCACCTGCTTCATCATGGAGCCCCCAGCGGGCTGCGGGAAGCGCATTCTCCCGCCCTTTCCTTTGCTACCCATTCTCAATCCTCCGTTGCGGAGTCTGTTTTCTGGCAGAGCTCACTGCACATCGACCACTGTTGCGCCCAGCTGGTCAATCGCTTCTCGTACCACAGGATTGCGCAATAGCTCTTCCCGCCTGCTGGACTCTGTCTCCTTCTCGCGTTCCTGTCTGTTTCCATCGTAGAGCTTGCTCTCCAGGCGGCAGGGCCGGCCAGCCAGCCCCGAGAGAGCCTCCTCGACAATCCTGCGGTTGTGCTCATCGTTGAGGCGCTCGCGGTGAAAGCCATGATAGAAACCAAGGGTTACCACGTCCCCCTGCATTTTGAGAGGCTCGCACGACTTGAGCAACGCCTCCACCTGTCGGCTTTTGGGTCGAATCGCCTGCAGCAGGCGGCCCCAGTTCTCCTGCAGCCAGGCCAGGCCCGGGTCGGCAGAAACGCTGGCCTGCCTGACTGGCGCCTGTGTCTCCCCTGCGGCTGACGCCTCCTTCGTGCTCCCGGGTGGGATTGCCCTCTTCTCCTCCAATCGCGGGTTCAGGTCTGGTGGATCAGGGGGCTCGGGCGGCGGCTCCACGTGCCCACTGGCCGGTCTGGACGATGCTTGCGACCCAGAGACCACTGTGCGCGAGGAGGGACCTCGGCGCTCCGCAGGTCCGGCGGCAGCCGCCCGCGCCGTTTGCGGGGCAGACACGGCGCCAGGCTCTCCCGCCACGGTGCCAGGTCCACGCTGGGCCTGCCCCGGGGACTCTTCGGGCAAACATGCCTCAACCAGGGCCATTTCCAGGGGCAACTGAGTGTGACTGCCCGTCTTGAGCAGATTGCCAGCACCGTTGAATAGCCGCACGGCCCGCAGCAGGCGGGCGATCGTGAGCGCCTCGGCCTGAGCGGCCATGCTCTTCTCCGTCTCCGGCGTTACGCTCAGCAATTGCGCGCCTCCGTTCTTGATCAACAGCAAGCCGCGCAGGTACTCCAGCACTTCACGCGTGAGCTGCCGCGCCTCAACACCGTTGTCAAGGGCCTCGTTGATCCAGCGTAGACCAGAACCGGCATCGCCGGAGATCACCGCCTGTGCCATGCCCGCGACCACCGCCTCGGGGGCGGACCCCAAGACTCGCTCCACGTCCTCCAGCTTGATTTCTTCGACGCCGAACGACACGAGCTGATCCAGCAGGCTTTCCGCATCGCGGAAGCTACCCGTTGCGTGACGCGCAATGGCCGCCAGCGCCTCTGACCTGGCTCGGACTCCCTCCTGGGCACAGATCCGCTCAAGCTTGAGCAGCAGATTGGGCACGGAAACGCGGCGAAAATCAAACCTCTGGCAGCGCGAAAGGACCGTCAACGGGATACGATGTGGCTCTGTGGTCGCCAGAACAAAGATGGCGTGAGGAGGAGGTTCTTCCAGCGTCTTGAGCAGAGCGTTGAAAGCCGGATCGGTGAGCATGTGCACTTCGTCGACTACGTACACCTTGTAGCGGCACTCATTGGGCGAGAAGGCGATCTTGTCACGCAGGCTGCGGATCTCATCGATCCCGCGGTTCGAGGCGGCATCTATCTCAATCAGGTCGAGGGCGCGCCCCTCATTGATGCTGGTGCAGATGGAGCAATGGTTGCATGGCTCGCCATCCGCAGGCTCGAGGCAGTTGACGGCCTTGGCGAAGATGCGAGCCGCACTGGTCTTGCCCGTTCCGCGCGGTCCGGCAAACAGGTAGGCATGGCCAATGCGTCCGGCCCGCAGGGCATTGAGCAGGGTCTGGGTCACGTGCTCCTGACCAATGAGCTCGGAAAAGGTACGTGAACGCCATCTACGATAGAGCGCCTGCCCTGCCATGTGCCCTCCCTTCGACAAGTCTAGCACGGATATACCCGAAATGCAAGCCTTTAGTGCGGGAACCGTGCGCTCATGAGTGTCCCGGGGCGTCTACATTCCCTCACGCAACAGCAATTCAACCCTGTCGACCACCGCGCCACGCCGCAGGATGACAGGTGACTCCCCTGTGACATCCACGATAGTCGATGGCACGCCCCCAGGGCAAGGTCCGGCATCCAGAATCAGGGGCACCCGTCGCTCGAGAGCGCGGGCGACCTCGTCCGCCGCAACCGTCTCCTGCTGCCCGGACAGGTTCGCGCTGGTTACGGCCAGGGGCGCTCCGACCTCACGGATGAGAGTCAGAGCCACGTCGTGAGCCGGTACCCGCACGGCCACGGAGGGTGACCCTCCCGTCACCTGATCCAGCACCGATGCTGCCCTGGGCACGACCAGTGTCACCGGCCCCGGCCAGAAGCGCTCTGCCAGCCGCCAGGCCCACTCGGGCACGGTCGAGGCAACCAGCTCCATGTCCTCTGTCCGGGCCAGCAAAAGGGGAATGGCCTTCAAGCGCTCACGTCCCTTCACGATGTAGAGCTTTTCCACACCCACGGCCAACATGCTGTGGGCCGCCAGGCCGTAAACCGTGTCGGTTGGGACACCGACAACACCGCCGCGGCGCAGGAGCACGCTCGCTCGCGCAATGCCAGCGGCATTTGCCTGAACCAGCAGCCGCCTGTTATGCATGATGTTGCCCCAGGACGAAGCGCTCGATGGCCCATGCCGCTCCATCAGCACTGACATCAGCAGTCACATAATCCGCCGCCGCCTTGCAGGCGGCGCTGGCATTGCCCATGGCCACTCCCAGACCAGCCCAGGCTATCATTGCCACATCGTTGTCCTGGTCGCCGATCGCCATCGTCTCGGCCCGGGATACCCCTAGCCTCTCAGCCAGAAAGGCGAGCCCCTTGCCCTTGGATACGGCGGGGTTGGAGGCCTCCACAAAGTGGGAGAAGGAGCGCACGACGCTCAAGCGTGGCCCAAAGCGCTCTTTCAGCGACCGCTCCACCAGAGCGGCGCGTTCTGGCTGCACGATCACCAGGAGTTGCACCAGCTCGACAGACTCGTCCAGATCCGCCAGCCATCGCACCTCTTGCCCTGCGGGCGCCAGGTCAATGAGTACCTGCACTTCAGGAGTGAGAGCGTGGGCGTACAGATGCTCCCGCGCATAGACACAAAGATCCCATCCCTGAGCCAGCACATAAGTCATGAACTCATCTGCGACCGGCCTCGGCACAGTGCATTCGTACAGCAACTCACTGCTGAGCGGATCGATCACGAGAGCACCCTGGTTACAGATTAGTGGCTCACGGATGCCCAGATCCTTGGCAAACACCCGTACTTGATGAAACAGGCGACCCGAAGCGAGGGTAACGTGAACTCCCCCGGCGATGGCTGCGCCGATGGCTTGCCTGGTACGCAGCGTGATCTGCAGGGAGCCATCCACCAGAGTCCCGTCCACATCCAGGGCTAACAGACGATAGGGCAAACCTCTCCTCCAGTAGCCGGGATGCACCTGTCAGGCGCCCGGCGTCATAATGCGCACAACACGGTCCAGACCCGCATAGTCGAGAAACAGGTCTATTCGCGCTGCAGGGAACCACCGTCGGGCCAGATCCGTGACCTGTACACCCTGCCCGGCGCCGATTTCCAGTACCGCCACCCCTCCTGGAAGCAGCCAACGACCGGCCTGCTCCAGGAAGCGAGATATTTGCGCCAACCCATCTGGGCCACCGTCCAGAGCGAGGAGCGGCTCATACTGGGTCACGTCAGGAGCAAGGGTCGCCAGGTCGGGAGCCGGAATGTAGGGTAGATTGGCGGCGATGATATCCACCGGCTCCGGCACAGGTTCCAGCAGATCCCCGGCCAGCAGGTGAACCCGATCGGCCACTCCATGCCTCTGACAATTGAGGGCTGCCACTTCCAGGGCTGGTGACGAGACGTCGGTTGCATAGACCCGCGCCTCCGGAAGAGAGACCGTGAGGGAAACAGCCACGACGCCGCTCCCTGTCCCCACATCGGCGAGGGTAATTCGACCCGCGGTCGCCGTCCCGCCCAACCGATGGCGAGACGCGGTAGCGGCCTCGCCCAACACATGGCGAGACGCGGTAGCAGCCTCGCCCAACCGATGGCGAGACGCAGTAGCGGCCTCCAGAACGCGCTCGACCAGCAGTTCCGTCTCCGGACGAGGAATGAGCACCCGCCGGTCGATGAAAAACTCAAGGCCAAAGAACTCACGAACCCCGACTATGTAGGCCACCGGCTCATGGTCCCGCCGCCGGCTCAGGGCGGCCTGGAAACGCTGCCGCTGCTCTTTGGACAGGCCATATTCCGGCCGGGCGAACAACCTGGCCCGATTCCAGCCGAGGATGTGCGCCAGCAGCACCTCTGCATCCAGCGAGGGGGAAGGTATGTCCGAGGCCGCCAGGGCAGCCGCGGCTTCATCCAGAGCAGACCTGACGGTAGCCGTCTCAGAGCGAGCCATTGGCCAACGTTCTAGCCCAATCCCGCCGCGCGCAGCTTTTCCGTCTGCTCAGCAGTGGTCAGCTGCTCGATGAACTCCTCCAGGTCGCCTGCCAGGACCGCTTCCAGGCGGTAGCTGGAGAAGTTGATGCGGTGATCGGTAATGCGATTCTGTGGAAAGTTGTACGTTCGCACCTTCTCGCTGCGTTCGCCCGAGCCAACCTGGGAGCGCCGCTCTGCCCCGACCTGCTCGTCCTGCGCCCCTTGCTGCATATCGTACAGCCGGGCACGCAGGATCGACAGGGCTCGCATCTTGTTCTGAAGCTGCGATCGCTCATCCTGGCACGCCGCGACCAGGCCGGTCGGCAGATGTGTGATGCGAACCGCGGAGTCGGTGGTGTTTACGCCTTGCCCGCCCTTTCCGCTCGACCGGTACACGTCGATTCGCAGGTCCTCGGGCTTGATCTCTACTTCGACCTCCTCGACCTCGGGGAGAACGGCCACAGTTGCCGTCGAGGTGTGGATGCGGCCGCTGGCCTCGGTACTGGGTACGCGCTGCACTCGATGCACACCACTCTCGTGCTTCAATCGCGAATAGGCCCCGTGGCCTTTTAGCTCGAAAACGACCTCTTTGAATCCGCCGATTCCCGTCCCGCTGGAACTCAACATCTCGATCTTCCAGCCCTGCGTTTCGGCATAACGCGAGTACATGCGGTACAGGTCAGCGGCGAACAGGGCTGCCTCCTCGCCTCCGGCCCCGGCACGGATCTCCACGATCACGTTGCGCTCGTCGTTGGGATCCTTCGGGATGAGCAGCATGTGCAGCTTCGTTTGCAGCTCGCTCTGGCGCCTTTTCAGACCCGAGAGCTCCTCGCGGGCAAGCTCACACATTTCCTCATCCGCCTCTTCCGCCAGAAGGGCCTGAGTTTCCTCTATTTGGCGCGCCACCGTTCTGCTGTCACGATAGGCCTCCACCACAGGTGCGATCTCAGCCCGCTCCTGAGTAAGCTGGCGCAGGCGGCCGTAATCGGCTGCCACATCTGGGTCTGCCATCAGGCGCTCCAGCTCCTCGTAGCGAACCTGCACCTGTTCTAACCGGTCAATCACCTGTCCCTGCCCCATATCGCTCCCTTTACCCAAACCAAGCCCCTGTCACTTTCAGGGGCTCGGAAGTGCTACCTCGTTGCTTTGGGCTATTATACTTCTCCCCCCTTCCCGGGCAAACTTTGCCAACCCACGCGCCATTTGCAGAAACGGCGGGGGAAAGCTATGATGGCCTCCGATGGGACTCGTTCAACGCGTCGTTCTTGTGATCCTGGATAGCGTAGGTTGCGGGGCTCTGCCGGACGCGGATCGCTATGGCGATGTGGGCTCGGATACCCTGGGCAACACGGCGCGGGCAGTCGGCGGGCTCAGGCTACCCAACCTGCAACAAATGGGCCTGGGCAACATCCACCCCATCCTGGGTGTTCCACCTTGCGACCGTCCTGTGGCGGCCTGGGGGCGCATGGCTGAACGATCGGTCGGCAAAGACACCACCATCGGCCACTGGGAGCTGACAGGGGTCACCTCCCCGGAACCCCTCCCCACTTATCCTCAGGGGTTCCCGCCAGAGCTGATTGCCGAATACGAGCGCCGCATTGGCCGCAGGACGCTGGGCAATTACGCCTCCTCGGGGACGGTCATCCTCGACGAGCTGGGCGGCGAGCACGTCCGCACCGGCTGGCCGATCGTCTACACCAGCGCCGACAGCGTCTTTCAGGTCGCGGCTCACGAAGAGGTCATCGCCCTGGACGAGTTGTACAGAATCTGCCGCATCGCTCGTGAGCTCCTGACGGGCGAGCACAACGTGGGCCGAGTCATCGCTCGGCCTTTCCTGGGCGGTCCAGGGTCCTTCCAACGCACCCCAAACCGCCGCGACTTTTCAGCCCTGCCTCCCGAACCGACGCTGCTCGACCACATTGTGTCTGCAGGCCAAAACGTCTTCGCGGTGGGCAAGATCGAGGATATCTTTGCCGGCCAGGGTATCAGCCAGGCAGTGCACACCAAGAACAATGCCGACGGCCTCGACAGGACTCTCGAGGCGATGGGGACCGCCGGACCGGGCCTGATCTTCACCAACCTGGTCGATTTTGACATGGTCTACGGCCATCGCAACAATGCTGCCGGCTACGCAGCCGCTCTCGAGGCTGTGGATGCCCGTGTGCCAGAGCTGCAGCAGGCACTGCGTGCAGATGACGTCCTCATATTCACGGCCGATCACGGCTGCGACCCGACAACGGCCAGCACTGACCACTCGCGGGAATACGTTCCCCTGCTGGTCTACGGGTCGAAGGTGCGCGCGGTCGACCTTGGATGCAGAGCGACCTTCGCCGACGTTGCTGCGTCAATCGCCGACTGGCTGGGGACCACCCCGCCCCGCGCCGGAGTCAGCTTTGCGAAGGACCTAGTGGCGTGGTGACCCACCCGCGTGCGGGAGAGCGGAAAGCAAGATGACTCTCAATCTCTGGCTCAGGTTGCCGCTGGTCCTTTCCTACGCGCTGGGCCTGGCCCTGACACTGGTACTCGTGTGGCGACGGCGCAATCTGAGCAGCGTGCTGGGCCTGCTGGGCTTTTTCCTGCTCCTCGCCGTGCAGGCACTGGTGCCGTTCACGACTCCGTTTGCCCAGCGGCTTCAGGTGAGGGGCGTGGCTCTGAACCGGGCTGTCGTCATTGCTGCCTTCGCAGACCTGGTCCTGAATCTCATTTCCTCCCTGGGTGTTCTGTCCATCGTCGGCGCCATCGCGCTGGCCTCTCGCAGAGAACCACGGTCTTGAGAACCGCTGATTTTGACTACTGCCTACCTCCCGAGCTGGTCGCGCAGACACCCGTTGAGCCACGCGACTCTTCGCGGCTGCTGATCCTCCACAGAGCCACGCGCCAGCTGGAGCACCGCGCCTTTCGAGATATCGGTTCCTATCTGCGCCCGGGCGACCTCCTGGTCGCGAACGAGAGCAGAGTAATCCCTGCGCGCCTGTTTGGGCGTAAGGAGCCGACCGGTGCCCGCGTAGAGATGCTGCTCCTGAACAGGCGCTCAGACGGTGCCTGGGAGGTGCTGCTAAAGCCGGGCCGGCGTGTCAAGCCGGGCGCTGTGGTCTCCATTGACGCCCTCGGCAGCTCGTCCACCCGTGACGAGCCTCTCCTGGCGGAGGTAGTGGACTATACTCCTGCGGGTGGGCGGGTGGTTTGCTTCTCCAGACCAGTCGAGCCGCTGCTTGACGGACTCGGGGTCATGCCCTTGCCTCCCTACATCCACACGCCCCTGGCAGACCCGGAGCGATACCAGACCGTGTACTCACGAGTGCGCGGATCTGTGGCCGCACCCACAGCAGGGCTGCACTTTACTCCGGACCTGATGGCTGCTTTACAGCAGAACGGCGTTGAGGTGGCCTTTGTCACCCTGCACGTCAGCATGGACACCTTCCGACCCGTGCAGGAAGAGGACCCATCCGAGCACAGAATGTACAGCGAGCAGTGCGAGCTGCCCGTCCACACTGCTGAGGCAGTCAATCGCGCGCGCGTTGAGGGACGTCGCGTCATCGCTGTGGGCACCACCAGTGTGCGCGTTCTGGAAACAGCCGGAAGGCTGTCGAGTGAGGGACAGGCGCCGATCCGGCCCTTTCTGGGGCCAACCTCCCTGTTCATCTACCCGGGCTTTGACTTCCGCGTTGTGAACGCCCTGATTACCAACTTTCACCTTCCGCGCTCGTCTCTGCTGATGCTTGTGGCCGCCTTTGCGGGCAAGCAGCCCATGGACTATGCCTATGGGGAAGCTATTCGCCTGCGTTACCGCTTCTACAGCTTTGGTGATGCTATGTTCATT
>DCVA01000038.1:25681-31323 GCA_002327925.1 Anaerolineales bacterium UBA2200
CGCAGCGTGTCTCGCCGCAGGCGAGACACAGAGTTCGATGAGTGGCAGCCGTCCTAGACTAGACTCCCTCTCAGCGCTCCGCTCCGCACTATATTGGCTCCAGACCATGTGCTCGCAGAAGCTGCTCATCGGCCAGAAGGACGGACGTAAGGCCATCGGCCACGATGCCGCCCTGGTCAAGGACCACGGTTCTCGAGCATAGCTCCTGAACCAGCCTGAGATCATGCGTGCTGACCAGCATGGTTTGGCGAAGCTGCTGCAACAACACGATCAGCTTACGCCTCGCACGTGGATCGAGGCCTGCCGACGGCTCGTCGAGGATCAGAACTTGCGGATCCATGGCCAGTACTGTGGCCACCGAGATGCGCTTCTTCTCTCCCAGGCTCAAGTGGTGCGACGTGCGCGGCGCGTAGGACTCCATATCTACCTGCCTCAGCGCGAGGGACACCCGCTCCCGGACCTCCGGTTCGCTCAAGCCCATGTAGATCGGTCCATAAGCGACGTCGTCAAACACGGTAGGTGAGAAGAGTTGGTCATCGGGATTCTGAAAGACGATGCCCACCCTGGCCCGGACCAACCTTAGATTCGCTGCCGTTACCTCCACATCACCCACGCGCACCACACCCTGCTGGCCGGTCAGAATGCCATTCAGATGGAGCATCAGGGTGGACTTGCCGGCTCCATTGGGACCGACGATGGCCACGTGCTCCCCTGGGCCAACGCAGAGGCTGATGTCTCGCAGGGCAACCTGACCGTCAGGGTAGGCGAAACGTAGCCCCTCGATCTGGATCGCCAGACAGTCTCTGTCAGTCATCTTCTCCCCTACCCCAGACGATATCCGAGTAGCAGCAGGCCCGCCAGAACAGCCAGCCCCAGAACCATCAGACGCCATGACCGCGAGTCCGGCGGCTGTCGGGATAACGAGCGAATCGTTCCATCATAGCCGCGAGATAGCATTGCACTGTGGATTCTCTCGCTGCGCTCAAACCCCCGCAGGAACAGGCTGCCCGCCATCGCCCCTGTTACGGACGCCCGCCAGCGTAGCGAGCCTCCGCCTCGTCCCTCCACGCATCCGCTCCTGGCATCACGTGCTCGCATCATTCGCAGCGCTTCGTCGATCAGGACGGCGAGGTAACGCCACATGAGGGCCAGTATGGCAACCAGCAGACGCGGCAGCCGCAGTGCACCGAACGCAACCAACAGATCAGGCAGGGGAGTTGTGGCGGTCAGCAGGATGGCCATCTGCACCGATAGCCAGCTACGAAACACAATGCTCACAAATCGCTCCATCCCCGGGCCGCTGATCGAGATCAGGAACCGGCCGATTCGCAGCGAAGCGAACGTGGGTCCGGGAAGGGTCACCAGCAACGGCAGCGCAGCGAGGGCAAAAGGCAAAGCCAGCAGCGATCGACGCAGCACCAGCCCCAGGCCCAGCTCCGCCAGCTCTGCAGCGGATAGCGTAACCGCAAGCAGGAGGAGATAGACCGGCCAGGCTCCCACCGGCGTCAGGGAAACGCAGAGCACAAAAGCCAGGGCAAGGACGAGCTTGACCCGTGCATCCAGCCCATGCACCGGGCTGATGCCAGTATGGTACAGGTCGAAGGGGCTGCTGTGCACGGCTAGGCTGACCGTCCCGATTCTCTTCGCCGGCGCGCGCCGCCGGCCAGCCAGCCCGCCAGCATCACGACGGCGATTCCGACGATCCCCGCTACCACGGTGGCTGTCTTCTCGTCAGCAATTCCCGGAAAGACATAGTCAGTGATGAGGCGAAAAGGCGCATCCAGCGCCGCACCGAGGAATCCCTGTTCCTCCGCCACCCATTCCAGGCCGTCGGGATGCGTGGAGGCAAGCGGCGAGAGGACCGCCAGCAGGACAGCCAACGCCAGGCCACCCACCACCAGCCCACGCACACTGGCTGTGTCCTCAGCCCTTTCCAGCACATCGCGCCTGGCCGTGTACACGAGCCCCAGCGCAGCAGCCGTGATAATGCCCTCTCCTATTCCGATCAGGGCGTGTATGCCTCCCATTGCCGGGATGGCAAGGTTAGCCGGCGAGGTCCCGGACAGAGCGAGCTGCAGTGCGCAGGCCAGAGCACTGACAAGGATCGAGGTCCAGCCGGCCACCAGGCCGGAAAGCATCAAGCCAAACCGCCCCCTGCCAGCCAACCTGCGTGACACCACAAACACGGCGTATGCGACGGCCACGCCAATGACCGCCATGTTGACCAGATTCGCCCCCAGGGCAAGGAGCCCGCCGTCCTGAAACAGAATCGCCTGGGTGCCCACCACGCAGGTCATCACGACGATGGCCCCCCAGGGGCCCAGCAGGGCTGTGGCAATGGCAGAGCCCAGCAGATGACCTGAGGTGCCGCCGGTCACGCTAAAGTTGAGCATCTGACCCGCGAAGATTGCCGCAGCCATCACTCCCATTAGAGGTACCTTACGCTCGTCGAGTTCGCGGTTCACCTGTGCGAGGGCAACTCCAATCGCCAGCACTGCCACAGCCCACAGGACAAGGGAGACGCCAGTGGAGAGAAAACCGTCCGGAATGTGCATTGCCGGCGGTCCTGACGCAACTGCTGCACCCCCGACCTGCCTGGTGGCCCAGCCCATGGCCTCATTACCCATCCGATCCAAGGCAAACATCACTGCTCCTTTCTGACGCTTTCTTCTCACAGGAAGGGCAGACCCCGAACAGTGCAAAATGCTCCATACAGGGAGTAAAGCCATACCTGTCGCGCAGCGCATTCCGTAAGGGATCCAGGAACGAGTCCGGCAAGTCGATCACAGTCCGGCATTTCAGGCAAACCAGGTGATGGTGGTGCTTGTCGGCGACGAATTCGTACACGTGACAGCCCCCACCCAGGTCGGTCTGCGCCGCCAGGCCTGCGTTCACCAGGTAGCGGAGATTGCGGTACACCGTAGGTAGAGTGAGGGTGGGGTGCTGCGGTTTCAACCGCTCCTGGATCTCCGCCAGGGTACAGTGGCACCCTGCTTCACGAATGGCCTCCAGAACGGCGAGGCGCTGTGGCGTCAGTCGGTGCCCGGGAACACGAAGAGACTCTTTCCAGTCGTGGCCCAATTCCACTACTCCTATTGTAACTGATTACAGTTGTAATGATATGCTACAAGAGGCCATCTGTCAAGCTGTAGCAGGGGCGCTTCACTTCGAAGGCTGTTAGTTGCAGGGGGATTAAGCTATGGGAGAGACTGGCGCGGGGCGTCATCGGGGGCACCCGGGGTGCGCTTCAGGGGGAGTGGGGTCTTGACCCCACTTGCCTTCACGGCGCGGGTCGGAGGTCGTAGACCTTGATCACGGGACCGTTAACACCTGCCTGTGGCCAGAAAGCCTTGAGCAGCGTGCAGCGCTCATCCAGGGAGGTGTAGAGAGCGTAATATGACGGCCAGCGCTCCTGGCCGCCCTCGCGAAGGTACTGATTGTACTTTAGGCTGGAGACGACGACGTACTCTGTGCCCTGGGCCAGCAGCTCCTCCACAGAGAACACCTGCCCTTCAAAGGTCCCCCACACCGGATACACCTCGATATCAGGCGAACTCTCGTCGGCCTGCCACCACTCATGGTTGATGTACTCGATGTCGTAGGTCGGCCCGGAATAGCTATCCAGCGCCCGCAGTTGATAGTTCGTATATTGACCGTACACAGCCTGAGTGCTCTCGGACCGCGTTTCTATTCGCTTCGACGCGGCCCTCTCGTCAAGGGAGCGCGTGAGGTTCTCGCGACTCTCCCGCAGCTGAGGCACTGTCCACTTGGAATCCAGAAGAACCTTTGCCCCCGCGGGTATGTTGGCCTCTACCCACTCTCGTGCGATGGAGCGAGTGTCCGGCAGGGAGAAGAGCAGGCTGACCTCGTAGGATCGGCCGGCCATGGGCACCAGAGCAATGCCCAGCACGACCAGTGCTGCCGGCCACCATCGAGCGTGAGTTCTGGAGATGGCTCGCCAGATCAGATCCAATGACATCCCTGCGAAGATGGCCAGCACAGGCAGGAGCGTGACCATCCAGTTCTGCTGCACCCACTTCTGCGAGAGCAGCTCGGCCACGTAGGAGACAGTGAATGCCCCGAGGACGATGTCAGCAGAACGTCGTCGCCAGAGTGCATAGAGCATGCCCACCCCGGCAGCAATCAGGAGAGGTAGGCCAAGGCCACCCGTTGTCAGCTCTTCGAAATAGAAAGCGACAACCTGGGATAGTTCCTGACCACCCTGCGTCTGGATGACAAGCTGGTGAAGCACTGCATCGGACCAGAAATTCCGAAAATCCAGAACGGTGAAGGGTGACACGATGACAAAAGCCAGCAGGGCCACCACCGCCCCCAGGACCAGCTGCTCCATCGTTTCCAGCGCCGGCCAGCGCTTTCGGCGGGAGACCCAGACCACCGCAGCGACCAGGGAAACGGCCACTGGCGCGGCCAGGTGCTTCATCGCCACGGCAAGACCAACAGCCACACTCGCGACGATGAATCGCCGCCGGCCCGGCTCCTCCGCATAGCCCCAAAGGAGTGTGAGTGCCACCAGCACCGAGCAGCTAACGGCCACATCGTAGAGCGCATAGTGCGCATGGCGCACGAGGATGGGCGAGAGTGCTACGCACAGTGCCGCCACCAGTGCAGCAGCCCGGCCATAGGCCTTTCTGGCCAGACTATAAGCCACCCAGATGGCAGCCACGCCAAAAGCGGCGCTGGTCAAACGCGCCAGCAAGTAAAATGAAGAAGGATCGTTGAAGTAGAGGATGGCCAGATCAGAGGGGCTCTGAAAGCGGCCCGTGGCCAGACCGAAAAGGAAGTGCAGCCCGTACAGCACAGCCACGATGTACGGCAAAAGAGGCGAATGCACGTACTCGTAGGGCTGAAAGTAGCCGGCCCCAAAAGCAAGAGCCTGGCGTACCACAAACCCCTCATCCGGATGGTACAGGCCCGGCAGGCCGAAACCGATGCCCCAGAGACGCAGGAACACCCCGGCAGACAAAACCGGGCCAAGCCACCACCAGTCGCTTCTCATTCCCAGCTCTCTGTTAGCGCTTCGTACCTCGGCCACCAGGAGACCTCTCCACGATTCAACAGAGTGCTGCCCGGGCATCCTCCGCACCAGAGCCGGGTCAGCCGCGACCGATTATACAGTCCCCTCAATCCGAGTCAAGCATCCGAAGCACCTCGCTATCTATCGACGCACAGTCCGCGTCTTGAGCTGGCGTGGCGCGAGTGACACGTGCAACGAGAGAACTCGTCGTTTGGATGCTTCGGGGAACCGCACTGCGCTGTCTGTGGATGCCTGGCGGATAAAACAAAAACAAGTTCTCCTGGCGATGACTTACTCTCCCGGGGGCCTGCGCCCCAAGTACCATCGGCGCTGGAGGGCTTAACTGCCTGGTTCGGGATGGAGCAGGGTGTTTCCCCTCCGCACAAATCACCAGAAGAACTTGTTTTCGTTTTGTAAAGAGCTAGCATTGGATCAGTGCCAACGTAGCACCCTAAGAATTGAACAGAATGCAGGCTTCAGTCATTGCCAGACATGTGGCGTGATTAAGCCCTCGACCATTAGTACGGCTTAGCTTAAGACATTACTGTCCTTACACATGCCGCCTATCAACCTGGTAGTCTTCCAGGGGTCTTACCTCCTTGACGGA
>DCVA01000038.1:31379-31652 GCA_002327925.1 Anaerolineales bacterium UBA2200
ACGTTCTGAACCCAACTCACGTACCGCTTTAATCGGCGAACAGCCGAACCCTTGGGACCTTATCCAGCCCCAGGATGTGACGAGCCGACATCGAGGTGGCGAACCTTGCCGTCGATGTGAACTCTTGGGCAAGACTACCCTGTTATCCCCGGAGTAGCTTTTATCCGTTAAGCTACGGCCCTTCCACACGGGACCGTAGGATCACTAAGTCCGACTTTCGTCTCTGCTCGAGTCGTTGCTCTCGCAGTCAAGCTCCCTTGTGCCTTTGCACTC
>DCVA01000038.1:31660-31783 GCA_002327925.1 Anaerolineales bacterium UBA2200
ACCTGGCACTGTCCCCACGCCGGATCACGGCTGCGGGTTAGGGTCGAAACTTTCTCAGGGTGGTATTTCAACGTTGGCTCCACCGAAGCTGGCGCTCCGGTTTCAAAGCCTCCCACCTATCCT
>DCVA01000020.1:0-78971 GCA_002327925.1 Anaerolineales bacterium UBA2200
AGGATGTCGTTCTGGATCGTGCCGCCCAGCGCGGCCATCGGTATGCCGCGCTTTTCGGCGGCGGCGATGTACATAGCCCAGATGACCGCCGCCGGGCCGTTGATGGTCATCGAGGTGGTCACCTGGTCCACGGGGATGCCGTCGAACAGGATCTCCATGTCCTGCAGAGAGGAGACGGCCACGCCGCACTTGCCGAACTCGCCCTCGGCCAGAGGGTGGTCCGTGTCATAGCCGTAGAGGGTGGGAAAGTCGAAGGCAACGGAGAGGCCCGTTTCGCCGTGGGCCAGCAGGTACTTGTAGCGGGCGTTGGTCTCCTCGGCGCTGCCAAAGCCGGCGAACATGCGCATCGTCCACAGGCGGCCGCGGTACATGGTCGGGTGGACGCCGCGCGTGAACGGGTACTGGCCCGGGTAGCCCAGATCGCGCTCATAGTCGAAACCGGGCAGGTCGTCCGGCGTGTACAGGCGTTCGACCGGATCGCCGGACGTAGTTACAAAGTGCTCCCGTCGTTCGGGCGAGCGGGAGAGGGCATCGTGGAGCGTGCCGCTCTCCCATTGTCGTCTACTTGTCTCTGCCCCCCCGGCACTTTGCTCCGCTCGGACGGGTTTTGCCTCTCCATCCATACGTGCCTCCCAGGGTAGGGGTGCGGCTCACAGGCGGATCAGCTTGCCGCAGTAATCGCATTTGATGCTGTCCATACCGCGCACGATCTGCGTGGTGATGGCGCCGCCGCAGTGGGGGCAGGCGGTCGGCGCCGAGCGAACCTTCTCAGCGGCGACCTCATCGACCGGGGTCACCCGGTCAACATCGAACTCGCGCGCCTTGGCCCGCCCGACCAGCGCCTGCCACTCGTTGCTGTCCTGGCCGTCGATATGGAAATGGGCCGTGGGCACGGAGGCCTCGTAGCTGAAGGCGAGGTCGAGGTGATCCTCGTGGCTCAGCATGCCCCGCTTGCTGGCCTTGGCCGACTCCACGGTCGCCACGGGGGTCTCCAGCAGCAGGTTCTGCACCTTTTCCTTCTGCGTGGTGATGAACAGCACCTTCTTGGTGGCCTTCTCCTGCTTCTGCTCAAAGAGCAGACGCTGGTCCGTGAGGTAGAGCACTCCCTGGGGGTCTTCCTTATCGGCCTTCTCGCCTTTGGTCCAGGTGGCCCGGACGGCGCGTATCGGCGCCTCTGTGGGCAGCAGGCGGAAGGTGGCCTCGGCAAGCTGCTTCAGGGTCCAGTCGGCCTTCTGAACGCGGTTTTCCACGTCGCGGAGCTGGTTCTCCAGCTCGTCATACATCCCGCGGATGGTATCGGCGACGGCCGAAACCTTGCCCTCCACCGAGCTCACAGCCGACTTGATCTGCATGGCCAGAGGTTTGGCGATGGCCGGCGACGAGGCCTGGCCCACGAGGCGGCGAAAGTCATCCTCGATCGGGCGAATGGAACGCTCCAGGGAAAGCGCCTGCTGATCGATCTGGGCCAGAACGGAAGGTCTGACCGTGGCGAACCTCTGCCCCAGCTCCTCGGCCTTGCTCTCCAGGGCCTTCTCGAAGGGATAGCCGCGGGTGCGCAGGTCTTGCAGTCTGTTCGGCAGGCCGGAGACCTTGGAGTGCAGGTCTTCCAGCGAGTCGCGTGCGGCGCTCAGGCGCACTTTGGACTGCAGCGAATTGATCGAGTTCTGCAGCGAGTCGATTTCTCTCTTCAGTTCTTCGACCGGGTCCTTGGTTGCCATCGAGTCCTCCTGGATTGTCTGGGGTAACGGCTGCGCCCGCCGGTCGCGGCCAGGCCCTGTGCGGTACCTGCGGCCGCGACGCACCGAACCATTATAACACGCGTCTCTGCAGAGCGGCAAAGGCGGCCACAGCCACAGATAACCCCGGCGGCGCGCATCAAACTTGACGTCGCCCAAGAGCAGGATATACTCTCACCCGTATGAACCGGCCAGTTACGACGCTCCACCTGATCCGCCACGGCGAAGTTCACAACCCGCGGGGCATATTCTACGGGCGTCTGCCGCGCTACCGACTGGGCCCCGACGGGCGGGCGCAGGCAAAAGCGGCGGCAGCCCTGCTGGCATCTGAGCCAGTGACGGCCATCTACTGCAGCCCCATGCTGCGAGCGCGCCAGACGGCGGCGGTGATCGCCGCGGCCCTGCCCGGCGCAGGGTTGCGCGTGTCCAGGCGCCTGAATGAGGTGCGTGTACCGCTCGAAGGCAGGCCGCTGGAGGAGGGCGCCCGCCGCAACTGGGACATCTACACGGGCAACCGGCCTCCGTACGAATCGCCCGCGGATGTGCTGGCCAGAATGCTCCGATTCGTGGCGGCCTGCCGCAGGAGACACGCGGCTCAGACGGTTGCCGCCGTCACACACGGAGACCCGATTGCCTTCCTGATGCTCTGGGCCTGGGGCCAGGCGTATACGCCCTCACGCAAGGCGCCCCTGTACTTTGACTACCTGCAGACCGGCTCGGTCATCACGCTGGTGTTTCCGAGCCAGAATGCTTCCGAACTGCCGGTGGTGATGTACACCGCAAACGGGGCAGGGCAGCTCAGCCGTCTGGACGTGCGACCTCCCCCCGTAATCGATTGACACGGCACGGCCCACGAGCTATACTCTCAGTGCAATCCACAGGCCGGCCGCTCGGAACCGACCCACGCCTCACGTACGCGCCGTGCCCTGGCCTGCGACCTGCGCACTTTTCCGGGAGCCAACGATGAACTGTTCCAACTGCGGGGCGCCGATGGTGCTGGTGGAAGACAGGGTTACTTTGCCTGCGAGCACTGCGGCACCTTGGACTTTCCCCGCCCGCCGGATGACGGGATCACCCCCCTGGGTATCCCAGGGACACTGGAGTGTCCCCTGTGCCGCCTCCCGCTTGAGCTGGCCTGGGCGGGCGCCGCGCAGGTGCTGCTTTGCCGGCGCTGCCGCGGCATCCTGATCCCGATGGCCAGCTTTTCGCGAGCCATTACCTACCTGCGCTCGACCGCGTCCGATCCGCCCGTGGCGCCGCCGCCGATGAACCGCGAGGATCTGCACCGCCATATCGCCTGCCCTCGGTGCGGCAGGCAGATGGACGTCCATCCCTACGGCGGGCCGGGCAACATCGTGATCGACAACTGCCCGCACTGCCGGCTCAACTGGCTGGATTCGGGCGAGTTCTTTCGCGTGGTGCGGGCGCCGGGAAAGGACCGCAGGAGGGCCAGGGAGTGAGGGGCTGGTGCGCCCCGGTGCAGCGACCTGTGGAGACGAGCTGAGCAGATCCTTCGGCGCCGTAGCGTCTGGGGATGACACGAGGAGGATGCCATGCCAAAACTGATGCGTTGTCTGTACTGCGGTACGCTGCAGGATGAGCCGGCCGGCACGAAAACTTGCAGCCGCTGCGGAGGGGAGCTGGGCTTTGTGGGCGAGCCGCCCGCGGACGAGCGCGGCTCCTACCTGCAGGTGCAGATGGAGCTGGACCAGGTCAAGGCGCCTGCCGGGCAGAACGTGGAGCGGCACCTGCTGATCACGCTTCGCGCTCCTTCGTCCGTGCCTGCCGCTGAGTCGGCGCCGACGACGACAGGGCGCCAGCCCCTCGGGTTCACCGCTGTGCTGGATGTTTCCGGCTCCATGCAGGGCCCCAAGATCGGGCAGGTCGTCGAGGCGGCCAAACAGGCGGTCAATCGCCTGCACGACGGGGATACCTTCGCTCTGGTGGCGTTCAGCAGCAGGGTCAAATCGCTGCTGGAGCCGAGGGCGGTGGACGACGAAACGCGCCAGGAGGCGCGGCGCGCCCTAGCGGAGGTGCGCGCCGGCGGCCAGACGGCGCTCTGCGGAGGCCTGGAAGAGGCCCTCAAACACGCCCGAAAGGCCCGCCACGACACCAATCTGGTGCTGCTCTTGAGCGACGGCCAGGCCAACGTGGGCGAGACGGACCTGGAGAAGGTGGGAGCCCGCGCTTTCGAGGCGCATCAGGCCGGGGTCAGCGTTTCCACACTCGGCGTTGGGCTGGACTATAACGAGGCCCTGATGGTCGAGATCGCCACCCAGGGCGGCGGGCGCTTCTACCACGTGCAGAGCGCGGCGCAGATCGTGCCTTACGTGGCGGGCGAGCTGGGCGAGGCGGCGGCCATTGCCGCGCGCGACACGCAGATCCATCTGGACATCCCGGCCGGCGCCATCCTGATGCCCCTCTCGGCCGCCTACTCGGCCCAGCAGGACGGCGGCCACGCCGTGGTCAAGGTGGGCGATATCCCCTGCGAGACCGACCTGGAGATTCCCGTGCGCGTCGCCCTGGCCGCGGGACCGGCCGGTTCGAAGCTGAGTTTCGAGGGTTATGTAACCTACCGCTCTCCGGCGGATCACGAGCTGCGCTCGACGCTGAACCGGGTGACGGTGCGCTTTGTCGAGGCGCCGCTGTTCCAGCCGCGCGATGGCGTTGTGGCGCCGATCGCGGAGAAGGTGCTGGAGCAGATCAAGGCCACCAACGTGCTCAGCTTTGCCCGCGCCAGAGCCAAGAACCCGGCCGAGGCGGAGAAACAGCGAATGTCGGATCTCGGACGGCTGAGGGCCTACGCTTCGCTGCTGGGGGATGAGCGGGCAGACACGGAGATGGACGAAACCAGGGCCTTTTACAGCGCCATGGACTTTTCGCCATCGGTGGCCAAGATGGGCATCACCTCGGCCTTTGCCCGCCAGCGGGGCACGAAAAAGTTCGACAAGTAGGAGCTTCTGATCCGGAGGGGATACTGCCGTGCCCCCTCCGGCCTAGCCAGACCCTCTCGTTGCGGGCAGCCAGCGCATGCCCGGGCCGGCAGCCGTCACGAAGGGGACGGCGCTCTCGGCCTGCGCCTGGAGGTTCAGCCCCCAGCCAAAGCCCTCCCTCACCTTCAGCCGCGCCTTCAGCTCGTGGATCCCCGGTTGCAGAGGCAGGGTAACACTCTGCGCATTCTGCCTCACCCAGCCCCTGTCCGCATAGCTGTCAAAGCCCTTGAACAGGTTGGCCCCGCCATAGCACTCCTGCCCGTCCACCCACAGAGACAGCTCGTCGCTGAAGCCGAAGCCGAACGTGACAGGGCAGGCGGTCACCAGCTCAAAGCGGCGGGTCAAGACAGCCTCCCCCAGCGTGGCCGGGAAGTAGCGGTTGAGGTTCAGGAATCCTCCCGCCTCTGTCTGCAGCGGGCCATAGCCCTCCATGAACCACTCACGCACCGTGCCCGGCGAGAGGCTGGGCAGAGGGCTTGCCTGCCCGACCGGGTGGCCGTTGGAGAGAATGCGAAGCCCGGCAAAGAGGGCGGGCCTGTACGTCCACAGGCCGACCTGCCCGGGCAGGTGAGGGTGGGCCAGCTGGTCGACCACGAGGGGAGGCGAATCGTCGAGCTGGATGGAGGCGCGCCCTGCGTTGACGTGGATGCGCAGGGTGAACCACTCCCCGGTCGGCACGGCGGCCGTTTGCTGGTAGCAGGGTCCGTGGTAGAGCTGCCAGGTGTTGGAGCCGTGAAAGACCGGGTCGTACTGGATGGCGTCGCTCTGGCCGCTGCAGTGAGGCACGGCGTAGGCCAGCTCATAGTTGGCGGCATCGCGCACGCCGAAGGCGATGCCCGGGTAGCACGGGCCCTCGGCGGCGATGGACACTTCGATGCTGCCATCCAGCAGCTCCAGTCCGGGCACGAGGGCCAGCCCATCCAGCCGGAGCGCGGGCCGGCCGAGAAAGACGGTTTGCTCAGCGCTGCGCGTCAACAGCTCGAGAGAGGCAAGGTCGGAGAGATCGTTCTGCCAGACCTGTACGGCCATCGGACACCTCCGGGGATTCAGACAGAGTCGTAGTCAGGGAGCCGTCCCTAGAGCGAGGCGCGGATGGCCAGCAGGGCCTCTCTGGCCGGCGTGCCGTCCTTGAACATCGCTCCGTAGGTAGCGCACGAATCCAACTCGACGCAGTGCCCGCAGTTGGGCAGGCCGCGTCCGCCGGCGCAGGCACGGATCGGGCACTGCCGGCACCAGCCGCAGAGAACGTCGTTCTGCGACAGGCATCCTTCACAGGTCACAAAGCTCTCGTCGATGCTGTCCTCGTGGAACAGCTTGCGCCACTCGGCGGCGACGCGCGCCTTGGCCGCCGCGTCATTGGCCAGGGTGGCCACACGGGCCTCGCAGGCAGCACAGTCCAGACCGCAGATTGCCGTCATTCGCTCCATAGCAGAACTCCTTTCAGTGCCTGATGGGGGCAGTGTAGCACAAATGTTCTGAATTGGCAAGTCGACCGTTGGGGCCGTTTGTCTTCTGGCGCGGACGCGTCCATAATAGCAGAAGCTGTCATTGTCCGTGTGGCGATCGACAAGGGGGTGCGGTCATGGGCCGACGGTTCCGGGCTATGCTAGCGTTGGTGTTCGTCCTGTCCCTGTGGGGCGCGACCTCTCCGAAGACCGCCGCAGAGCCCCCGCCAGGATACCTCGCGTGGAAAGAGCAATCGTGGCTGGCCGAGATTCCCCCCCTGCCTTCCGATTTCCCCGGCCTCGCCTCTCCCTCTGCCTCCGTCTCGGACTACCCGGCTCAGTCCTGGTCGGGGATGGCCTTCGAATCGGGGCGTGACGGCAACTGGGAGATCTACTACGCCAAGGGGGACGGCATGTCGCCGCGACGGCTGACCGACAACCCCGCCAGCGACATCTATCCGCGCCTGGATCGCGGCTGCACGCGTGTGGTGTTCGCCTCGGACCGCGACGGCAACCTGGAGCTGTACACGATGAACGTCGACGGTTCCGGGCTGGCCCGGCTCACGTGGGAGCCGGCGGCCGACTCGTGGCCCGCCTGGTCTCCCGACGGCACGCGCATCGCCTTCGCCTCGCGCAGGGACACGGACTGGGACCTCTACCTGATGAACGCCGATGGCAGCGGAGTGGCACGCCTGACGGCCTCACCGGAGGACGACGTGCAGCCCTGCTGGTCGCCAGACGGGCAGAGCATCGCCTGGATCAGGCGGGTCAGCTCCAATCAGGCCGAGCTGTTCCGCATCGACGCGGACGGGACAAACGGGAGGCGCATTCAGCCCGGCTGCGGCTATATGCAGCATCCCTCCTGGTCGGTGGATGGCAACTACATCGCCTTCGACTGCGACATAGACGGCGACTATTTCAACGAAGTGGTCACCACCACTGAGGCGGGCGGGGGCCGCACGGTGCTGATGGACCCGTCGCAGTACCGGAGGTACTACCAGGACGCCTGGCTCGGTTCCTACGGTCCGAAAGACCACGACCTGGTGGCCACCATCGTCTACTGGGAAGTGGAAGATGGGTGGCTCGTCCTGTCGCGCACCCTGATGATGCAGCTCAGCGGTGCCTGGGTCTCCAGCTCCGGCCTGGATATGTCCCCCGACTGGCAGACGGCGGACATTGCCGCTCCCATCGCGACTCTGGCGCCGATGCCGCGCTTTCACCCTGACGCCGACCTGCTCTACTCCTGGAGCGCCCGCGACACAGGGCCGGCGGGGATCCACTCGTACGACGTCGAAATCCGCGACCAGACCAACAGCGACTGGCGCCCCTGGCTGCACAAGACCCAGGACACGTCGGCCTGGTCGCATGGCGGCTTCGGCTATACATACCGCGCCCGTGTGCGGGCCTATGACAACGCGGGCAATATGGGACCCTGGAACGAGCAGCCCCCGGAAGGCACATTCTGCTATCGATGGAAAGTCTCGGGCACAATCGTCGACGAGCGAGGACTCGCCGTGTCCAACGCGACAGCCATCACCCGACCCGAGGCCCCGGGAAAGGCGCTTCCTGACCGGGAGGGGCACTTTGCCTTCTTCGGCATCGAGGGAGACGTGCATCAACTGGAGGTGAGCCACCAGGGCTACGCGGCAGCCGCTCCCATCGAGTTCGACTCTCCCAGGCCGGATCCGCAATACGAGATCCGCCTCTGGCACATGGACGAGAGGCTGTCCAATGGCGGCGGGGAGACAGGTGCAATGGCGCCGTGGATCACATCGGGGCACCCTGCGCCCATCCTGATGAGCGACGGATTGTCCGGCCAGTACAGCTTTGTGCTGGGGCAAGTGATCACCTCGGGACTCTATGCCCTGCCCGGCAATCCTGACCCGCCCGCGCCGACTCAGTTGATGCAGGACGCATCGGGTACGCTTCATGTCCTGTACAACACCATTCTGGGCTCCACCGCTGTGAGTCACTACCTGCAGCGCCCATCGGGGGGCACCTGGTCGACGCCGCAGTCGTTCACGGACGCCGGGCGCTGGCCGGCGCTGGCCATGGACGCATCGGGCACTCTCTACACCGTTGGACTGCAGCACGTGCATGCCGACGTGGACTATGCCATGGTGTACAAGTACAGGCCGCCCGGCGGCGAGTGGACGGCGGCGGTGCGCATTCCGGGCGTGGCGGTACCGGCTACCGCCTACCCGGTGGTCCTGGCAGACTCTGGAGGGCGGCTGCACGCCATCTGGGACTGCTATTCCTGCTGGAATCTCGGCACCACACAGCACGCCGTCCGGGCGCCCGACGGCCTGTGGACCAACACCACCGGACCTGCCGTGGGCTGGACCAATCTGCCAAGTCGCTCCCTGCTGGCGGCCATCGGTACCGGCGATGTGATGCATGCGGTCTGGTACGATGGGACTCACTCCAACGGTACGAGCGACACGCTCAAGCTGATGTACAGCCGAAGGGAGCCAGGGGCCCTCTGGTCGGGGCCTGTGGCTCTGGCGGCATCCAGTGGCCTGGACCTGCTGCGCGAAGCCCCTGCCCTGCTCACGGGACAGGGCGGATGGGTCTACCTCATCTGGCAGGTGAGGACTTTCGACTCGGGGGGCAAGGCGCTGCGGCAGACCGCCTACCTGAAGCGGTCCGAAGATGGCGGGGTAACCTGGGGCAGCGCCGTTCACATCTCCGCCTGGGACACCTGGCTGCAGACGGGCGGCGTGATCCCGGCCGTGACGATCGATGAGACGGGAGGATTGCACGCCTTCTGGGATCCCCAGGGCGAACAGAGCGTGCAGAGTGTGTATAGCACGTCCGGCGATGGGGGGACCACCTGGTCGACTCCGCGCCGCATCGGGGCGCTGGTGACGCCTCAGTCGGCGATTGTGCAGGGCCAACAGGGGCAGGCATGCGTCGGCGGGCGCAACGCCCTGGCCGATGTCTACGGGCTCAACGAGGTCGTAGGATCGAGCGCCCTGCGCCAGACTGCCGATTTGCGCTCCGGCGCGCACGAGCCCACCCTGGCCTTCTCATACCGCCTGTTCCAGGAGCCGGACGGCACAGACAGCTTGAAGGTGAGCGCTGGCGGCGAGATACTGTGGCAGTCGTCGGGGCCTCAGGAGACATGGGGCTACGTATGGCTGGACCTCTCGGACTGGCAGGGACAGACGACCACGGTAACGCTGGAGCTCGAGTCGTCACGGGATGGGGACCGTTCCGTTGCCTATGTGGATAACATCGCGCTGGGATCCTGGATGACTCCCGCGGTGACCGAGGTGACACCGGCATGGGTGAACCCGGGCGAAGCAGTGACCGTGACCGTGCGCGGGTTCAACCTGCTCCCCGGCACGGTCCGGCTGGGAGCGATGGAGGTCACCCCGACGGTCACGCCCGGCGGGCGCGAGATGGCTCTGGTCCTCCCTGGCGGTTTGGCCCCGGGGAAATTCACCCTGCACGTGCTGAACTCGGGCGGGCAGGAGGGATACAGTTCGGGAGCGGTGACGAGCGGGTGGATTGTCTATCTGCCCGTCGCGGCACGACACTAGCGAAGACTCGGCGTTGGGTCAGTATTCCGGAGGGCACCCCAATGGGGGTGCCCCTACGCTTGCACGAGCTACGGGTAGCGGCCCATGCCGTGCCCTGCCTCCCACACCACTCGCGGATGGAGAAGGGCTACTCGGACCCCGCGATCACGGATTCATCTCATAGACCCCGTTCACGGCATGCACCGTTTTCCAGACCCGCGTGTAGCGCTCCGGGTCCACAACCGGCCTGCGGATGATCCCCAGGCAGTGACCCTGCTGGTCGGAGGTCGTGCTGGCCTTGGAGTAGAGGGTCAGGGCAAAGCGGGAGAAATCGCGCACCAGGCAGTCAAAGATCTGGTCCACCAGGTCGTTGCCGACCGAGTAGAGTGCCGCGTTCTCCAGGATGAGCTGGGCGTAAACCACCAGGGTGAACATCTCGCCCAGCGAGAGCAGCCAGTCCACATCGGCCTGCTGTTCCTCAGTGGGCGTGGCGGTCGCCAGCAGGTCGCGCAGGCGAGCGGTCTGTTCGGCAAAGAGGGCCACATTGGGCAGGGGCCAGCGGCTGAACGTCGGCCCATAGTCGTGGAAGCGGATCTTGCCCAGACCGCGCGCGGGGCCCTGATGGAACAGGTAGTCGTCATGGGCGGCGTCGCTTCGCGTGGGCACCTCCGGGTACTCGGCCGGAGCGAAGAAATAGTTGGCCATGAACTTGACGATCAGGGCGATGTTGACGTGCACCGTGCCTTCGAGCTTGGGCAAAGCGCGGATATCGCGGGCGGCCATCTCAAAGTAGGTGTCCTTCTCAAAGCCTTTGGCGGCGATGACGTCCCACAGCAGGTTGACGACCTCTTCGCCCTGGGTGGTGACCTTCATCTTGACCACCGGATTGTAGAGCAGGTAGCGGCGGTCGTCGGGAGAGGCGCTGCGCATATAGTCGGCCGCGCGCAGGGCAAAAAGCTTCATGGCCACCAGGCGGCAGTAGGCGTCAACGAACATCTGCCGGACGTGGGGCATGTCTGTCACGTACATCCCGTACAGGCGCCGGTTGGAGGCGTGGTTGATGGCCTCGTAGAAGGCGTGGGTGCAGACCCCAATGGAGGCCCAGCCCAGATTGTACTTGCCGATGTTGACCGTGTTGAGCGCCGTGTCCCAGGCCTCCTGCCCTCGCGAGAGAATCTCGGCGTCGCTGATCGGGTAGTCGCGCAGGCGGAAATTGGCCACGTAGGACTGGCTGTCGGTGACGTTCTGGATCAGCTCATAGTTGCGGTGGCGGTAGTCGGCGACGAAGAAGGCATAGTCGCCAGTGCCAGCGAACCTGCCAAAGGTGGAGACCATCGGGGCGATGTTGCCGTTGCCGATATAGTACTTTTCGCCGTTCGCGCGGTAGGTGCCGTCGGCCTGAGGGGTAAGGGCCATCTCGGTGGAGTAGATGTCGGCTCCGTGGGTGCGCTCGGAGAGCCCCAGGGCGAACACGGCTCCCTCCCGGAGGAGCTGCGCCGCCTGGCGCTTGCGTTCTTCGTTAGCGCTCATCCAGATGGGGCCGAGACCGAGGATCGACACCTGCCAGGTGTACCAGTAGGCCAGGCCATAGAAGGCCAGGATCTCGTTGAACTCGCAGTTGCGCCAGGTATCCCAACGCGAGTCAGGCCCGCCGTAGGCGGGCGGGGTCAACAGGGTGGCGAAGAGTTCCTCCGCCTTCTGAAAATCCAGAAAATCCGAGTACCAGGTCCGGGCGTGGTCGTCGGCCTTGAGGCGGGCCTTGCCCTTGCTCTCGAAAAAGCCCGCCGTGCGTGACATGATCTGGCGCGAGCGCTCGTCCGGGTAGGTGCGCGAGAGGGTTCTCGGGTTCAGCAGCATCGCCTGTCCTCCTGGTATGGGCGGGCCTCCGACGTCCGGGAGACTCGGGAGGCCCGCATTATGGATGTCTATTTCCGCAGAGCACGCACGATGTTGACGATGACCAGAACGACGCCCAGGGCGATCAGGAAGATGGGCAGGCCAAGCGGTCCGAAGCCCAGGCCGCTGATGTTCAGCGCCAGCTCGAAGAAGGCAGCGGCCGCCAGAAACATGACCAGACCCACTCCGGTCAGACTCGAACCGCTCTTGACCAGGTCGTTGCGCCCCTTGAAGAGCCCGTAAGCGGCCAGAGAGACGCCGACGGATGTCGGTGCGATGAGCGCCCAGGCATAGGCCCAGGTGGCCCACAGGCCTGTCATGTTCTGAAAGAGCAGGATCAGCCCGACCGTGGTGATGATGCCGCCGACGACGGCCAGCCCCTCGCCCCCGTTCCCTCCGACCAGCAGGGCCAGCACAAAGAGCAGCAGGCCGGGCGCGAGGATGAACAGCGGCCACAGAACGGCGCCCAGATTCAGGTGCCAGAGCTGGCCGACAAGCAAGAGGCCGCCCAGGGCGATCAAGGCAAGCCCAAAGAATAGAGAGAGCAGTCTTGCGGCCGGAAGCCCGGTGTTGGACGGTTTGTTTTCGTTTGGCGTGGTCATATCAGATTTCCTCCCATGCGATGGGCAGCTCAGCGCTGCCGGACAGAAGACGCGCCCGATTCGCTGATCCTGCCCAGGGTCGGGTTGCCCGTGTAGGTAATGGATGAAGCCCCGCTCGCGTCCGCGTTGAGCCTGCCGGTCAGGTTCAGCGCTGCAGAGCTGGCACCGCTGGCCTCGACCTCGACATCCCGGAGCAGCAGCTCCTCCAGTCTGGCGCGGCTGGCCCCGCTGACCTCGATATCCGCGTCGCCCGCGGATCCATCGAGTGTGACGGTCGAGGCGCCAGAAATCCGCAGCGTGAGATCGTCAGCGTTCAGCTCGCCTTTCACCATGCTGGCGCCGGACACAGTCATGTCGAAGCGACTGGTGGGCCGAAAGCCCTCCATCGAGACGCGGCTGGCGCCGGACGCCTCCAGTGCGCGCAGGTCCGGCATGGTCACTCTGGCGCGAAGAGTGGTCTCCCTGAGCAGACTCGGCGCGTCAAAGCCGATATGGAGCACAGACCCGCGCATTTCGACGTCCAGGTACCGCTCCATGTTGTCGTCCACGGTCACGGCGACGCTGTAGTCCTGGCCCTGGCTAATCTCGGCCTCGAAAGGACCGCTGACCACGACTTCGGTAAAGGAATCCATGCTGTATTCCCTGGTCACCAGGACGCCGGAGCCGCCTTCCGTGACGTTCGTGATGACGCGACGCACCGTCCAGGGACAACAGCAGCCGGACACGAGGACCGCGAAGAGCGACAGGAGCAACAGTCTGCGCACACCCATGGCTTTCCCCCTTTTCCTGTTCTACACTCACAATACGCAGGGGTAACGGGAAAGGTTGCACAGGGCAAGGGATGCCGGGGCGTGCCCTGGCATCCCATCCATTGTCGCAGTAGATTGCTTCGGCCGCAGAGCGGCCTCGCAATGACGTCCGGCCGCGCCGGGAAGCGGCTAGGACGCGGTCTCCATGGCGCCGGTATACTGGCCGTGGCGGGCAGCGCTGTTGAGTCTGGCTCGCAGGAAGAAGGCCTGCTGAGCCGCAGGGATGTTGGCGGCAACGCCCTTCCAGGTGCTGAGGGGCGGATCCTGCAGCGCGCGCCCGTAGGAAAAGCTCAGCTCCCACGGGTGCGGGCCCATCTGATTCATGGCGTTCAGGTGCTCCGTGGCCAGCACGGCTGTCTGTCCCCCGGAAAGGAAGACGATGCCCGGCACGGCCGCCGGAACCGTCGCGCGCAGGGTGCGCACGGTCGCCGCTGCCACTTCCTGCACTGTGGCCTGCCGGGGGGCATCCTTGCCGGAGAGAGTCATGTTGGGCTTGAGCAGTGTGCCTTCCAGCGCGATGCGCCCCTGGTGGAGCGCCTGGTACACGGCCGACAGGGTTTCCACCGTCACGCTCTCGCAGCGGGCAATGTCGTGGTCGCCATCCATCAGCACTTCCGGCTCAACGATCGGTACCAGGTTCGCATCCTGGCACAGGGCGGCGTAGCGGGCCAGGGCATGGGCGTTGGCGGCGATGCAGGCGGCGGTCGGAATCCCCGCGCCGACCGTGATCACGGCCCGCCACTTGGCAAAGCGGGCGCCCAGCCGGTAGTATTCGGCCAGCCGTTCGCGCAGACCGTCGAGACCCTCTGTGACCTTCTCACCGGGAAAACCGGCCAGATCCTTGGCCCCCGTGTCTACCTTGATTCCGGGCACGATGCCCCTGTCCGCGAGCAGCCTGGGAAACGGGGTGCCATCGTCGGCCGCCTGGCGGATGGTTTCGTCAAAGAGGATGACGCCGCTGATGAACGCCTCGACCCCCGCGGTGGTAAAAAGCAGGTTGCGGTAGGTGCGGCGGTTCTCCTCGGTCGAGGGAATCTGCAGCCTGGCGAACCGCTTGGCGATGGTGCCCATACTCTCGTCGGCGGCCAGAATGCCTTTCCCTGGCGCGACCAGAGCCCTGGCGACGGAATAGAGAGCTTGCCTGTCCATTTCAACCTCCTCTTGGCGCAATGCGCTGCCTGATGATAGCGCAGCAGAGGCAACGGGCAAAACGACCCTAGCCGTGAATCAGAGCCGGTATGCAGCGGGTGCAGACCCAGATGCTCTCCCCGCCTGTGCGGCAGGGGATCAGGTAGGCCTTTTCCTCGCTCGCCCCGCAGCGGAAGCAATGCTGTGCGATGTACTTTTTCCCGCGCGCCTTCTGCTGCTCTTCGGCGGCGTGGTGGTCGAACTCGACCGCTTCGCGCTCCTCGATGGTCAGAGCGCCGGTCGGGCACACGCCCAGACAGAAGCCAGCGCCGTCGCACAGAGAGTCGCTGATCACTTTGGCCTTGCCATTGACGAGCTGGATGGCTCCCTCCGCGCAGGGAGTGACGCAAGCACCGCAGCCGTTGCACAGTTCTTCATCGATCTTGACGATCTGACGTTTTGCCATCTGGGTCCTCTGTTTACAGAATCAGAGACCGGGTCAACCTGGCCCGGTCTCTGTGTGGTTCTCATTCAGGTCGCTGCCGGCGATCGTTCCTCCAGCAGTGGGTCGAGCTAGGCGCAGCAACCGTTCTTGCCGCAACTGCAGCCCACGGTTCCCCCGACGTACTTTTCGGGGTTCTTGTCAAAGGCCGCCTTGCAGCCCTTGGCGCAAAAGTAGTAGGTCTTGCCCTTGTACTCGGACGTTGCCGCTGCGGTCGCCGGGTCGATCATCATCCCGCAGACGAGATCCTTTACCTTTTCCATGTCCAATGCCTCCTGGAGCAAATTCGTTTCTGGTAACGTGAGCGATTATAGCACAAAGCCGTGGGCCTGTCTGTGACAAAGGTCTCATGGGCCGGGCGTGACCCATCGGAGTGTCATCCTGAGCGCAGGGAAGGATCTGCATGGGTGCTTTTCAGATGCTTCGCCTGCCCCCGTCGGGGCGAGACGGCCTGCTGGGCGGCTCAGCACGACACAGGTATCGGTCAGGCCGACGAGCGGCGCACGCTTGACACTGCCCCTCGTGGACGTTATGATGCGCCCAGGCAACGCGACATCCAGGAGGCAGACCATGGAGCAGGTGCTCGTCTCGACGAACGGCGTACGGCTCAACGTGGCCCAGGATGGGCCGGCTGGCGGTCCCCTGCTCATCCTGCTGCACGGCTTTCCCGAGTTCTGGTACGGCTGGCGCAAGCAGATCCCCGCCTTCGCGCAGGCCGGCTACCGTGTCTGGGCGCCGGATCAGCGCGGCTACAACCTCAGTGACAAACCGCGCGGTAGCAGGGCCTACACCCTGGACGTGGCCGCGGCCGATGTGGCCGGACTGATCGATGCTGCCGGCAGGGACAGGGCCTACGTGGTCGGGCACGACTGGGGAGGGGCGGTGGCCTGGATGATGGGCACAGACTACCCGGAACGGCTGCACAAACTGGTGGTGCTGAACGCCCCGTACGGCAGCGCACTGTTGAAGCGTCTGCGGCACGACCCGGTGCAGCGCCGGCGCTCGTGGTACATGTTCTACTTTCAGCTCCCCTGGCTGCCGGAGATCACCTCGCGCCGCAACAACTGGCGCCTGCTGACCGGTATGCTGGAGCGCAGCGGGCTGCCTGGCACATTCAGCGAATCGGAGATTGCCGAGTACAGGCGCGCCTGGTCCCTGCCCGGGGCCTACACGGGGATGCTGGGCTGGTACAGGGCGATGAGGCACGCCGGGGTACGCAGAAGGCAGCCGCCGGCACCCGGAACACGGACCGCGCCGGTTACGGTCCCAACCCTGCTGCTATGGGGCGCGAAGGACCGCTTCCTGGGGCGAGAACTGGCTGAGGAGAGCATCCGAAAATGCAGCCAGGGGCGTCTGGTGTACCTGGAGGACGCCACCCACTGGCTGCATCACGAAAGGCCGGACCAGGTCAATGCCCTCATCCACGACTTTATCCGAGAGCCAGGCGGGCAGCCGGCGCAGCAGGGCCGGCAGCCACCAGAAGAGCCGCTCTAGCTGCCTGTCTTGCTGTACCAGGCGTCGGCTCCGCCCAGCACCACGGAGACGTTGCGCCACCCGGCCTTCTGCAGCAAGCTGGCAGCGGTTGTCGTACGCTGCCCGCTGCTGCATAGCAGGTATACGGGCTTGCCCCGGGGAACCGAGCTCATTCTGACCGGGAGCTGGCCCAGGGGGATATGTGCGGCCGACGGCAGGGGGCGTTCCTCCAGCTCCTCGGCAGTGCGCACGTCCAACACCCAGGCATCCTTCTCGTCCATCAGCTTCTTCTGGAACTCGGGCACGGTCACGGCCGGAGTGCGCTCGTGCGGCAGACCCGCGCTGAGCCAGGAACCCATCCGTCCGGCCAGGTAGCCGCCCACCCGGTCAACCTCATATGCCCCAGGGTGTGGCCGGGGGTGTGCAGTGCCTGCAGCCGGAGCTGCCCCACGGCCAGCTCCTGGCCGTCGGCTATCCGCGCGCCGAAGGGATAGACAAGCTCGTCGAGGGCGGAACGACGGACCTCCGCACCCGTCCGGCTGGCCAGCTCGGCCGAGCCGACGACCAGATCCTCGTTGCGGTGGGTCTCCAGAATGTGGGAGATGGCCATGCCCTCGCGCTGCGCCAGCTCTACATAGATGTCGCAGTCGCGGCGGGGATCGATGACGACGGCCTGGTTGGCATCCCCGACGATATAAGAGTAGTGTGCCAGTCCTCTGGATTCGATCCTCTCAAACAGCATCGGGTCGCCCTTTCTCTTCCGGAATAGCTAGCGTGGGTCACCCGTGGCCAGAGGGCCGCGAGCCGGAGACCGCGCCACGATGTACTTGACCCAGCCGCTCGAAACCAGGTCCTCCACGGACTCGATGGGCAAGCCGGCCAGGGCAACATTGGCCACTGTGCGGCGATTGAGGTGTTCCCGTGCCACCCACATCATCAGAGGGTCCAGACAGTCCATCAGCGTACCTACCAGAGGCCGGTCGATGCGCACATGCTCGACCAACCTGATCTCGCCGCCCGGCTTGACCACGCGTCCCAGCTCTCGCAGACCCAGAACCGGGTCGGGCACAGAGCAGAAAACCAGCGTGGATACGGCGCAGTCGAACAGGCCGTCGGGAAACTCCAACCTCTGGGCATCCATCACCCGCAGCTCCACATCGCGGCCGGTCGCCTGCGCTCGCTGCCGCGCCGCCTCGATGCGACCGGCGTGAGAATCCACGGCGATCACCTTCGCCCCGACCGGGTAGTAGGAGAAGCTGGGACCGCTGCCCACTCCCACCTCCAGCACCAGGCGGCCCGTTACGCTGGTCCAGGCCCTGCGGCGCCAGGGTGCAAAGACGTGCGCCTCGACCCAGGGCCCGATGCCTCTGGAGCAGGGGGCGTTCGTTCCGGTTGCCTTCTCGTCGCTGATTGGGTCGATGATGGCCTTCCGCTTCAGGATGACCGTCTGGCTGGTGTTTTGTCCCCGGCGGCCCTAATGTCCGTTCGCCGCAGCAGGTTGGCGTTGGTCA
This sequence comes from Anaerolineales bacterium UBA2200, assembly GCA_002327925.1. Lineage (GTDB taxonomy): Bacteria > Chloroflexota > Anaerolineae > UBA2200 > UBA2200 > UBA2200. The sequence continues at coordinate 17,620 of DCVA01000020.1, forward strand.
CCACGGTGATCGACGACGTGGCCATGGCGATCTCGGCCAGTACAGGGTGCATCCAGCCGGCCACGGCCAGAGGAATCATTACCACGTTGTAGAAAAAGGCCCAGAACAGGTTCAGACGGATCTTGAGGAACGTCGCCTGGCTGAGCTTGACCGCGCTGACCACGCCGGACAGGTTGCCGCGCACAAGGGTCACGTCGCTGGCCTCGATGGCGATATCGGTTCCCGTGCCGATGGCGATGCCGACGTTGGCCTGCTTGAGGGCCGGGGCATCGTTGATGCCATCGCCCACCATCGCCACCAGGCCAAAGCGCTCCTGCAGATTGCGCACCTCGGCCACCTTGCCGTCGGGCAGAACCTCCGCCAGAACGTGATCGATCCCCGCCGTGCGGGCGATGGCTTCGGCCGTGTGACGGTTGTCGCCCGTGATCATGGCCGTCTGCAGACCCATATCGTGCAGCTCGCGGATGGCGGCGACCGAGTCCTCTTTCAGCGTGTCGGCCACGGCAATGAGACCCCTGGCCACCATGCTGCCCTCGCGGCCCACCGCCACGTACATCACCGTCTTGGCGGCCGCCTCCAGCTCCGCGGCCCGTTGCACCAGGGCGGAGGCATCGACGCCGCTTTCCTCCAACATGCGCCGGGAACCCACCCAGACACGGAAACCATTCACCGTGGCCGTTACGCCCTTGCCGCGCACTGCCTGGAACTCGGCGGGATCGGTGAGACTGATGCGGTCCGCAGTCGCCTTTTCCACCACAGCGCGCCCAAGCGGGTGCTCGCTGCCGCGCTCTGCGCTGGCAGCGAAACGGAGCACTTCACGATCCGCCGGCGCCTGGCGCTCTATCGCGTCACCCGCGTTCGGCATGGCCGCTTCATCGGCTACCACGTCCGTCACCTCCGGTCTCCCTTTGGTGATGGTGCCGGTCTTGTCAAACACAATGACTTTGACGTCCTTGAGCGTCTGGATGGCTTCGCCGGAGCGGATCAGGATGCCATTCTCTGCGCCCATGCCGCTGCCGACCATCAGAGCGGTAGGCGTGGCCAGGCCCAGCGCACACGGGCAGGCGATGACCAGCACGGATACGACCGAGATAATGGCCAGGGTCAGCGCGGGCAGGTGCAGGTTGACCCAGGGCAAGGATGCTCCTGCGTGCAGGATGCCCTTCATCGTGTCGGGCAGGAGCAGCCAGGCCAGGGCGGTGAGGCCGGCGATCCCCATCACTAGCGGCACAAACACGGAAGTGACCTTGTCGGCAAAGGCCTGGATGGGCACTTTGGAGCCCTGGGCCTCGTCGACCAGCTTGATCACCTGAGCCAGGAAGGTTTCCTTGCCAACGCGCGTGGCCCGAACCTTGAGCAGGCCCTCTTGATTGAGCGTGGCGCCGATGACCTCGTCACCGGGGTGTTTGTTGACCGGCATCGACTCGCCCGTGGCCATCGACTCGTCTACCGCGCTCTCGCCGTCAACGACCACGCCGTCCGTAGGGATCTTTTCTCCGGGCCGCACCACCATCACATCCCCCACAACGACGCGCTCTATGGGCACCTCTGCCTCTTCACCGGCAAGGACCTCGCCTTCCACCGCTCCAGAGGCCGCTTCGCCCACCAGAATGCGCGCCGTCTTGGCGCCCAACTCGAGCAGCTTGCGGATGGCCTGGGAAGCCCGGCCCTTGGCCGACTCTTCGACGTAGCGGCCCGTGAGGTGAAAGGCCATGATCATCGCCGATACGCCAGCATAGTTGACCACGCCGTGCATCACGAAAGACAGAGGACCGGTCAGGAACGAGACGCCTGTGCCCAGCGCAATGAGGGTGTCCATGTTGGCATAGCCGTGGCGCAGGGCGCGCAGGCCGCTGACGTAGGTGCGGCGGCCTACCGTGGCCAGCACAGGCAGGGAGAGCAGGATCATCCCCAGATGCATAGTCATCTCGTTGGGCCAGAAGATGCCCCAGATCATTTCCGGCAGCATCCAGATGGCGATGGGGATGGTGAAGGCCCAGGCAACGCGCATGCGGAAGCGCGCGGCATTCATCTTGACCGCCGCTTCGTCTACTTCTTTCTTCTCCACGCCTTCCAGAGGCAGGGCGCCGATCTCGTAGCCTGCCTCGGACACAGCGCGGCGAAAGTCGTCCATCGTAGCCAGCCCAGGCACGAACTCGACCGTGGCCCTCTCCGTGGCCAGGTTGACGTTCGCCGCCAGCACCCCATCCACCTTGCGGAGCGCCTCTTCCACATGCTGCGAACACGAAGCGCAGGTCATGCCCACGATAGGCAGGACCGCCTTTTCCGTGCCTACGTCGTAGCCGGCGTCGCGCACGGCGCTGACCATCTTTTCGACCCGAACCTGTTCCGGGGCGAAGGACACCCTGGCGCGCTCCGTGGCCAGGTTGACGTTGGCCTCGGTTACACCTTCGATCTCCTTCAGTGCCTCCTCGACATGAGCAGAGCAGGAGGCGCAAGTCATGCCCTTAATGGGAAGAGTGGCCTGTTTGGTCATCTGTCACCCCTTAATCTTGACCAGACCGCTAGATGAAGAGCACGGTCCCGGACCGGCGGGCTTCCTGGATGAATCCGCCCACGCCGCCACGCTCATCGACGATGTCCGGGCGCAGCTCATCCGCGTGGATGCCCATGATGTCCATGGTCATGTCGCAGGCGATGATCCTGCCGCCGAGCTCCTTGTAGCTCTGGATCAACGTTTCCAGAGAAGCTGTCCTGGCCTTCTTCATCCGTCTCTGGATCATCCACTTGCCCAGGCCCAGCATGTTCATCCGGGAGAGGGGCCCCTTCTCCAGCCCGGCGGGTGGAAAGGCCCAGGGGCGGGTCTTGCGCACCCGATTGAGACCCCAGAAGGTGCAAAAGATGGTCGCCTCCATGCCCATGGCCAGAGCGCCGTTGCCGATAATCAGCGCACTGTAGGCCTTGTCCATGTCGCCGCTGTGCAGAACGATGGTAATCTTGTCGGATAAATTCGTGGCCTGTTCCAAGGATGTCCTCCGGTCCGAAAGTCAAAACGGCGTCTAGCTGCAGCATCCTTCGCTGCCGCACTCTTCTTTGCGCCCGGTCAGGGCGGAATAGATCATCGCTGCGGCGCAGCCAACGCCGCTCTCGACCTCAATGGCCCCTGTGGGGCAATTGCGCTGACAGGCGCCGCATTCGATGCAGGCATCGCCGCGCACAACGGCCACCTCGCTCCGCTGTGACCCTGGGACGGCTCCGTTTGTCCCAAACACGCCGTGCGGGCAGACGGAGAGGCACATTCCACAGCCGCAGCACAGCTCGCTGTCGTACTGCAGGGTATTCAGTTTGGAGGCCTGTATGGTCGTCACAGCGCAGTCCCCCCCAGCACCCTCACGCCCAGCAGGAGCAGCAGACCGGCGGCAGCCATTACGGCCATCAGCGGTACATAGCGGTAGATCTCCCGCCTGACCCCGCTGCGCGAGGCGACGGGAGTGGCGCCGGTAAAGTTCAGCGCCAAATAAGCTGTCACGGCGGCCATCGGCAGAAAGTAGCTCAGCGCGGTGGCAAGGGCCGTCCAACCAGTCCCGGTACCCGGACCCGACAGGCCCCGGGCCACGAAGGGCAGGGCGACCAGCCCGCCCAGCAGGAACCCCTTCGTGCTGAACTCGCGCGTCGGCAGCCAGGGCAGCAACAGAGGAAACAGGACCACCCCCGCGCCAACCGCCGCGAGCGTCGCCCAGAAGGCCGTAGGCCCACTGACCCAGAACAACACCACCGCGGCCAGGAGCGCGGGGAGCAGCGTCCCCACCACCTCCACCGGCACGAGCACCAGACGGTCCTTCAGCGAAAAACTGACCCGTCGCATCTCCGGAGCGGCGTCGCCCTCGGCCAGGTAGCGAGGCAGGTCGGCGGCGCGTACGGGGCCGTACTCGACACGGAAACCGGTGCTCCGCTCCACATCCTGGGCACAGACACCGGAAGCGCCCAGTTGCGGCAGAATCAACGTACGCCCTGTCACCTTGCTGGCCAGGTCGACGCTCTGCAGGCGAGCCACGAGCTCATCCGTGCCGAAACTGCCCTTGCCGGCAGCGCACCAGACGTTGATTGCTTTCGTTTCCAGCACCAGAATGTAGGCGTCCTGACCGGCCAGCGCTTCTCGCAGAGCGTCAAAGCTCAGCGTGTAGTTGGCGGTCACGAACACGCGCGCCTCGGGCGTTGGGCTGCCCAGCGCGTAGAGCCCCGGCTCCAGCCGATGCGCCATGCGGCGCACCCCGAAACGAGCCAGGATGTGATCCCAGCGGTCGGAGCGGGTGATGGTACTGGTTGCTGTGTGAACCGTCGGATCTGCGCCTGGACCAGGCTCAACCGGACCGCACCCTCAAAGCTTCTTCTGTGGCATCGCGTCCTTTATCCTCTGCGCCCCGCCTCAGCTAGCGGCGAATACGGATCTTCCAGTCTGTATCCGTGCCTTCGACGCTCAAGAGCTCGGCCTTGAGCGCCTCGACGGCCATCGGGATCTCCTGCTTGGACGAGGGGTGAGTGCCCAGCACCTCGATCACCTCGCCCGGTTTGGCGCGCCGAAGGGCCTTGCGCACCTCGATGAGCGGAATGGGGCAGGTCTGCCCACGGCAATCGACCACGTCCGTGGCCATCGGGCAGGCGTGGTCGCGCATATCAACACGAATATCGGCCGTCATATCTGCTTTACCTCTCTAGTCCGTGAACTCGATAACGACCTGCTTGACATCCCACAGGTGGCCAATCTTTTCCTGGATCTCCTCGCGGATGTTGGGCGCGAATTGATGGTTAGGTGGCAGGTCGATCACCAGGCGCACCTTGCCCTCGTCTACCTCAACCTGTTTCACCAGCTTGGTGCGAATGACATCCAGCCCCGTAACGGGGTTCATCACGTGCTTCAAACGCTTGATGACCACCTCGACCGTGGTCGGTTCCTGCTCTGTCACCAGCCCGTGGCGCTCCTCATAGTTCTGGATCGCGGCACGCAGACCATCGACAGCGAGCACGGAGCAGTGGGCCTTGATGGCGGGCAGGCCGCCCAGAGCGTCGGCGGCTTCCTTCCAGGTGATGCCCTTGGCCTCATCGATGGTCTTGCCCTTGGCCAGCTCGGTGATGATCGAGCCGGTGGCGATGTTGGAGGCGCAGCCGTAGGATTCGAACTTGATATCGTCGATCACCTTGCTGTCCGGATTGACCTTCAGGTAGACGGCCACCATATCACCGCAGGCCGGGCTGCCCTCCATCGCTTTGGCGTCCGGTTCATCGATACGGCCCACGTTCTTGGGGTGGCGGAAATGCTCCATCACTTTTTCCGTGTAGGGTAACGGCATCAACAACCTCCTTGATCGAAACGATCCTCGCAGAGCCGGGTAACCCGGACTGCGACAGGACAGGCGACCCGGCCGGGTCGCCTGTCCTGTCATCGTGATGGCGAACTAGCCCCTCTTGCCCAGCTCGTGGTCCATCATGACCAGAGCCTGGCCCTTCTCGCCGAGCGCCTTGAGCGTATCGACGATGTAGGTGGCGTTCTTCTCTTCCTCGACCTGCTCGCTGATGTACCACTGCAGCAGGACCTGGGTCGGATAGTCGTTCTCCTTGACGGCCAGGGCATAGAGGTTGTGGATCAGACTGGTGACGTACTTTTCGTGCGCCAGCGTCTTCTCGAACAGCTCTGTGGCCGACTTGAACTCGACCTCGGGCTGGTCGATGGCCTTGAGTATGACTGTGCCGCCCCGGTCTGCCACAAAGTCGAAGAACTTGAGCGCGTGGGCTGTCTCTTCCTTGAACTGCGCCTTCATCCAGTGGGCAAAGCCGGGCAGGTTATGCGCTTCGGCCCACGCAGCCATCGACAGATACAGGTAAGCTGAAAACAGCTCCTTGTTGATCTGCTCATTGATGGCGTCCAGTACTTTCTTGCTAAGCATGATCTCCTCCTAAATTGTTTTCGATATTTCTCACGCCGGCTGGCCGCTGTGCGGCTAGCCGGCGTGGTAATCCAAAGGTCAGTTGGCTTCCTTGCCCAGCGGGCTGATCTCGCGCAGCGAGGCGATGACTTCGGCGACCGCGTCGGCGATGGCATCGACGTCCCGCTCCTGGTTGAAGCGGCCAAAGGTAAAGCGCACCGAACCATGGGCCCGCTCGTGATCTCCGCCGATGCCCAGGATGACGTGGCTGGCCTCCAGCGAGCGGCTGAAGCAGGCAGAACCGGTGCTGATGGCAAAGCCGCGCATATCCAGGTGCAGGAGAATCGACTCACCCTCGACAAAGCGAAATGAGATGTTGGCGTTGTGCGGCAGACGAAAGACCGGATGGCCGTTCAGCCGCGAGTGCGGAATTTGCAGTGCCCGCGTGATCAGCCGGTCGCGCATGGCCTGAATTCGCTGCGTCTCCTCGACGGTAACCAGCTGAATCGCCCTGGCAAAGCCAATAGCACCGGGGATGTTCTCCTCGCCTGCCCGCAGGTTGAATTCCTGAAATCCGCCGTCCATCCATTTGGCCAGAGGTGTGCCCTCCCGGATGTAGAGCGCCCCGACGCCTTTCGGGCCGTGGACCAGGTGCGCGGTCATCGTCACCAGATCGACCGGCGTTTCGGCCACGTTCAACGGAACGCGGGGAAAGCTGTGCGCCGCGTCCGTATGGACCAGCACGCCCCGCTCGTGCCCCAATCGGGCCACGGCGGCAATATCCTGCAGCGTGCCGATTTCCTGGTTGGCCGACTGCACCGAGATCAGAATCGTGTCGGCAGAGATGGCCTGCTCCAGTGCCTGCAGGTCGATGCGGCCTGTCTCATCCACATTCAGGTAGGTCACCCGAAAGCCCATCCGCTCGAGAGCACGGGCGCTGTTGAGCACGGGAAAATCCTCGATGCGCGTGGTGATAATGTGCTTGCCCTTCTTCTCGCCCAGGGCCATCGCCACACCCTTGAGAGCCATGTTGCTGGATTCCGTGCCGCCCGAGGTGAAGACGACCTCCTCGGCTCTGGCGCCAAGGGCGGAGGCCAGATCCGAGCGAGCGCTTTCGAGTGCGTCCTTGGCCTCCACGCCCGGTGAGTAGCCGAACTGGGACGTAGCGACAGCGTAGGTCTCAAAGAAGTAAGGCCTCATCGCCTCGAGGACCCGCTCGTCCAGGCGTGTACTGGCTGCGTTGTCGAGATAGACGAAATCGGACACTCCCTATACCCTCCTAGACCTGTGCGGCCGATACAGGCTCGGGCTGAGACAACACCCGAGCAGGCACATCGAGCAGCGTCACCTGGACGTGCTGAATGCCATTGACGTCCTTAACCCTTCGCCGAACCTGGTCGACAATATGCTCAACCATCGGGCAATTGGGATCATCGAGTGTCAGCCTGACCTCGACATCTTCCCCATCCACCAGAATGTCGGACACAAACCCCATCTGCACCAGACTGACCCCCACCTCCGGGTCCAGCACTTGATCCAGTGCTTCGCGGATACGGAAGACCAGCTCCGGCTTGACCTCACCCGGTACGGGATGCGGGGCCGCCGACGGGTGGAAGGAGACGAGCCGGCGCTCCAAAGCATGGACACGCTCTTCCAGCCGCCTCTGCCGGTCCAGCGATTCGCTGATGGCTCGGACCACCGGGTCAGGCAGCTCACCGTGCTGCAAATCCATGGCCGCACGCCCCGTTTCCGGCTGGCCTACCAGGCGGGCCGGGACTCCGACGACCGTCGCTCCGGGGGGCACGGCCCGAACCACGACCGATCCGGCCCCAACCCTGGCATTGTCGCCGACCAGGATCGGACCGAGCACAATGGCCCCGGCGCCGATGGTGACGTTGTTGCCGATGGTCGGATGGCGTTTTTCCTTGTGCAGACTGGTGCCGCCCAGCACCACGCCCTGGTACAGCAAAACATCGTCGCCGACCTGCGTTGTTTCACCGATTACCACGCCCATGCCGTGGTCGATAAAGAAACGGCGACCGAGGTGAGCCCCGGGATGGATCTCGATGCCTGTGAACCAGCGCGCCAGGTGGGAGACCAGCCGGGCCAGGAAGCGCATCTTGTGCCGCCAGAGCCAGTGGGACAGGCGGTGGAACCATACGGCGTGCAGGCCCGGGTAGCAGGTCAGCACCTCCCAGGTGCTCCGCGCCGCCGGGTCCTTGTCGAAAATGGTCTGTACATCTTCACGCAAACGGTCGAACATGCCTTCTCCAGTGCTGCCGTGAGATCCTTCGCTTCGCTCAGGACGACAGAGCGCGCGAGGCCACAGAGCGCCAGGGCCGTGAGGTAGACCTGAGCTATCCCTCCGTCCGGCTCCTGTAATCCTCGATGGCTGCTGCCAGCGCCTTCGGGCCGACGATCGAATCGAACTTGCGCTCGGGCATCTCGCCGAGCACAGCGGCCACTGCCTCGACGGTGATCCTGCCCGCCTCTTCCAGCGTCTTACCCTCAGCCAGCACACTGGTGGCGCTGGAGGCGGCGATGGCTACGGGGCAGCCGCGCGTCTTCTGACGGACCTGCGTGATCCGGCCATCGACGACCTTGATCCAGAAATAGGCCAGGTCCTCCGGACACTTGTCGCCGCCCGTTGCCTGCCCCATCCCATCCGCGTCCGGGATGTCCCCGACGTTGTGCGGATTGCTGAAATGCTGCAAGATCCTGTCGTTGTACAATGTGCTCTCCCGCTAGCGTGGTATCAGTCTGTGGACCACAGGGGCGTGCTCAGGTATCGCTCTCCCGTGTCGCAGGCGATGAAGACGACCAGCTTGCCCTTGTTTTCGGGCCGTGAGGCCACCACAACGGCGGCGTGGGCGTTGGCGCCCGCTGAGATGCCGGCGAAAATGCCCTCCTCGCGCGCCAGACGCCGTGCCATGGCGTATGCCTCGTCGTCGGTCACGGGGAGAATCTCATCCACCAGGTCGCGCTTAAAGATGCCGGGCACGAAACCGGCACCGATGCCCTGAATGCGATGCGCGCCGGGCTGACCACCGGAAAGAATGGCCGAGGCCGCCGGCTCGACGGCGACCGCTTTGAATTCTGGCTTGCGCGACTTGAGCACCTCGGACACGCCCGTGATCGTACCGCCCGTGCCCACGCCCGCCACCAGAATATCCACACGACCGTCCGTGTCGCGCCAGATTTCTTCTGCCGTGGTCAGGCGGTGCGCTTCCGGATTGGCCGGGTTCTCGAATTGCTGCAAAAGGATGTGGCGCGAGTCTTTGGCCGCCAGCTCCTCCGCCCGCGCGACGGCCCCGCGCATACCCTGGGCGGCGGGGGTCAAGACCAGCTCTGCGCCAAGCGCCTTTAGCAGAGTGCGCCGCTCCTGGCTCATCGATTCGGGCATGGTCAGGATCAGGTGGTAACCCCTGGCAGCGCACACAAAGGCCAGTGCGATGCCCGTGTTGCCGCTGGTCGGCTCGACGATGACGGAATCCGGCTTGAGCAGGCCCGCCTTTTCGGCACTGTCAACCATGTTCACGCCAATGCGGTCCTTCACGCTGGAGAGGGGGTTAAAGTACTCCAGTTTGGCCAGCACCACCGAATCGATGCCCCTGGTGATTCGATTCAGACGAACAAGCGGCGTGTTCCCGACAGTCTGAGTGATGTCCTCGTAGATGCGTCCCATCTAGGTCGACTCCTTGCACTGGCAGGGTGCGGGTTTGCCCGGGTCACAACAAGTCGGGCGAGCGGGACCTGGCTCCAACACCACCTCGAAAGCGCAGCTTATGGCCCCCTCCGGGCAGGCATCCTCGCAGACACAGCCGCAGCCAGACTCCTCGCTGCAGGCTGTGGCGCAATCCTCCGGGCAGGAGAACACAGGTGCGCCGTGCTCCAGATCCACCGAGTGGCAGGGGCAGGCCTCCATACACATCCCGCAGCTAGTGCAGATTTCGGTTTTGACCTGAGGCAGGTTCGTGGCCATGGTTTCCTCCTGCTGACAGGATTCAGCATAGCTTTAGCAGAGGCGCCTGTCAGTGATAAAAGTCTCATCTGCGGTTGGAGCGGCGGCAGAAGGGAGAGGCAGGAGATGCGCCGTCACGAACCGGCCGAGGGGAAGGTCAGAGCGGCTAGCCGCCCGCCTCACGGGTCAGCGTGTCTGCGTCAAGTATGACGATGCGCCCGCGCTCGCGGCGCACCAGCCCTTCCTGCGAAAAGTCACGCATCGTGCGGCCCACCATCTCGCGCACTGTGCCGATGTGAGCGGCCACCTCTTCCTGCGTCCATGCATGCGCGGGGGCCTTGCCTGAAACCATATCCAGCAGGAAGCGGGCCAGCCTGGCGCGAACCGAGTGCAGGGCCAGGGACTCTACCATATCGCTGAGCTGGCGCACCTCGCCGGCCAGGTGCTCCAGAAGCGCGTGAGCCAGCTCACTGTGTTGGGCAAGGATGACACGGCAGTCACTGCAGGCAACAGAGTAGAGAGTGGTGGAAGCCACTGCATCCACTGTGAGGGGATTGGGCTTGCCGTCGAGAGCCGGCACGAGATTGAAGCAAGAGCCGCTGCCCATGTAGGAAAGGACATGCTCGCGTCCGTTCAGCGACATGCGCCGGGCACGAACCAGACCGCGCACGACAAAGTAGACAGCGTTACAGGGTTCGCCCTCCCAGGCGATCACCTGCCCCGGCTCCACGGATGACGAGCGGACCCGCGGCGAGATGTCGCGCAGCGTCGCGGCGTCGAGCCGAGAGAAAAAGGGCAGATTGGCCAGCTTTTCCAGGTCTACAGGCATTCCAGCTCCACCAAGGGTCGTGCGGCAAGCCGAGCAGGATTATAGGCCATTTCGGTGGTGACGGCAATGGAACCAGCAGCGATGGCATGCCCGACTACCTGTCCGGCCGGGTTTCGACCACCTCCGTCGTCGCAGAGCACAAACGCGTTCAGGAGGACAATGGGCTGAGCCACGAGGCCAGCCAGTACGCAGAGGCAGGTCATCTCCCCCGGACGAGCCGCTCGGTGTTTCCAACCACCTCAAGGCCGGCATTGCGGCCAACCCCTTCGAAGAGGAGGCGTGACTCGCGGAGGGAGGTGAGTCGCACCTGAACGGTTGCTGTCAGGCTCTCTGCGACGCGCACGCCCATATCCCCGGTCGTGGGCCCGCGAAGCAGGGCAGCCTGAGCTCTGCTGGCGTGAATCTCCAGACGCTCGCTCTTGTTGCGCAACACCCAGACGACGTCTCGCTCCCTCACGCTCAACTGCTCGACCCGGCTGCCGTTGTGAGTGGCAAAACGGTGCAGATGGCCATCCACCAGCAGGCCGACGATGAAGCCGGGGAAGGAGAAGGGACCGAAGGGGATAATGGCAATGGAGGCAGTCAGCGAGGTGCCGGGTCGCCCAAAGTGGTTGCTTTGCATCCACACCCACCCCGAGGGGAACGCCTGCCCCCAGTCCTTTTCGATGTAGCCTCGACCGCCGGTAAAGTCCACGTACCGTCCGTTGATCGTCAGAGCGCCACTGAGCTCGTGGTCGAGGCCTAGCACGCCGTGGTAGCACTGCAGGAAGGGCAACCAGCCAAACGGGCCCATGATTCCGGGCGAGAGAGCGGTGACGGGCCATCCGCTCACGCCCCTGAACCCGAGAGTCCCATCAACAGACAGGTCGTCGCCCTGCAGGTAGAGCGTTATCTCATCCAGACTGAACGTGCTGGGTCCGACCCGCACTCGGAAGGGGGCGTCTTCGGCCCCGAAGGCGCTGCTGGCGTAGCGGTGGTACGTCGCCTGTCCCTCTACCCCGTTCAGCACTTGAACAAAAGCATGTTGCCTGTCAGGATCGTGGCTGCGAAAGATGCCCGGGATGAAGGCCCATCGTTGCGGCTCGCTGGCATCTACCAGCTTGAAGTACCAGCCCTCGAAGAAGGGAGGCTTCTTGCCTTCACCGTGATACCTCTCCGGGTGCCGAACGGAACGCAAGTATCCAGAACTCATTTCTTCCTCCCCTATCGCAACTCCGACGGCCGTTGCCGGCTGCAGGGCGGCCACGGCGACGGGGTTTCTTTTTCAGCACGGCGCAAGACGGCCGACGTTTGCCCCGAAACGTGCCCCTTGGTAGGTTGGGCAGCTTGTGCTATCATCGGCTCCTGAGGAGAAGAACACTATGAGACCCAACAAGCTACGCAACCTGCTGCGAGAAGACAAACCGACGCTGAGCACGAGGATCCACAGCTCATGGCCCTCGATCGTGGAGGTCATAGGTCACACAGGGCTCTTTGATTATGTGGAGTTCGTAGGGGAGTACGCGCCCTATGACCTCTATGCCCTGGACAACCTCTGCCGGGCGGTGGAGCTCTTCGACATGGGGGCGATGATCAAGGTGGACCAGCAGCCGCGCGCCTTTCTGGCCCAGCGGGCCATCGGCGCAGGATTCCAGAGCGTGCTCTTCGCCGACGCGCGCACGCCAAAAGACGTGCAGGAGTGCGTGCGCAGCGTGCGCCCTGACACTCCGGGGGACGGAGGGATTCACGGTTTTGGCTGGAGGCGATTCACCTACTGGGGCACTGGCGCGTCACCGGAGTACGCACAGGCCCTGCGCGACGTGGTGGTGGCGATCATGATCGAGAAGGGGCCAGCGGTGGAGCGGCTGGAGGAGATCCTGGCCGTCCCGGGGATCGACATGGTACAGTGGGGTCCCGCCGACTACTCGCTCAGCGTGGGCAGGCCTGGCCAGAGGAATTCGCCGGAGATTCGGGCCGTGGAGCGACGTGTGATCGAGGCGGCGCAACGGGCCGGCGTGCCGCCTCGCGCCGAGATCGATAGCGTGGATCAGGCCAAGTACTACCTGGACCTGGGCGTGCGCCACTTTTCTCTGAGCACGGACATCAGCATCCTCTTCAACTGGTGGACAAACAACGGACAGGAGCTGCGCCGGGCGCTGGAGTCATAGCCGGCCATTGTCGACGCCAGCACCGGTCCCAGCCAACCAGTCCAGCTCACGAACGCTACCTGCGTTTGGCAACAGGCGGCAAGTGTGGCAGAATAGCGGTAGTTCCTTCCGTCTGAGCCGATGCGTCCGCGACGGTGTACCCACGCGGACGGGCCGCCCACGAGCGCGACAGGTGGAGAACAGGCCGCGGAGTACAGTCCCAGATGCAACATATCTGCACGCCAATCTACGGAGAGGAGAACCCCCGCGATGCTTGCTGCCCGACGTCCTCTGACGCAACTTGTTTGTCTGCTCCTGGCCTGCGTGGTGATGGTTTCTTCATGCCAGCCATCACCGCCCACCGCCACGCCACGGCCGACGTTGGAGCCCACGGTTAGGCCACCGTTGGCCCCGACCACAGCGCCAACGCTGGCTTCGAGTGCGGTGCCCACCACCGCGACAGGGCCTGACGACCTGCCGCCCGAGCCAGGGACCGTGGTCAAGCTGATCACAGGCGGTTCGATCTTTGTTCCTGAAGGAGCTCTGCCGGCTGGCGCCACGATCCAGGCAGCTGTCACGCAGATGCCGACGCTGCCGGAGGGCGTGGGAGCGGTGGGCGAAGCTTTTTCCATCACCGCCTCTGCCGACCTGCTGCGGCCGGTAACGCTGCGCCTGCCCATCCCGGCGGGCGTGACCGACCCGACGAATCTGGCCATCGTCCATCTCGCCTCCGACGGCGCGCTGTGGTTCCTGATGACCCGCGTCGAAGGCAACGAGCTGGTGGCCGAGACAGCTTCCTTTTCTACCTTAGCCCGGGTCCGCGTACCGTCGGGTCTGCCTGTGGAGCTGAGGGGCAAAGCGAGCCTGCTGCCCGGTGAGCAGCACACCTACCTGGTGTATCGGTCAGATCCCGAGGCCAGGGTGACCACCTCGTGGGCAACGCTCGGCGGGGGCACACTCGTCCAGCAGAGCGACTGGGCGGCCACCCTCCGCGCGGGCGAGCAGGAAGGCCGCGTGGACCTGATCTGCGCGTGCAGTGAGCAGCCCACCGGAAGACGCTGGTGGGGGTCAAAGCGCGTACGCATCCAACACGCTGGTCAGGATCCAAACCGGTTCGCGGTCAGCGTGATCGCGCGACCGAATGTGGCCAGAATCGGCAAGGATCAGTTGAGCATCGTGGCCGCAGTGTCTGGGAACTACCAGGCGCCGATCACCTGGACCTGGGAGTTTGAGAATGGCGTCAGGGGCGGACCAATCACCACCGACGCCGGCACGACCGAGTTCGAGCTGCCAGTCGACACCTATCCACCGCAGGATCAAGCGGGGGTACGTACCGTCGCGGTGTGGGCAAAGGATTTTCAGAGCCGCACCTTCGCCGGACTGGGCAGCTACGTGCTGCAGGCGGAGCCCTTTGGCGTCGCGGTCAAAGGGACGTCGTACGTGACCTGGAATGGCGCGCCCGGGCCAGTGGAAGCCTACACGGCCAGCGCGAGCGGCGGCCAGCCGCCCTACGCCTACACCTTCCGTTTGATTCCTGGCGCCGACCGTCCGCGCCCAGGAAGCGGTCCCGACTTGAACAGCGCCACCTTTCGCTTCGAGCAGCCCGGCGAGTACCGGCTGGAGGTCACGGCGGTGGATAGCCGCGAGAGGACGGTAACCACGTCGCTGGCCATCGTGGCCGCGGGCGGCGAGGCGCTGAGCACACGCATCCTCACGCTACCCGAAACCGCCCAGGTAGATGAGAAGGTCACCGCCTTCATCTCGGTTCGCGGCGGCGTACTGCTGACGGGGGCCGGCAAGCAGGGCTACCTGCTCAAGGTGAACTGGGGCGATGGCGGCGCGCTGGTGGTGAAAGAGAACGTCGGCGCCACGACGATGCCCTATTCAGGCACTATCATCTCGCTGGTGCATTCCTATGCACAGGCGAAGAAGTACACCGTTCGCGTCGAAGCACACGACGCCACGGGAGTGATGGACACTTGGGAGCAGGACATCCTCATTACCGCCGCCGGCACGCCAACCAGGGCAGCCACCGCCACCAAAGCCGCTCCTATCGCTACGCCGACGGGAGGCCTGCTGGTGTGGGTGCGGCAAGAGCCGGCGGTGATCAATGCCAACAAGGACCCGCTGGAGATCGTGGCGCCGGAGCCGCGTTTCGCTGGCAGCTCGTCCAGGATGACCCCGGGCGAGACCAGCTTTACCACGCAGGAGCACTATGTGGACCACGAGGTGGAGTACTACAACCTCACCGTCACCTGCAGCTTTGAGCGGCCTCCGCTGGTGTTGAACCCTGGCCTGAGGTACAGGGTCACGGTGAGCTGTTCGCACGGCGGCACGATGAATAGCGGCGGGGAGGGCATGGGCGAGCGCTTCTGGTACGCCGCCAGTCGCGGCTACGAGAGCATCGTCGAGCCGCGCGAAACGCTCAACTACTTCCCGTGGGGCACTCCGCCCGGGCCTTCAACCAAGGAATGGATGGTCACCGCTCCGCCGGCCAAAAAGGTGGGCGACACCTTCCAGCTCTATGCCTCGCTGTGGAACCGCGCCCCATGCAACGTGACCTGGACCTACAGGGCAGAGTACCACTAGTCTTTCAGACTAAGTCTGAGAGACTTGAAGTCTTGCGCTCTTTCACCACATTGGCGCGAGACCTTCACAATGGCTTCACACTTTTGGCGCATACTGGGACAGGTTCGGATGAACCCAGTACCAAAGTGGAGGAAGATATGTTTCACAAGAGGTTTCGGTTGGTGGGAATGTTGATGCGGCTGGTGATGAGCCTGCTGCTGGTGATCGGAGCTTACCTGGTGTTCCAGCTCGGCTGGTCCCAGGGCTGGCAGGCAGCGCGGCTGGCGACGGTTGACGGGGCGGTGGTCGCTCCGGCGGCTCCGGGAGCCACCTGGCTGCTCGGCGCCATCGTCGCGGTGCTGGCCATCAACGCCATCGGCATCGCCGCGCGCTGGTCGATGAGGCGGCACTTTAGGCAGTTCCGCGGGATGCACGGCCAGGGGCTCAGCCCCAAGGAAAGGCGCGAGCGCTGGATGCAGTTCCGCCAGCGGCACGGCGGCCCGTGGTGCGAGCGGCCACAGGACGGCCAGGCAGGTCCTGACACTCAGAACAGCACCGCCGCGGCAAGCTGAACCACCCTCACAATGCCGGGACCCCGCAAGGGGTTCCGGCATTGTGCTATCTGGAGGCGGTGGGTTTGACCCGACCGTGCCTTCGTGGTAAAAGACGCTCCAGGGGGACCCGGCGATGAATGAACTGATCCTCGTTGTGGATGACGAGCCGGCCATCGTGCGGCAGGTGCGCGACTATCTGGAGAAGGGCGCATTCCGTACGCTGGGCTGCGGCGACGGCAGGATGGCGCTGGCCATGGCCCGCGATTCGCGGCCGGACCTGGTGGTGCTGGACCTCAACCTGCCGGGGCTCGACGGGCTGGACGTCTGCCGCACTTTGCGCGCGGAATCCGACGTGCCCATCATCATGCTGACAGCCCGGGTGGACGAGGCGGACCGACTCATCGGGCTGGAACTCGGCGCAGACGACTATGTGGTCAAGCCGTTTTCGCCGCGCGAACTGGTGTCGCGAGTGCGGGCGGTACTGCGGCGCACCCTGGGGGAGCCGAAGAACCCTTCCCTTTTGCGCGTTGCCGAGCTGGAGATCGACCTCGGCCGGCACCGCGTGCTGCGGTCCGGGCAGGTGATCGAGCTGACGCGCACCGAGTTCAACCTGCTGGTAGCCCTCGCCCGGTACCCCGGCCAGCCCATGACGCGCGAGCAGCTGCTCGAGCGAGTGCACGGAGTGGCCTACGAGGGATACGACCGCAGTATGGACGCGCACATCAAGAACCTGCGCCGCAAGCTCGAACCGGATCCGGCCCATCCGCGCTACGTTGTGACTGTCTACGGCGTGGGCTACAAACTCGAAAACGAGGCGGACAAATGACCGGGCAAGCCCAGCACGGTCCGGCAGTGGAGGACGAACGCGGCATCGGGTTGTCTGCTCACGATTGGCGAAGGCACCCCAGCGGCCGGATCCACCGCTGGCCGTCGCTGCGCCATCGCCGCCGAAGGATGTTCCTGCGGCTATGGGTGACCTTCGGTTTCGTCACCCTGCTGCTCGTGGCGGGGCTGGCAGGGCTCACCTTCGTCATTCAGGAGCTGCTGCGGCCGGGGGGGGCCACCAGCCTGCTCCCGTGGGCTGTGGCGATCCTGGCCGCGGCCCTTTCCCCTCTTGTGGCCGCGATCGTGGCCAGGCGAGCCTTCCGCGGCATCGCCGCCCCTCTCAGCGACCTGATCGCCGCCGCGGACCGGATGGCAGAGGGCGACCTGAGTGCCCGTGTGGCCCAGGTCGGGCGCGGCGACGTGGCGCGCCTGGCCCGCTCCTTCAATCACATGGCGGAGGAGCTGCAGCGTGCCGAGGAGGTGCGCCGCAACCTCACCGCCGACGTGGCGCACGAGTTGCGCACACCGCTGCAAATCATCCAGGGCAATCTCGAGGGCATCCTGGACGATGTCTACGAGCCGAGCGACGAGAACCTGCTGTCGACGTTGGAGGAGACGCGCTCCCTGGGCCGCCTGGTGGACGACCTGCGCACCCTGTCGCTCGCCGAGGCGGGGCAGCTGCGGCTCTCCATGGAACCGCTGCTGGCCAGGGAACTGCTGGCCGACGTAGCGACCAGTTTCAGCGGCCAGGCCGAGGTCGTCGGGGTAAAGCTGACAGTCCAGGTCTCGGAGGAGGACGCCGGGCTAACCTTCCAGGGCGACGCTGGAAGGATGGATGAAATTCTGACTAACCTGGTGGCCAACGCTCTGCGCTACACTCCGCGCGGCGGCAGCATCACGCTCGGCGCCCGGGCGATCCCGAGCGGAGTGCGATTGACCGTAGCGGACACAGGGGAGGGGATCCCGGAGGACGATCTGCCGCACATCTTTGACCGCTACTGGCGCGATGACGGTGCACGGGGCACACAGGGTGCCGGGCTAGGCCTGGCGATCGCGAGGCAGCTAGTCCAGGCACAGGGGGGAGAGATCCAGGTGCACAGTGCCGTCGGCCAGGGCACGACTTTTCATATCGACCTGCCCCGGGGTCCAATCGAGGGGATAAGCTAGATCAGGGCACGTCCCCCGTCTTCGCGGGGCGAACGGGCTGGATGCGCTCCAGCGGCCAGTAGATGAAGAGGGCATGGCCGCGAATGGAGCTGATGGCTACAGGGCCAATGTGCCGCGAGTCCCTCGAGTTGGGACGGTTATCGCCCAGGACAAAGACGTGCCCCGGCGGGATCAGCGTCGGCGGGCAGTCGGGACCACCAAAGTAAGTCACCCAGGGCTCTTCCAGGGGCTGGCTATTGATCCATACATGGCCCGCGCGAACCTCCACCACTTCGTCGGCCAGGCCGACCACGCGCTTGATGAGCGACTTTTCGCCCTCCGGCCTGCCCACGACCACCACGTCTCCTCGCTGGGGCTCATGAAGCAGGTAGGAGACCTTTTCGGTCATCACCCGATCGCCGCGGTACAGGTTGGGCTGCATGCTGGGGCCTTCCTCGACCAGGGCCGCCTCGGCCACATAGACGTTGATGAACAGCACCAGCACCAGGGCCGGCAGCAGGGTCAGTACACCCTCACGTAGGATCAAGCCCGCAAGAGACTGGAGGCGCGATGCTGTTGGTGGGATCTCAATCGTGTCGTCGTCCATTTCACTCCGGTCTTCCAGACGGCCCATTGTAGTCATGCTGAGGCAGGGGAGCAAAACAAGCGCCGGGTAGTGGTTTCCTGCCGTCGAACAGGCCGCGACGCTTGCATTTTTGGCCGTGTGCTGCTATAATGGCAATTGGCTCGGCAAGGTCGCCCGGCTAACCTCGTACGGGCTTGTCTTCCCGGTTACTGTTTGTCGAAACGGGCGCAGAACGCGTCCGAAATGGGCCTAGGGAAGGAGGTGGTTGCAGACTCCCTGACTGCGATCCTTGACACTGTTTTACTGCGTGCGTTCCAATCCCAAAGGAGGAAGCGAAGTGTCGAGTTCAAGAAAGAGAGTACTTGCCGTAATCCTCGTCCTGGCCATGCTGGTCACCCTGATACCGGGTGCCATCCCCGTGCATGGCGAAGCTTCGGCAGCAAAGCAGATCACCATCCTGCACACCAACGACTTTCACGGCAACCTGGAATCCGATTCCAGCGGCCGTGGAGGCGCGGCCTACCTCGCCGGCAAGATCAATGCCATTCGCACCGAAGTTGGCGCGGCCAACGTGGCACTGCTCGACGCCGGCGATGTGTATTTTGGCGGCGCCCCCATCTCGGCCCTGACCATGGGCGAGAGCGCCATCGACATCTTTAACATGATGGGCTACCAGCTCAGTGTCTACGGTAACCACGAATTCGACAAGGGCCAGACTGTCCTTGCCGAGCGCACTGCCCAGTCGACATTCCCATGGCTTGGCGCTAATCTCGTCCTCGAAGGCACGGACTGGGATCTCCCGCCCTGGACCCAGCCCTACGTCATCCTGGATGTCGGCCCCGCCGGGGACCAGGTCAAGCTGGGCATCATCGGCGTGACCACGGACGAGACTCCGGTAGTGACCCTCAAGGGCACCACCGACGGGATCGTCTTTAAGGATCCCACCCAGACCATTCTGCACTACTATGATGAAGTGATGGCTCAGGCGGACGCGCTGATCGTGGTCGGCCACATCGGCTCAAGCGACAGCGGTCCGTACAAGGGCCTCAAGAAGATCGCTCAGGAACTGATCGATGCCGGGAAGCCAGTCGATTTGATGATCGGCG
Organism: Anaerolineales bacterium UBA2200; assembly: GCA_002327925.1. Taxonomy (GTDB): domain Bacteria; phylum Chloroflexota; class Anaerolineae; order UBA2200; family UBA2200; genus UBA2200. The sequence continues at coordinate 37,203 of DCVA01000020.1, forward strand.
GCCACTCGCACGAGCAGGTTCCCACTCCGATCGTAGTTGGCAACACCAAGATCGTCTCTGCCTACTACGCCGGCCGCCATCTGGGCCGCCTGAATGTGACCATCGATCCGGCCACGAAGAAGCTGACCGTCGATAGCTACCAGGCGATCACCATCAACAATACCCTGACGGCCGATCCTGATGTGGCTGCTCGCGTCGCCTACTGGAAGGGCATCGTCGCGCCGATCATGGCTCAGCCCGTTGGCACGACCAACGTCAGCCTGATCCGCGACTATAACGCCGAGTCCAACATTGGCGACCTGGTCGCGGACAGTATGCTGTGGAAGGCCGACCAGTACGACGACGGCGTGGTCAACGGCTCAGTGCAGGTTGCCTTCACCAACGCCGGCGGACTGCGCGCCGACCTGCCCATCGCCGAAGGCACCCCGCTGCCCGCTCCTCTGACCTGGGGCCAGACGTTCAGCGTGCTGCCCTTTGCCAACACCCTGTACCTGATGGACCTGACCGGCTACCAGATCCAGAAGCTGCTGGACCAGTCGGCCACCCTCTACAAGGGCCACCTGCAGGTCGCAGGCGTCGAGTACTACTACTACAACAAAGAGGGCACGGCCACGCCGACAGCGTGGGGCGCCTACGGCGTCGAGGTGGGCGGCGCCCTGCTCGACTACAAGAAGACGTACCGTGTAGTCACGAACAACTTCCTCGCCACGGGCGGAGACGGCTTTGTCACCTTTAGCGCCGGCGCCAACCGCCTGGACACCTACTATGACATGCAGATCGCGCTCAACGAGTACATCCAGATGTACAACACGACCGTTGGTCCGATCGATTATGCGGTCGAGGGGCGCATCGAGAAGCTGGACAAGGTGGTAACCGTCCTGCACACCAACGACGAGCACGGTCGTGCCATGGCCGAGCTGTACCGCGGCGTGCCGCAGGGCATGGGCTACCTCTCATCACTGATCAAGGCAGAGCGGGCGAAGAACCCCGACGTGCTGCTGTTCACCGGCGGTGACAGCGTTCAGGGCAACTCGTTCGCCTTCTACTATCGCAATGCGCCCGGTGCCACGCCTGGCGGCATGACTACACTGCCGAACCCGATGATCGCCGTGTTCAACGCGTTGGACTATGACGCGGGCACCCTGGGCAACCACGAGTTCAACTTTGGCAGTGCCAGCTTTGACAACTATCAGACTCAGGCCGAATTCCCGTGGATCTCGGCCAACCTGCATGACTCGGGCGCCTACGGGGTGGACTACACCAAGGTGATCGAGTACACCACCTTTGACGTGGCCGGGCTCAAGGTCGGCGTCATGGGCATGACCAACCCGCGCGTGCCTAACTATGAGCTGCCCAGCAACATCCCCGGACTCACCTTCGAAGGCGGCTTTGAGACGGCCAATCGGGTGCTGCCTCTGCTCGAGGCGGAGAATCCCGATTTGGTGGTCTCGGTGAATCACCTCGGCTACGCCCCGTATGAGGGATCACGGGCCGAGGATACGGACGTCTTCCTGGCCGAGAACGTGCCAGGGATCGACGTGATCATCGGATCGCACAGCCACACCAAGCTGGATCCGGCCGTACTGGTCACCTCTGCCACCAACCCGGACGGGACCCTCATCGCCCAGGCCGAGAGGTATGCAGGCTACCTGGGCAAGGTGAACGTGGGCTATGTGTCCGATGGAATCGGCGGCTATGAGATGGTTCTGCGCGAAGGCAGACTGTTGCCCGCAGGGCTCGAGCCGGAAGATCCGGCCATCGCCGCACTGCTGGAACCGTATCAGGCGGACTTTAACGCCTATACCAGCACCGTTATCGGCACGAGCACCACACCGCTCGATACCCGCACCGCCTTCTACGAAGAGACGGGCGGATCCAACCTGCAGTCCGATGCCGCAGTGTGGGCATTGGAGCAGGGCGGCGTGCACGTTGACATCCATCTCTCCGGCGCCATGACCAACCAGAGCGTCGCGGCCGGCACCCTCAAGGTCCAGGACATGTTCACCCTGATGCCGTACGAGAACTCACTGCTCGTACTCAGGATGAACGGTCCTCAGATCAAGAACGTGCTGGAGCGCAGCTTCTTCAACTATGACCTGTGGCGCAAGGGCCAGGCGCGCTACACCACCTGCTTCCTGGATACGAACGAGGGCCGTGCTATCACCTTCGACCCGACCATTCCGGAATCAGGCGACAACGCCCTGTCGCTCACCATCGACGGCGTGCCGATCGACTTTACCGATGCCGACACGTACTACAATGTGTCGACGGTGAACTACCTGGCCGCAGGCGCCTGCCAGTACAACGACGCAGGCGTGACCATCTGGCCGTTGGACCAGATCGTCGCCGACACCCAGCTCTATGTCCGCGATGTGGTCATCGACTACATCAAGGCCATGGGCACGGTCTCGCCTCAGTATGAGGGGCGTGTGCGCTTCCTCAAGGCGGTGTCCCTGCTGCACACCAACGACTTTCACGGCAATCTGCAGCCAGACTCGAGCAAGCGTGGCGGATCTGCTTACATGTCGTATCAGATCAACCAGGTGCGCACCGAAGTCGGCGCGGACAACGTGGCCCTGCTCGATGGCGGTGACATCGCTTTCGGCGGCGCTCCGATCTCGGCGCTGCTGATGGGCGAGCCGGCCATCGACATCTACAACCGCACGGGCTATGACCTGGCCGGCATCGGCAATCACGAGTTTGACAAGGGTCAGGACGTGCTCCAGCAGCTCGTCGACCAGGCCGAGTTCCCGTTTGTCAGCGCCAATATCGTCGTGGCGGGGACGGACTGGGACTCTCCGGCTTACTGCTCACCGTACGAGATCCTCACCCTGGGCACTGGCACCTCGCAGGTCAAGATCGGCGTCATCGGCCTGACCACGGACGAGACCCCGAACGTAACCCTGCGCGGGACGACCGACGGCATTGTCTTCAAGGACATGACCGAGGCCGTGCTGCACTACATCGATGAGGTGGCCGGGCAGGCCGACGCGGTCATCCTTCTCGCCCACATGGGCAAGGACGACAGCGCTGGCTTCAAGGGTATGAAGACCGTTGCTCAAGAGCTGATCAATGCCGGCAAGCCGGTTCCCCTGATCATCTCCGGCCACGCCCATGAGGCGCTGGAAGCTCCGGTCTGGGTTGGCAACACGGCCATCGTGCAGGCCAACTATGCCGGCCGCAAGCTCGGGCGCGTCGACGTACTGATCGACCCGTGGGCCGGGACTTTCGTGATCAAGCAGGCCAAGCTGATCACCATCAACAGCACCCTGCCCGCTGATCAGGCCATCGCCGACCGTGTGCAGTACTGGGCAGACCTTGTGGCGCCCATCCTGGCTCAGCCAGTCGGGCTCTCCAATGTCGACCTGGTCCGCAACTACAACGGCGAGTCCTCCATGGGCAACCTGGTCGCTGACGGTATGCTGTGGAAGGCCGACATGTACGACGACGGCGAGCTCAACGGCTCGGTCGACGTCGCCTTCACCAACGCCGGCGGGCTGCGCGCAGACATCAAGGCTCCCGCGGGCGCGGCTCTCCCCTACAGCATCACCTGGGGCGACACGTTCAACGTACTGCCCTTTGCCAACACCTTGTTCCTGATGGACCTCACAGGTGAGCAAATCCAGTCCCTGCTGAACCAGGCTGCCACGCTGTACAAGGGCATCCTGCAGTCGGGCGGGATCACCTGGCGCTGGTACAATGACTGCGGCTGCGCTACCCCCACCGAGTCGTACGCGTTCGACGTCCGCATCGGCGGCCGCCTGCTCGATCCGGCAGCCACCTATCGCGTGGTGACGAACAACTTCCTGGCTACGGGTGGTGATGGCTTTGCCGCATTCAATCTGGGTACGAATCGCTGGGACACGTACTACGACATGCAGCTTGGGGTGAACGAGTACATCCAGTTCTACAACGAGACGGTGGGCCCGATCGACCACCAGGTCGAGGGCCGCATCCAGTACACTATCCGCAAGGTGCATGACACCTACATCAACCGCTACGCCGAGAACACCAACTATGCTGGAGCGCCGCTCCTGATGGTCGGGTGGAAGCAGCAGTTCGCGAGCATCCTGCACTTCCCAGTCGTGCTGCCCGCCACGGCGATCATCGATTCGGCTTCGCTGCAGGTCTACGCAGCCGGATGGAGTGGTGTCAACCTCGAAGTCGGTGCCTACGGCATCCTGCGCGAGGTGATGGTGGAAGAGGCAACCTGGCTCAATGCCACGTCGCTCGTGCCCTGGGGCAAGCCGGGCTGCAACGACACGGACTTTGACCGCGGCGTCGAGCCAGAGTCGAGCATCATGACCGACTTCCCGCGCACCTGGTACGCCTTTGACGTGACGGCCCTGGCCCAGCAGTGGGTCAACGGCGGGCTGGCCGACAATGGCGTGCTGCTGATGGCTGATCCGACCGTGGCGACGTACTTCTTCGCCTCCTCGGAGTACAGCGACAGCAGCGTACACCCGCGACTGGTGATCCGCTGGCACTAGGCACCAGTTAGCAGTATGGAACCGGCAACGGCAGCCAGCAGCGCCGCCCGGCTCTGAGAGGTAGAAGTAGAGAGGGCCGGACCCTGTGAAAGCAGAGTCCGGCCCTCTTCTCTTGGCACTCCTTTGCGGCTCACCGGCGTCTGGTTGGCAAGAGCCGGCTTCCAGAGTACAATGCCGCCATCAAGCACACCAACGGAGGTTGCCGATGTCCCACAGCGAGTTCCAGTGGCAGTCAGAGGACGGTCTCCCCATCTACGCGCAGGCGTGGAGGCCTGAACAGGACCCCAGAGCGGTAGTGGCTCTGGTACACGGTCTTGGCGAGCACAGCGGGCGCTACCAACATGTGGGGGCGGCACTCAACGAGGCCGGCTATGCGCTGGTTGCGTCAGACCTGCGGGGTCATGGTAAGTCGGGGGGACCCAGGGGTCACTCGCCCTCGTTGGAGGCGCTGAGCAAGGACATCGACCTGCTGCTTTCTCAGGCGAGAGCCCTCTCCCCGGGCAAGCCCCTTTTCCTCTACGGACACAGTCTGGGAGGCATCCTGGTGCTGTACTATGGCCTGGTGCGCCGACCCGCCCTTGCCGGCGTTATCTCCACCAGCCCGGGTCTACACACAGCCCTCGAAAGCCAGAAGGGCAAGGTGCTGCTGGCCAAGGTCCTGGGCCTCCTGGCGCCATCCTTCGTCATGCCGAGCGGACTGGACGCTCAGGCCATCTGCCGGGATCAGGCTGTCGTTGAGGCTTATGTCAATGACTCCCTGGTGCACGACCGCATGTCGTTGGGTCTGGCCGTGGAGCTGCTCGAAGCCATCCAGACCGTGCTGACTCGTGCGCCGGAATTCCCGGTGCCCCTGCTGCTGATGCACGGCTCGGAAGACCGCATTGCCTTCGCGGAGAGCTCGCGGGAGGTGGCCAGTCTGGTCAAGGCAGAATGCACGCTCAAGCTGTGGGAGGGCCTCTCGCACGAGACGCACAACGAGCCGGAGAAGGCCCAGGTGCTGGCGTACATGATCGGCTGGCTGGACGAGCACCTGCCCGCCGCGTAGCCAACGCGACGCTAGCGGGCGAGGGTCTCCACTGCTTCCCGGGCGGCGCGGATGTTGCCCACGGGTGTGGTGATCCAGAGCACGCAACCTGTGCCCAGTATCAACCTGCGACCCTCAGTGGCATCGACCGCAGCGCGAGCTTCCCTGCGTACGTCCTCCGGCGTGCCGCGCAGCATCGTATCCGTGCGGTGCAATCCGCCCAGGAGCGCGCCCGGGAAGCGGGGAAGCGCTTCGCCGAGCGAAGGGGGAGTCTCCCGGTCGTGCCAGTTGAGGATGGCCAGCCTGTCCCGTCCTGCATAATCGGCCGCCAGGTCGAACATCACGTTCTCGCCGTGCAGGTGCAGCAGATTGAGCCACAGGCCGCTGGCCGCTTCGAGGATCTTCTGGTCATACGGCAGGCCTGACTCGCGGTACTCCGCCTCGTTCATCAGCTTGTAGCTCGCATACTGGAGCGCCAGGAAGATGCCTGCGACCCCCGTATCCAGAGCCGCCTCGACAAAGCGTACGCAGCTTTCGGTAATGACGGACAGCCCGGCCTTGACTTCATCCGGGTGCTGCCGCAGGTCGGCCAGCAGTCGATCCCCCGCCAGGTTCTTGGCCTGAGACAGAGGGTCAAAGATCGTCCAGATGAAAGGTGTCTCCGTTCCCAGCTCGCGGCCAATGGTGCGCATCGCCGACAGCATATCCGCGAGCATGCCCTTGCGGGGATCGAGCGGTTTTAGCCGCGTCCAGTCTTCCGGCTTTTTGATGAGTCTGGGGCCCCACTGGCGCGTTCCCTCTTCGTTGCCCACCCAGGTGGACTGGACGCCCCAGTCGGCCAGGCAGTAGTTGCTGGCCGGCATGCACTTGACCAGGTCCCACTCGTACTGGTGCTGAAAGTCGAGCGTGGCGCGCACCAGGTCGTCGGCGCGCTGATCGTCGCCGGGCCAGTGCCTCCAGAGGGCCACGGCGGGCCGGTCCACCCGTTCTCCGGCGATGGTTGCCTCCAGGCGTTGCCTCTTGTTCACGAGACGGCCTCCTCTCCGGCCCGGCGGGCGGCAGACATCACGTCGTCCATCCTGCGCACATCGCCCATGTCACTGGCACCCGGAGCCAGGATGGTGGCGAAGAGCTCCGCCTTCACATAGTGCAGGGCATCCTCCATCATGCCTACCACGTTCCGCGCCGTCCGCGGCTCCGCGTCGCCCATGGGGATGGCCAGAATGATCCTGCGGCCCTTGAACCTGGCCTTGTCCTCGGCACGCTGTACCTGGCTGTACCAGCGATCCAGAAAGGCCTTGAACTGGGCACTCGGTCCCCACCAGTAGACCGGCGTGCCCAGGACCCAAACGTCCGAGGCGAACATTCTGGAGAACAGCTCCTCCATGGCATCCAGGGTGATGCATTCCCCTCTGTCCTTGCACCCGTCGCAGGCCTCGCAGGGGGCGATGTCCAGGTCGCTCAGGATCACCTTCTCCGCCGACGCCCCTCTGGCCTTCGCCCCGTCCAGCACCGCGTCGACGAGGATGTCCGTGTTTCCTCCCCGCCGCGGGCTGCCGACGATTCCCAGAACTCTTTGCCTTGTCATGCTCACTTCCTCCCTTTCGTTCCGTCGAGGTCTAGAGCTCCTGGTGCTGCAGAGCCACTGACGCCAGCACCAGAGAGCCAAGTACGATGGCCACGCTCACCACCAGCGCCGGCCACGACCTCACCTCACTCCCCGTCATGCGGGTGGCGCCCCAGACCAGCAACTGGCCCGGGAAGTACTCGCCTACCCGGGGAAGGGAACCTGCGACGCTCAGGGTGACCACTGCCGCGAAGCCAAGTCCTCCTGCAGCGACCTGAGAGCGAGTGATGGCGCTGGCCAGCAGCGTGACCGCTGTGTAGACCAGAAAGAAGAGCCAGAGCAGTACATTAAGTAGTGCCCAGCCGGCCACCTCCACTGATCCAAAGAGGACCCAGGTGTAGTAGTATCCGGCTGCTGCGGCCAGTGCCGTGGCGATGGCGAAAGAGGTGGCCAGAGCCGCGAATTTCGCCGCCACGATGGCCCCCCTGGGCATCGGCTTGACGACGATCAGGGCCAGGGTGCCCTTGTCCTTCTCCAGCGCCAGGGCGCCCATCGCCATCAGGAGGGCCAGCACCACCCCGAACTGGCTGAGGTTTTTCACGTACTGGGCCACCGCGTCCGCGGCCGTTGGCGCGGGGATGAGCGGCACAAAGGCCTCGCCTCCGGGTACCAGTTTCATCAGCTCGGGAGTAAGCCTGGCCAGAAGCGGTGACGAGAGCCCCAGGGCCAGGAAGACCACAACCACGATCAGCAGACGCGTGGTGCGCCACTGCTCGAGCAGCTCTTTGCGGAGGGCAACCTGGAAACTCATTCCTTCTCACCCCGCTCCCCGACGATACGCAGGAACACGTCCTCCAGGGACGGCCGGAGGGTCTCAAAGCGAGTGAGGACAAGGCCTGCGCGCAAGGCAGAAGGCAGCAGTTCACGCCGGGCCACGTCTGTGTCGCTGGCCACCACGCGCACGAGCGTACCTTCCACGCCCACGCTGGCCACCCACGAACAGGCGCGCAGCCCCTCCACCCAGGACGGAAGCAGGCCCGCCGTGGCGGGATCGCTCTCCAGAGCAAAAGCGGGCGTCGCATAGCGGGCCAGCAGCTCTTCCTGATTCGCTTCGACCAGGAGCCGGCCACGCGAGATGATGCCCACCGTGTCACACACGCGCTCGACATCAGCCAGAATATGAGTGGACATGAACACGGTGCACTGGCCGCGCAGGCGATCAATCATGGCCAGCACGTCCCTTCGGCCCGCCGGGTCCAGGGCGCTCACCGGCTCGTCCAGGAACAGCACCTGCGGCCGATTCATCAGGGCCTGGGCCAGGCCGAGGCGCTGGCGCATGCCGCGTGAAAGACCCCCGATGCGACGGGCCTGGACCTCGATTAGTTCCACCAGCTTGAGCAGCTCGGCCACTCGCTCGCGGCGCCCGGTAGCTGACTGTCCGAAGATGCGCCCGACATAGTCCAGGTAGTCCACCGGTGTCATCCACGGGTAGAAGGCCGGCTCTTCGGGCAGGTAGCCGATGATGCGGGCCAGGTCCTGCGCTCCAGGGGACACGACCTGCTTGCCGGCAATCCAGGCCCGCCCTGTTGTCGCACGGGCCAGCCCGGTGAGGATGCGGATCGTGGTGGTCTTGCCGGCGCCGTTCGGGCCCAGGAATCCAAACACCGAGCCCTCCGGAACACTGAAGGTCAGTCCGTCCAGGGCCAGCGCCCGGCCAAAGCTCTTACGCAGGCCCTCGACGCGAATGGCCGGCATCTACTCCTCCCGCCCCAGGGTCAGGTAGAGTACGGGGCCGAGCAGGCTCACGAAGAGAATGATGATCGCCCACATCCATTTGCTGCCCCTGGTCCTCTCGCGCAGTCGCAGGTCACGCAGGGCAAAGATCAGCAGGCCCAGCTCGAGTATCAGCAGGGGGAAAAGCAGGGGCAGCCACGGTTTCAGCTCGGCCAAACGGTCCTCCTTGTGGGCTGAAGTGTTGCGCCCAAGGCCTACGGCAGACTGCGTACCAGCAAAGAATCGAATCGGACTTCCACCCCGCCCTCGTCGAATGTTCCCACAGCCAGGCCAAAGCTGCCTGAGGCGAAGGTGGTATCGTTCACGATTGTGAGCAGTTCGTTGTTAGCGTAGAACAGCATCTCCGGGCCGCGTGCCTCAACGCGCAGGATGTTGGTGCCCTGCCCCTGACGAATCGCCGTGGAGCGCGCCCAGGGTTTGAGCGTGACCCATTCCGACTCCTGGTTCATACGCACCGAGTATTGCCCGTCCGAGCTCACCACAAAGAGATAAAAGTTGCCGCGGTCCACGTAACGGAGGACTATCCCATACTCGTTGTCGTCCGTCCCGGCAACGCTATGGGCCTCCACGGTCAAGGAGAGGTCGGACAGGTCATAGTCCGTGCCCGGGTTCGCCCAGACCGCCAATTGAGGCGCCTTCACCAGGATGCGATACTCTCCATCGCGATAGGCACACTCTGCGTCGTCGTCGGACCTGCTGTCCCAGCCCGTCCCCGGATCGGCGAATCGCTCATCGACCGTCAGGAACAAGGGTGTCCGGGTAGCTGTGGCCTGCGCGATCACAGCGTTAGGAGTTGGACTGGCCGCCTGTCTGCCAATCACGCCAATGGCATTGAGGGCGGTGAGCAGGGCGGCAACGGCAGCGATGACGCCGCCGGAGGCGGTCAGGATCTTGGACCAGTCGGCCCCGCCTTTGGTTTTCTCTGCAGGTTCTGACTCGGACTCGGGCATCTCTACCTCCGCCGGCAGTACAGCTCTCGTCAAGACCGCCCTTGTGCTGGCGGTGTGCTTCACGTCGCCCGGCGCCCTCGGCCGTCGCTGCGCCAGGAGGGTTCCGACCGGCGACGCGCCCCTTTCATCAGGGCAAGCAGTGCTAGAACCATTGACCCAGGGTGGTTACTCGCCTTCAGGGCAGCACCCAGCAGCGCTCTGAGGACATTGACCTCGTCCAGCAGTGCGGGAGCGTTATCGGGCAGGGTGTCCCAGTCCACGTCGGCCAGCCGTTGGAGAAAGCCCTGCTGCACGCAGCCTTCCAGACTAAAGATGTGAATGTCATCCGTGTAGCCGCTGGCGAGCAGCAGGTCGCGGCGGAACTCGTCCCAGGTCAGGAACGCCGCCTGCTGCACTCCCTCGATCTGCACACCGCCCCCTGTGACTCCCACACCTACGGAGCCGGCCTGGCGCGCGTAGCTGGCCAGAATGGCGCCTCCCAGGGGACGGTAAAAGCTGCTGTAGAGCATCAGTACTTCGCGGTCCACCGGCAAATCCACCCACCCAGCCAGGCGCCGCAATAGCTGCGACCCGGCGCGACGCTCGTCGACGATGAGGGGCATCTGGTAGCTGTCCAGGCGGAAGCCATCGGCGCGCATTTCAGCCAGCAGGGCAGCATAGCCGGCCTGGGCACTGGCCAGCTGACGGCCATTGACCAATCTGCCCAGCAGAGTCGGCAGCAGCAGCGCCGGCTGCACCAGTAGCTGCCGCATCTCCTGGATATCTGTCTCTATGTCCAGGCCGACAGAGGACCAACGCAGACGCTGCTCCCGGCTCCACACAGTGAAAGCACCGTAGCGTCTGGCGGCCGCCAGCACGTTGCCCGTGTTGAACCAGTAACCCTCTTCCTTCGGGAGAAGGAGCCAGGCCACGACCGGTATACCCGCTCTGTTAAGACGGCGCACCACGCTGGCGCGATCATCGGAGAGGTCGATCAGCCCCAGGCTTACGGCTCCCCCGACTGCAGCCAGACTGTCCAGAACGGCCCGGCCGGCGAACAGCTCTAGCAGCGGCCCGGCCTCCAGCTCACAGAAGAAGGTCAGTCTTGGCTTCACTTCGTCCTCCCGACCATGCGGTCGCGAACCTACATGAAGCGCTCAAAGCGCTCTTTCTTGGCCTTGCAGATCGGGCACGCGTCCGGCGGCTCGTCGCGCGCGCACAGGTAGCCGCAGACCCTGCACCGCCAGACCGGGTAGGCCAGCGCCGCGGCATTCGGCGCGGCGGGGATTTCAGGCTCGGCCTGCCGCTGCTCCGGGGGCGGCCGCCGCTCCGGAATGGAGCGCGCCTTCTTGATACCGCGGGCCACGGACTCTGACACATAGAGGGCACAGTAACAGGACTCGTATTCGCTCAGGTCAGCATCGCGATAGTCGCAGGGGCAGACAATATCCAGGTCGTCCTTCGCCACTCCAGTGGCGATGCGGCACGGGCAGGATGGATAGCCGTAGCGCTGCTCGTTGACCAGCAGACCCTCCACCAGCATGGTGACAAAATCCGTGTCCGAGCTGAGCTGGTAGCCGCCCGCTTCCGCCTCGCGTCTGATCCTGACCAGCCTTGCCTCAACTTGCTGCTGGGTAGGATGAGCGCTCATAGGGCCAGCAGCTCTTTGATCTTGTCCGGCTGGTAGCCGACGACACACTCGCTGTCGTTGATCACCACCGTGGGAAAAGAGCTGGCGGGATTCCACTTGCGGACCTCGTCCAGAACCTTGCCTTTCTCGCTGCCAGTCTCGAGATCCACGTCGACATAGTCATAGGCCAGGCCCTCATCATTCAGGAAGAGCTTGGTCTTGCGGCACCAGCCGCAGGTGCTGAGGGCGTAGACAAAGACCCTGCCCTTGGCTTTGCCGTCCACATGCTTCACGTCCATCGTCTTCTCCTTTTGAGTCGTTACAGGTCGGATCCCGCCTAGAGCGGAATGTTGCCGTGCTTCCTGGGCGGGTTGCTGTCGCGCTTGTTGGCCAGCATATGTACCGCATCGATAAGTCTGGGCCGCGTCTGGTGGGGTTCGATCACGTCATCGATGTAGCCACGGCCGGCGGCCACGTAGGGGTTGGCGAACTTGTCCCTGTATTCCTGAACCAGTTCCTGGCGCCTGGCCTCCGGGTCTGGAGCGCCGGCAATCTCCTCACGGAAGCTTATGTTCACCGCGCCGGCGGGACCCATCACGGCAATCTCTGCGCTGGGCCAGGCATAGTTGATATCCCCACGCACGTGCTTGGAGCTCATCACGTCGTAGGCTCCGCCATAGGCCTTGCGCGTAATCACAGTGATCTTGGGCACCGTGGCCTCGCAGTAGGCGTAGAGAAGCTTGGCTCCGTGACGGATGATCCCACCGTGCTCCTGCTCCACCCCGGGCAAGAAGCCGGGCACATCGACAAAGGTGATCAGGGGGATGTTGAAGCAATCGCAGAAGCGCACGAAACGCGCCGCCTTGATGGACGAATCGATATCCAGCACGCCGGCAAGGAAGGCAGGGTTCGGACCCACAATGCCCACGGGATGCCCGTCCAGGCGGGCGAAGCCGACCGTGATGTTGCGCGCCCAGTGCTCCTGGATCTCCAGAAAGTCACCGTCGTCCACGACCCGTCGAACGATGCCGCGCATGTCATAGGGTTTGTTCGGGTTGTCCGGCACCAGACTGTCCAGCTCGCGGTCCATTCTCTGGGGGTCGTCCGTGCCGACGGTCACAGGGGGATTCTCCGTATTGTTCTGCGGCAGAAAGCTGAGCAGCCGGCGCACCAGGCACAGGCAGTGCTCCTCGCTGTCGGCGGCGAAGTGGGCAACGCCGCTGATCGCGTTATGGGTCATCGCGCCCCCGAGCTCCTCGAAAGGCACCTCCTCGTGGGTGACCGCCTTGATCACCCCGGGGCCTGTGATGAACATGTGGCTGCTGCCCTTCACCATCAGCACGAAATCCGTCATTGCCGGAGAGTAGACTGCCCCGCCGGCACAGGTGCCGAGCACCGCCGAAATCTGGGGCACCACGCCTGACGCCAGAGCGTTGCGCAGAAAGATGTCCGCGTAACCGCCCAGGGCAACCACCCCTTCCTGGATGCGAGCACCGCCCGAGTCATTGAGCCCGATCACGGGCGCCCCGGACTTGAGCGCCAGGTCCATCACCTTGCAGANNATGCGCGCCCCGCCGGAATCGTTCAATCCGATAATGGGGGCACCGACCTTTAGGGCCATTTCCATCACCTTGCAGATCTTTTCGGCGTGGGCCTCACCCAGAGAGCCGCCAAAGACAGTAAAGTCCTGCGAGAACAAGTACACCAGGCGCCCGCCGACTGTGCCGTAGCCTGTGACCACGCCGTCACCGTAAGGGTGGGACTTGTCCAGACCGAACCCGATGGCGCGGTGCCTGACGAACATGTCAATCTCGCGAAAGCTGCCAGGATCGAGCAGCAGCTCCACCCGCTCACGGGCCAGCAGCTTACCCGCGGCATGCTGTTTGACAGCCCGCTCGGGCCCTCCGCCCTGTTTCGCCTCTTCTCGCATGGCGCGCAATTGCGCGATCTTCTCGCTCTCTGACATGAGCCGCCCTACTCCTTGTCTCTGGACAACTTGCTGCCTCGCTCGATATCCCTGTAGGTAAGCTGGTCTTCCGTGGCCAGTCGGTGGATCAGCACGGTCAGGCCCATCATGGTGCGCCCCGCCTCGTCTATGCCCTGTCTGTCCTGTGCCTGGCGGAACAGAGCCAGACTGCGCTGCAGAAACATCCCGGCCTCGAGCAGAGAGCCCTGATCGATGCTGAGGCAGGCTATGTCATAGCACAACCTGGCCTCGGCGCCCCTGTCCTCGGCCACCTCTTCGTCCTCCAGACAGGCACGCAGCCAGGAAAAGGCCAGCAGCCAGTCCCCTGTGGCCTGGTAGAGGCGCGCGATGTCACGCTTGATCTCTACCTCGCCCGTTACGTTGTCTCTCACGCGGTACAGGTCCAGGCTCCGCTGCAAGTCCAGCAGCGCGTCCTCAAAGTTGTCCAGCGCCATCTCGGAGCGTGCCGCCAGGCGCAGCATTCTGGCTTCAGCGAGAGCGTTGCCGCTCCTTTGAGCCAGAGTCACACCCTGTCTGGCTAACTCCAGAGCCTGCGCGTGATCTCCGGCAACGCGGCAGGCACCGGTCAGGGTGAAGAGGGCATCGAGCTGCAGCTCACGCGGCAGGTGAGGCCTGCCATCCAGCACCCTTCGCAGAACGGCAGCACCCTGCGCTGTGTCTCCCGCCCTGACGAGAAGGGTGCCCCGGTGGAATCCGGCGAGCTGAGGCCAGGCGTTCTGTGGAAGCTGGCCTTCCGAGTCCTGGCAGGCTTCGTATTCACGCAGCGCCTCATCCTTGCGCCCGAGTCTCTCCAGAGCACGGCCGCTGTTGACGTGCAGCGAGTCAAGCAGCTCGGTCGATGCGCCGCCAGGCGCTCTCTGGTCCGGGCTGCCCTGTTCGCTGTCACCCTGCAGGCAGGCCGCGGCCCTGTCGAAGGCCTCCAGCGCCTCCGCCCACTGGCCCTGTTTCAGCAGTTTCGCTCCTTCTCCGGCAACGGCCTGGGCATCCAGCCGTCTTGCGCGCTCTTCCTGCGCGAGAAACTCACGTTGCGCCAGTCCCCGTTTGCGCCGCAGCTCGCGCAACCACCAGATGACGGGCGGACCCAACAGAATCACCCAGAAGCCAATGACGGTGCTGTCCATCGCTAGTCGTGGTTCCAGACCACGAGCTCGATGCCAGCCTGCTCCAGAAAAGCACGGGCCAGGTCGTCCGGATACGAGTCGTGGCACACCACCCGGCGCAAACCCGAGTTGATGATCATCTTGGCGCAGGTGAGGCAGGGTTGATGGGTCGAGTAGAGAGAGCCTCCGGCCACGGACACCCCGTGCAGAGCGGCCTGGATAATGGCGTTCTGTTCGGCATGCAGGCCGCGGCAGATCTCCTGACGCTCGCCGGAGGGGATGTGCAGCGTCTCGCGCAGGCAGCCGGTCTGCTCGCAGTGCTCAAAGCCGCTCGGAGCGCCATTGTATCCTGTCGCCAGGATCTGCTTGTCTTTGACGATGATCGCCCCCACAGCACGGCGCAGGCAGGTGGAGCGCCTCGCCACTTGCAGGGTGATCTCCATAAAGTACTCGTCCCAGGACGGGCGGGCGGCGGAGGTCACGGTTTGTCCCCCGCCCCCTGGGCCGATCCCCGGCCCAGAACGAACTCCTTGAAGGCCACTGCCGTGACCGGCATCACCTTTTCGTACAGGGCGAGGATTGCCTCCGCGTACTGGCGGTGCTCCCACTGAGCTGCCGGATCCAGGCGCTTGGACAGCCAGTTCATCAGCGACCAGGCATTGACGGTCCAGATGAACTCTGTGTGGAGACCGAGCCCCAGCACGGAGCGAGCGCGCTCTTTCTTCCATCCGGCCTCCACCAGCCGGTCATAGAGGTCGATGGATGCCTCCATGTGCCGTGTGTATTCTTCCAGCAGGGGCTCACCCTTCGGGATGTAGTACTCACGGTTGGCCACGCAGTAGCGCAGACTGCGTTCGTTGAACGAGCCGATGCGGTGGCGCATCCACTGGCGCGCCACAAAGATGGGGCATTTGACGCCCCAGCGAAAGACAGAGTGCTCGAACACCGTGTTATGCCGGGGCTCGCTCTTCATCAGCCGCCGAATCAGGCGCACATCCGCCTCCGGGTCGTGAGACTCGGACTGGTAGCAGATGCGCGCACCGCGCACCACGGCCTCGTCTCCGCCCATCCATTCCTCGAGCTGTACCCAGCCTCCGTTGAGGACTAGAATTCGTTCCATCGACACCGCCTGCGAAAGATTAGCTCAACACTGCACGGGCGATGACCATACGCTGGACCTCGCTGGTGCCTTCGTAGATCTCGGTGATCTTGGCGTCGCGATAGTTGCGCTCGACCGAGTATTCCTTCATATAGCCGTAGCCGCCGTGGATCTGTACGGCACGGTCGGCCACCCAGACGGCCGTCTCTGAGGCGAACAGCTTGGCCATCGACGCCTCTTTGCTGTAGGGCTGGCCCGACTGCTTGGCCAGGGCGGCATTGTAGGTGAGCAGACGAGCGGCCTCGATGCGCGTGGCCATGTCGGCCAGCATCCACTGAATGGCCTGGAACTGGCCGATGGGCTGTCCGAACTGGACGCGCTCCTTGGAATACTTGACCGCAGCCTCGTACGCCGCCTGGGCGATGCCCACGGCCTGCGCCGCCACGCCAATGCGGCCGGCGTCGAGCACGGTCATGGCGATCTTAAAGCCCTGGCCCTCCTCGCCCAGACGGGCCGTGGCGGGAACGTGTACATCGGTGAACACCAGCTCACAGGTGTTGCTGCCGCGGATGCCCATCTTGTGTTCCTCTTTGCCGACGCTGAACCCGGGCGTGCCCTTCTCTACCACGAACGCGGTGATGCCGCGGTGCTTCTGCGCCTTGTCGGTCATCGCAAACAGAATCACGATGTCGGCAAAGCTGCCATTGGTGATAAAGTGCTTGGTGCCGTTGATCACATACTCATCCCCGGAACGCACAGCGGTCGTCAACTGGGCAGCCGAATCGCAGCCGGCTCCCGGCTCTGTCAGGGCGAACGCTCCGATCTTTTCGCCCCGCGCCAGCGGGCGAAGGTACTTGTCCTTCTGTTCATCCGTGCCGAACTTTTCCAGCCCGGCGCAGACCAGCGAGTTCTGCACGGCCATCACGATGGCCGTCGAGGCACAGGCCTTGGCCAGCTCCTCGATGGCGATCACATAGCTAACCGGGTCCGCTCCGCCTCCATCGTACTTTTCCGGCACGGTCAGGCCCAGCAGTCCGAGCTGGCCCATCTTTTTGATGTTCTCGAAGGGGACGATGCCTTTGTCGTCGATCTCGGCCGCGATGGGCGCCACTTCCTTCTGCGCAAAGTCCCGCACCATCTTGCGGATCATCTCCTGCTCTTCACTGAACTTGAGATCCATCGTAACCTCCTCGTAGCTAGATTGACCGGCGCTCAGGCGTCGATCTCAGACTACTTCCAGGGTCATCGCCACCGCCTCGCCGCCCCCGAGACAAAGAGCGGCCAGGCCGGTCTTGAGCTTGCGGTCGCGCAAAGCGTGAATCAGGGTCACCAGCACTCGCGCCCCGCTGCAGCCGATCGGGTGGCCCAGCGCGATCGCGCCGCCGTTGACGTTCACGCGGGTCCAGTCAACCCCCAGTGCCTTGCCATCAGCCACAGTCTGGGCCGCAAAGGCCTCGTTGATCTCGATGAGGTCTATGTCCTCCAACCTGTAGCCGGACTTGCTGAGCAGCTTTTTGACGGCAAAGATCGGCGCGGTAAAGATGCGCAGCGGCTCCACCGCTGCCTGATCATAGCCGGTGATGAAAGCCAGCGGTTTGATGCCCAGGGCCACGGCCGTATCTTCGCCCACGATCACCAGGGCTGCCGCCCCGTCGGTAATGCCCGGGGAGTTGCCGGCGGTGACCACGCCGTCCTTCTGGAAAGCCGCCTGGAGTCTCGCCAGCGCCTCGAGGGTCGTATCCGCACGCGGGCACTCGTCCGTGTCAAAGATTACCGGAGGGCCCTTGCGCTGCGGCACTTCAACCGGCACGATCTCGTCCTTGAACCTGCCGGCCTGAATCGCCGCGACCGCTTTCGCCTGACTGCCCACTGCGAACTCGTCCAGCTCCTGGCGAGTGAGGCGGTACTCACGTGCGACCCACTCTGCAGAATTGCCCATATGCTGATTCTCAAAGGCGCACCAGAGACCGTCATGAACGGTCGCATCCACCACGGTCCCGTTGCCGAGCCTGTAGCCCTGGCGGGCCTGAGGCAGGAGGTAAGGGCCCTGAGTCATGTTCTCCATGCCGCCGGCCACGATGATGTCCGCATCTCCGGCGATGATGGCCTGAGCACCGAGCATCACCGTCTTCATACCTGAGCCGCAGATCTTGTTGACCGTGGTCGCGCCCACGCTGGCCGGCAGTCCGGCCTTGATGGCCGCCTGCCTGGCCGGGGCCTGGCCGATGCCGGCCTGCACCACATTCCCCATCAGCACTTCGTCGATGCGAGCCGCGTCTATGCCGGCCCGTTTCACCGCCTCGCGGATGGCCACAGCCCCGAGCTGCGGGGCAGTCAGGCCGCCCAGCGCACCCTGGAAACGGCCGATGGCGGTGCGTGCCGCACTGGCGATCACCACACGACGCTTCGTTGTCATTCCCCTTCCTCCTTGAAGCTGCTGCGTCCCGCACCCGCGGGAATTTTCATCATTGCGCCAAAGGCGTGAGAAGCACAGAATGACAGGCGGCCGCGCCGGCCAGGCTCAGGGCGCCGCCTGTCCGCGCGGCGCAGCCAGGCGGGCTCCGGCCGATGGTCCCTTCAGGAGAGCGGCCATGACGAACCCGGCCACGAAGCGCAGAGCGGAACCCACCAGGAGCGCATCGCGCGTGCCAATCACTTCCGAAACAGCCGTGGCGATGAGCGGCGCGCCAAAGGCCGACACGTTGATCAGCGTGTTGAAGATGGCTATGTACGTGGCACGTCGCTCGGCCGGCGCCACCTCCAGGAGGGAGTTGAACAGGCCCAGGTTGAAAGCGGGCGCGAAGATGCCCGCAACCGGCTGCATCAGCAGCAGGGGGCCGATGCTGCGCGAGAGCCCCACTCCGAGCGGGTAAAAGCTCAGTCCGAACACGCCCAGCATCAAGACCAGCCGTGATCCGCGCTTCTCGGCCACCTTGCCCCAGAAGTAGTAGGCCACCATCAGGATGGCCGACTCGATCATGGAGAGCGTGCCAATCCATCCCTCGCTCAGCTTGAGCTCGCGAACGCGGTAGATGGAGTACAGGGGCGCGGGAAAGTTCAACGCCCAGTGCCACACAAACGCGCCCAGAGTGAACCGCGAATAGCCGCGTTGAGCCCACACAGTTCGCGCCCAGACGCGCACATCCGTGTGCCCCCCGGCGCCTGCGCGCTTTACGAACACTGGACCCGGCGGCACGGCAATTCGCGCCAGATAGAACAGACTGACCAGAGAGGCGCCAAAGGCCAGGGCAAAGATCAACTGGTAGCTCACGGGGAAGGGCAGCCAGTCCAACGCTTCACCCACGGCCACGGCGGTCAGCATCGTGACCGCCGAGAGCAGCGCATTGCGTACGCTCACCACTCGGGCGCGCCTGTATGGTGGCACCACGTCGGCCAGCATGGCGGTGAAGGACACATTGCCCAGCGCTGCCGGAATCGTTCCCAGCGCCGTGATCAGGACGACCGCCTCCGCCTGCAGACGCCCACCAAAAAAGGGCACCAGAGCGATCAGCCCGACGGGCAAACGAAGCCAGAACCCGGCGCGCATCAGAATGCGGCGGCGGTCCTGATGTCGTTCGATCAGTCTGGCGGCAGGGATCTGAAAGATGACGTTGACCAGGGCCGGCAGAGAGGACAGCAGGCCGATCAGTAGATTGCTGGCGCCCAATCGCAGGGCAAAAACGCTGGTGAAGGTCAACGTGACGCTAGACAGCACCCCGTACCAGGCGATTTCGCGGTACAGGTTCAGGACGTTGTTCTGGGACGTGGGCGGGCCCGGCACGAACCATCGCACCAGCAGCTCGCGAGTGTGGTCCAGGTTTAGCTTGAGCTGAGATCCGATTGCGTTCATTCGAGCGACAGGTGCTCCTCTGCAGAACCGGCCGGCCCGGTCAGGGCCTTTGTCAGCTTGAGGTACGTCTCGGCCAGAGACTCGGGCAGCACGCGCACATCGCCCAGCACGGGCATAAAGTTGGTGTCGTTGTGCCAGCGCGGCACGACGTGGATGTGCAGGTGATCCTGGATTCCTGCGCCGGCCGCCTCACCCAGATTCAGGCCGACGTTGAATCCCGAAGCACACATCGACCTGCGCAGGGCCCGCACGACGTTTTGCGTCAGGGTCATCATCTCGGTCAGGGTTTCGAGATCCAGCCGGGCCAGATCCCCGCTGTGCTCGTTCGGCACGATCAGGGTGTGGCCATTGGTATAGGGGAAGGTATTGAGGACGACAAAGGCCCGCCGGCCGCGCTGCACGATGTAGTGCGCAGCATCGTCGCCGGCCGAAAGGGCCTGGCAGAAGACGCAACCGCCCTGGGACTTGTCGCCCAGGATGTATTTCATGCGCCAAGGCGCCCAGATACGCTTCAAGGTCTCACCTCGTAAGGGATAAGCCATGGGCGGAAGGTTGTCCCGCCCACGCTCAATCAGGGATTCTACACGGAATGGCCGACGCAGACAAGTACACCTGCGTCTCAGGCCTCTTCTTTGAGCACAATGCGCACCCGCTCGATGGAGCGCACCTGCCGGGCCATCCCCAGCTCCGCCATCAGCTCATCGGGACGGCCTGTGGCCTGGCCATCCGCCTGCAGACGCGTGGACAGAACCTGCAGGCCGTGCTCCTGGCCCGCAAAGCGCAGCTCCTGCACCAGGGGGCGCAGGTCGTAGGAACGCACACCGTCCGGCCGCTCACGCCGGCGCGGAAGCGTGGTCGAACCAAGCAGGGCAGCAATGCGCTGCTGGAACTCGGCAGGCTGGATCGCCGGCTCAACGGTCACCCTGTACTCAGCCGCCACAACCTGAGCCGGCAGGTTGGGAAGGGTGAGGTCCATTTCGGTGATGCTGCTTATGTCGAGTCCGGCAGGGAGCTGTGCCAGCAGAGCCGAGGCGGCAGAGCGCAGGTCGATGCGCTGCTCGAGGTACAGGTCGAGCTGTTCGGCCCTGCCGCTGCACCCCAGGGCCAGAGCCGCGGCGAACAGCAGCCGCGGGCGCGGGTTGAAACCCTGCGTATGGGCCACGGGCAGCCCGGCCCGCCTGAGCGCCCTTTCCCAGGCCCGCATCAGGTCCAGGTGGGAGATGTACACGAGCGAGCCGCGCTTGGCGAAGACGATTCGCAGCCTCTGTACTTCGTGTGAGGTCATTCGGCCCTACCGTCCGCTCCGAGCGTCACGGGGCAGGCACTCAGGTCGAAGGTCTCCCGCACCCCGCAGCCAGCGCAGCTCTCGCGGCAGTTGTCACCCGCCTCACCCAGCCTGGCCCGCGAGTACTCCTCCCACAGAAACCCGGCCGAAAGCCCGGCGCTCAGATGACTCCAGGGAAGCACTTCTTCCCGGGCGCGCTCGCGCCGGGTGTAGAATTGCGGGTCGAGGCCTGCCTGGGCGAAAGCCGACGCCCAAAGCTCGGGCCGGAACCACTCGGCCCAGGCATCAAAGCGCGCCCCCAGCTCCCAGGCGCGTTGGATCACCGCTCCCAGGCGTCGGTCGCCGCGCGAGAGGGCGCCTTCCAACCTGGAAGTGGCCTCGTCGGACCAGCTCAGATCCACGCCGCGCAGGTGCAGCTCTCGCTGCAGCATGGCCTGCCTGGCCGCCACTTGCCCGGGCGGGCACATCGCCGCCCACTGGAACGGCGTGTGGGGTTTGGGAATGAACGTGGAAACGCTGACGTTGAGGCGCGCTCTGCCTCCCAGGACGCGGCGGCCCAGAGCCTGAACCTCCCTGACCAGCCCGGCTATGGCCAGCACATCATCGTCCGTCTCGGTGGGCAGGCCGATCATAAAGTAGAGCTTGATGCGCTGCCAGCCGGAACGAAAGGCCGCTTCCGCAGTGGCCAGCAGATCGTCAGCCGTAACACCCTTGTTGATGACGGCACGCAGTCTCTCGCTGCCTGCCTCAGGCGCAAAGGTGAGGCCGCTCTTGCGGGTGCGCTGGAGCAGTTGTGCCAGTTCCACGGAGAAAGCATCGGTGCGCAGGGAGGGCAGGGAGACGGACACTCTCTTCCCGGCGTGCTGGTCCAGCAGGGCGGTCAGCAGAGGGCGGATGAGCGTATAGTCCGTGCTGCTCAAGGACACCAGCGAGACTTCCTCGTGACCTGTGTGCGCCAACTGCCGCTCGACGGCATCGAGCACCTGCTCCACCGGCCGCTCTCGGACGGGGCGATAGACCATACCGGCCTGGCAGAAGCGGCAGCCGCGCGAACAACCGCGCATGATCTCCACCGCCACCCGGTCGTGCACCACCTCCAGGAAGGGAACAACCGGCCGTGACGGAGCGGGAGGCAGTACAGGCACGATGCGCTTGTCCACACGCGCGGGCACACCCGGCTCCAGCGGATCGATGGCGGCCACAGTCCCGTCACCGCAATAGGAGACGCGGTAAAGAGAGGGCACGTACACGCCGCCGATGGCAGCCGCGGCACGCAGAAACCCCGTCCTGCTGTAGCCGGGAGCGGACCGCATCCGGTCGTACAGTCGCACCAACTCCGGCAGCACCTCTTCTCCCTCACCAACAACGAACAGGTCGACAAAGTCGGCCATCGGCTCCGGATTGTAGGTGCAGGATCCGCCGGCCAGGATCACAGGCCAGCTCTCGTCCCTCTGATTGGCCTGCAGGGGAATGCCGGCCAGGTCCAGCATGGTGAGAACGTTGGTGTAGTTGAGCTCGTACTGCAGGCTAAAGCCGAGCAGATCAAAGCAGCGCAGGGGGTGCCGAGTCTCCAGAGAGCAGAGCGGCAGGCCGGCCTCACGCAGCGCGCGCTCCATGTCCACCCAGGGAGCGTAGACGCGCTCAGCCAGAACGCCGGCCTGGTCATTCAACAACTCGTACAGGATGCCCATGCCCAGGTTGGACATGCCCACTTCGTAGCTGTCGGGATAGGCGAGGGCAACCTTGACCCGCGTGCTGTCCCAGCTCTTGCTGACGCTGTTCCATTCGCCGCCCGTATAGCGGCCCGGTTTGCTGACCCCGGTCAGGACGCGTTCGAGAGAGGGGGGAAGGGTCATGCTTGCCCCGCGTCGGCCAGCACAGTGACGATCACCTCGCGCTGGCGCGGGCCGTCGAACTCGGCCAGAAAGATGCCCTGCCATGTGCCCAGGGCGAGGTGTCCGTTCGATACGGGCAGAGTGTGCGAGCAACCCATCAGACTGGCCTTGATGTGCGCCGCCGAGTTGCCCTCGGCGTGCCGGTAGTTGTCTTGCAGCGGAACGAGCCGGTCCAACGCGGCCAGCAGATCCACCTTGACCGACGAATCATAGTTCTCATTGATCGTCAGCCCGGCTGTGGTGTGGGGAACGTACACAACGCAGATGCCGCTGTTGACCTGGCTCCGGCGAACGCAGGCCATCACTTCTTCTGTGATGTCGACGAATTCGGATCTGGTACTGCTGCGGACAGACAGGTCGAACTTCATTCCAGACTCCTGGTGAATGCTGGCGAGGCGCAGGGCCAGTATATCACAGCCCGCGCAAGGGGGCGAAAGAAAGCCTGTGCTCCGGACAGGGGCCGGCCGCCATCAGTGCGGCGCGGTGTGCCGCCGTTCCATAGCCCTTGTGAGCCGCGAACCCGTAGCAGGGATAGGACTCGGCCAGAGCCACCAGCAGCCGGTCGCGAAAGACCTTGGCGATAATGGACGCAGCCGCGATGGACAGCACAGTCGCATCGCCCTTGATCAGGGCCGTCTGCGGAACCTGCAGCTCCAGGCGCAGGGCGTCGATCAGGAGGTGATCCGGCGTCAGGCCGAGGTTGGCGACGGCCATCTCCATCGCCTGCCGCGTCGCCGCGACGATGCCCATCCGGTCGATAAAGCGCGCCGAAGCCATTCCCACGCCCACGGCGCTGGCAGTGGAAACGATCAGTGGGAACAACCTCTCGCGCTGCCGCGAGCTGAGGGTCTTGGAGTCGCGCACGCCCAGCAGGGTGCGGAGCAGATAGCGATCCCCCCTGGGGAGGACCACCGCTGCGGCCACCACGGGTCCGGCCCACGCCCCACGTCCCGCTTCATCGATGCCGGCCACGGCGTGGAGGCCTTTGGCCCAGAGCTTGCGCTCACTGCCCAGGCCCGGCACGATCACGCGATGCCCCTTTCAGAGCGACAAGAGACCCGGTCTCGTTGGAGCCCGGGTCGTCTTTCGCTTAAACCATTGGGTGCTGGCGCTGCGGCCAGCGACTGCAGGATACGACAGGAATTTCCCTGATCGGGACAGCTACTTGGTCTCTGCGCTCGCTTCGGCAGGGGCTTGTGCGGCGGCCGTGTCTTCCACGGGCTTGATGTAGCGCTTGCTGCGCAGACGAGCTGCCTTGCCGGAGCGTCCGCGCAAGTAGTATAGCTGGGCCCGTCGTACGTGCGACTGGCGAACTACCTCGACCTTTTCCAGGCGAGGTGAGCTCATGAAGAAGGTCCTCTCCACTCCAACACCGTGTGAGGCGATGCGGCGCACNNAATACCTGCACGCGCTCCTGCTGTCCTTCGACGATGCGGTTGTGCACGCGGACTGTATCTCCGGGTCGCAGCTCAGGGATGTTCGGGTTCGGCGCCGTTACTAGTGTCTGCATTAGATTGGTCATCGCACAAGCCACCTTTCAAGACTAACCGTACGCAACGAGAGCGGATTATAGCGAACTTTCCGCCAATGTGTCAAATCATTGCATCCGTGCAACGGGTTTGCGGGACTCACGCGGCTTGCGCAGGGCCTTGCGGAAAGGTAGTCAGCGCAGGCAGGCTCCCAGCGGTGACTAGTTCTGGCAAGGCGCCCTTGCCCGGCCACCCTAGGCTTTGCCGTCCTCACAGACTTGTGCGCCAAGCCGGGCCTCGTCGAGGGTTTGCAGCTCTTGAACGGCCAGCGTAGGCAGAAGAAACGCAGGCACCTCCATGCGACGCATCACGTCCTGGGCGAACTCGCGCGCATAAGGCCACAGGAGTGACAGCATCGTGCATGCTAGGCGCTTGTCCAACTGCTCCTCGGTGGGCAGAGGAGTCGATGAGTCCACCGGAACCAGCATCCCCTCCAGGGTAAAGTGCATTCGATATGTGGGCGACTCATCGTTTGGATAGGTGAAAGTGACCGAGAGCTGGCCCACGACAGCCTTTGCGCCAAGGGACAGGCGCACTTCGGTATTCAGGCGTGTGCCGGTGGACTTGCCAGCACCCTTTGACTCCGCCAGCCGTTCGACGAGTACCTCATATAGCCTCACTCTCGCCAGCTGCCATGGGAAGAGTGACTGCTCTTGCTGCAACAGGTCCGCTGTCGGCGAGAGCTTGTACGCTGCCTTCGATTCCCTCACACTGGACCTTGTCATCATGCCGCCTCTAGCCGGTCGCATCGGATCGGCATCATCAACTCGTCCGCAACCCTGAACGCCGGTGCGGACCGGTCCCGGGCTGTGACTTCGTGCTGCGCCCATATCACGCGCGGCTGTAGGTTAGCGACAATCATAGGCAGACTGATAACTCCATGCGCCGCTTGTGCCATGGATGGCTGCGACTGCTCCATTTGCGGCTGTGGTACAGCCAACGTGATATGCACCTGGACGCCGAGGGCGCGGGCCACCCGTGTGAGAAATGACACGGATGGGTGGCCGGTCGCGTTCTCCAACCTCGAGATGCTTGCCTGCTTGGTGCCTACCCTCTCGGCCAACTGAGCCTGGGTCAGGCCCAGCTCGCGGCGCCGGAGGATTACCGCGCGGGCGACCTCAAAGTCCGGCGCTCGTTCTTCGTAGGCCCGCGCAAACTCGGGATCCTTCTTCCACTCGGCAATTGCTTGCTCTAGCCTCATCGTCTGGCTCCATGGCTCATTTTGGTACTGATTTCGCGCGCTTCTCTGCGAGCTTGATATCGTCCGTCAGCCGTTGCTTCTTCTTCTCAACGAAATGCACGATCGGCAGTCACCTTCCTCGAACCACAAAGAATGCCCGGAATTGACGATTGGCGCGACGCACCCCGAGTTCTAGTAGCCCTTCTCGGCTTCCCACTATCTTGGCCACTCGGTGAGTCTCTTGAAGCGCGTAAGGACCAACTTCCAAGCTGCTCCAGCCACCAGGAGACCTCTGCCAAGTCCTTACGGTCGAGGTCATCCATTGCCTTTTTGGGCGGCGGATTCGTCTCCTCCGGTGGGAAGAACTCGACTATCCATTGTGATGGTCCGGCAGGCATCAAAGCGCCTCTGTGTTAACCACTATAACATTTTTGTTATATTTGTCAAATGTGCCCCCTAGGCCGACGACCTAGGCGGACACCTGGATCACCTTCAGCACTTCATCCCCATAGTGGTTGATGACCTTGACGGCGATCTTGCCTCCGGACGGCGTTGGGAAGGGACGGCTCGTCGTTGTATATAGCGCCGACCAGGCGGCCTCGTCGATGTCCGCGCGGAGGGCGCGCTTGAGCTTGTCGTACGGTTGGTCGGCGCCGGTGAAGTAGGCGTGACGCACGAAAAAGCTCTCGCCGCTATAGTCCGTGTCGATGAACCAGCAGGCGATGTCGTCGGTGGAGGAGCTGCGCACCTGCCCCGTGGTCGGATCATACACATCGACGCCGCGAACCTCCACGACGATGCTGCCATCCTTCTGCTTCTTGACCGCGAGGTCCGGCTCGCCAAAGACCATGAACAGGTTCCCCGCTCCTGTCTTTCTGAGCAGTTCGTCGCCCATGGCCAGGTCGGGGTTCATCCGCGCCGCAAGGACCGTGAGCTTGCCGTAGCGCTTGGCCTCCTCGGAGACGTGGGGGTCGAAGGCAAAGCCGCACACCACCAGCAGGTCGAATCCCAGGCCCTGCACGGCCTCCTTGGCCGCGTCCTTCACCTGCTGCGGCCCCACCGTGCCGTGCTCTGGGCCGATGGACACGGCAACGCGGCGTGTGACCGGCTGGCCGTGGTTGTCCTTCTCCGTGTACTCGCCGGCAGCATGGATCCATGTACCGGGGTAGGGCTCGAGCCGCTCAAAGCGCAGGCGCTCATCGCGCACCGTGTTCTGCACACCCGCTTTGCGCAGGTTCTCCACGATCATGGGCACAAAGCGGTCCGCCGTTTCGACCTGCCCGCGCGCCTCGCTGGCGGGACGCTCGTCCTCCGTCGATAGCACCCGATGTGGAGAGAGGCTCTCCACGGTGAAGGGACCGCTCACCCGCACCCTCTTGGCATCTTCCTGCGGTTGGTCGTAGAGCAGCTCCGTATCGGCGTGGCGGGCGATGGAATCGTCCATCTCCATCTGACGTGAGCGACGTGCCGTCCACCACTCCTCCAGCAGCCTGCCCGCCTCGGCCGGCCAGCCCTTGTCTGGCTCGCGTGGCACCTCCCATTCCCGCCACGTCTGCTTGAGCAACACATTCAGCCGTTCGAGGATGGGCTCAAGCTGCTCCTGCCAGTGGGCATGGATGGCGTCTATGTCCTCGTTGTTGGCAATGGACTTGAGCGTCACATGGGGCACGCTCTTGTAGACGAACCCCTTGCGCACGTCTGGCGACCTCGGCTGGCCGAGCGCGCCCGCCTCCGCTTCGGCAGCCAGTACGTAGTAGGGATAGCGCGCAGCCATCAGCCGCGTCCGCGCCAGGGCGACGGCCACGCGGCTCGTGTCGATGGTGATCCAGCGCCGGCCCCACTGCTCTGCGACGTACGCGGTGGTACCGCTGCCGCAGGTCGGGTCTAGCACCAGGTCGCCGGGGTCGGTGGTCATAAGGAGACAGCGCTCGATCACTTTAGTGGCAGTCTGGACCACGTAGACCTTGTCCTCAGTGAAGCTGCCAGTAGCTGTGTCGATCCACAGATTGCTGATCGGAGACACTGCATAGTCGCCAAGATACTGAACATAGCGAAGCGAGCGGCCACTTACGACCAACCTCAGCGCTCTATGCAGCCTTGCCATGCCGTCCCTGTGCGTGCGCCATCCTCGATTTCCTGGGTAGTATGTCGCGCCTTGGAATGCCACGGGAAAGGAAATGCTATCTGCCGGAGTCTGCGATGTCAGGTCGGCGCGTGCAAACACCCTTGCATCCGGCGGCATGTTGGCCGGCTCGGCCCGCTCCTGGGCCGTCAGTACGCGTCTGCTGCCATCGGGAAGATCGATCCAAGAGAACACCTGCGGTAGGGTCTCGTTCTGCGCCTTGTCCGAGAAAAGCTGGCGGTACTTTATTCCGTCTTGGTTCTTCGCATACCAAAGGATGTGGTCCGTGGTGCCTGCC
Source organism: Anaerolineales bacterium UBA2200 (assembly GCA_002327925.1). Classification (GTDB taxonomy): domain Bacteria; phylum Chloroflexota; class Anaerolineae; order UBA2200; family UBA2200; genus UBA2200. Next base: position 64,982 of record DCVA01000020.1, read on the forward strand.
AGGACCAGGGTCTTAGCCATCGGACTGCTGGCCCCACTCGTCTTGGAGAACGTAACAAGCCCCACGAAGTTCTCGCTCCCAAACACCTCATCCATCAGGCATCGCACCAGGTGCACGTTCTCGTCGCCAATCTGGACAAAGACCGACCCGCTCTCCGTCAACAGCTCCCGAGCCACGGTCAGCCGGTCGCGCAGGTACGACAGGTAAGAATGGATGCCCAACTCCCACGTGTCCCGGAAGGCCTTGATCTGCTCCGGCTGGCGCGTCGTGTCCTCGGCCTTGCCATCCTTGACATCGCGCTTGCGCGTGCTGACCTGCCAGTTTGAGCCGAACTTGATGCCATAGGGAGGGTCGATGTAGATCATCTGCACCTGGCCCTTGAGGCCCTCCTTCTCGGCCAGGGAGGTCATCACCTGCAGACTGTCGCCCAGGATCAGACGGTTGGTCCAGTTCTGCTCATGCTGGTAGAAATCCACCAGGTCCTCAAAGGCGATGCCGTTGAAATCGGCAAAGAAATCCAGTTGCTGCGCTGCGGCCCCCTTGCGAGCATCGGAGCGCACCTGCTCGATGATCGCCTGTGGCTGGATCTTTTCCTGAATGTAGATGGGTACCGCCGGCACGCTCAGCGCCTGCCTGTCCTGCTCGTCCTTGCCCTTCCACACCAGCTGCGGGTCCAGCGACGGGTCGCGCGCATAGAGCAGGCCTGGGTACTCTACGGTGGTCGGGTGTTCCTCGTCATCGGCCACAAAGTCGCGCAGTTCCTCCGTGGGGATGTTGGCGCGCTTGTCGCTGTGGGTCAAGCTGGTCACTCGTTCGGTCATGATTCGGCCTGCTTTCTATGGGTGCATGGTCGAACATTTCGTATCCGACAAGTACAGCCGGACGCCAGTTCTTCCCGTCGGCTATTGTACACTTCTATGAACACGAATTGTTCATAGGTGTGTTCATATCGGCGGCAGCGTGTAGCGCGCTCCACGCTTCTCTCCCATTCGCGCCAGGTGGCCTTGCGCTACCATGCGACTCAACAGGTAGGTGACCTGCCTAGCGCTAATTGGCAGTACCTTCAGGCAATCTTGCCGGCTTACGGATTCTCGCTCTAGAACGAGCTGGAGCACTCTTTGCTCATTCTCGGACAGCAGCGAGATGTCTGCTGCTGTCTTCAGGTTGGGGGCCAGAGAATAGGTCGCCCAGCGTCGGCTGGCGTGCATTTCAATCAATCCCTGCTCGACCATCTTCTTCAACTCACGCGTGGCCTGGATGGTGTCCGCTACATTGTTCAAGCGTCGATAGTCGCTGTTGGTCATTTGCTCATTGTTTTGCAGGTACACCAGAGCCATGCGCTGGTTGTCGCTCAGGGGGTACCCCCCGAACTGGTTCAGCCATTTCACAGACTCGGGTCTCATTAGCGAGACATTCCTAAAGGTGACCTGAAAGAAGCTGCGCGAGTCCACAAAACGAGGCGGCTCCAGGTGCGCCTCCCGCATGGCCGCCAGCATGGCGCGTATGCCAGACCCACGGTTCTCGACCATTCCGAGTTCTTCCAGCAATCGCACCAGCAACTGGTTCCGGGTTGACTGCGCTTCCTCGAGATTCTCCTCGGTCACGGCCCCGAACAACCCGCCAGGGCTCTGCACCTCCAAGCGATCCGCGAACATCTGCACACGAATCTGGCTTCCCCGCGCCATGGGACTGTAATCACGGTGAGCTATGGCATTCACCACCGCTTCGCGTATGGCCTCCTCCGGGTACTCGGGCAACGTGCGATGGAAAATGCCTTCGACGAGCGTGCTGTGTTGCATGTTAGCGGCGATGCGTCGGACTGTTTCTTCAACAACCTGGGGGAGAGGCCCTTCGAATTTGGCGCTGTCCAGAAAACGCTGCTTGAGCGGCCCCCGTTCGTCCGTCGTTGTCCCAGGGTAGCGCACGAACGTCACCATCAGCGAGGGAAGAAACCGTTGGGGCCAGATCCCGAAGCAGAGCAGCCCCGCCAGGGTGGTTCGCGGAGTGTCGTTCTGCATCCTAGCAATGTCCACCGCGCAGAGTTGGTCCGACAGCAGCTTGTCCTCCATGTGCAGCCGCTCCCAGAGCTTGGGCCGCGCTGCTTTCAGCTTGTCCAGGTAGGACCGTATCGCCGCGGTATCCAGCTCTGCAAGGTCAGCTTCCGCAACGAGTTCGCGGTCGAATTGCGGTTGACTGCGGTTGCTGACGTAGCCGAAAACTTCATAGTCGGTCATTCGTCGGCTTGTGTTGACCACTCTGATATAGCTGCCCTTCTGCAAGCCGGCGTCTCTGTTGTGGCAAGGCTTGTGCTGGAGCGGGCACTCGGGGATTTCCACGACAATACAGTGCTTTCCTTCAACAGCAACCACGGTGCAACCGAGCCGCAATGCAGGTTCCATGTCCGACGCCATATTGGCGAGGTTGGTCAGAGTACTCTGCACATCGGCAACGCCCGTGACGGCGAAGCCGTGGAGCTCGTCCAACCCCAGGACAATCAGTCCGCCGCCGGTGCGGTTAGCGAGGGCCGACAGCTCCTCGGAGAGGTGCGCCGGCAATGCCTTGTGCGCTGCCTTCACCTCGATTGCAGCCTCTTCGTACTTGCCCGTACGTATGGATTGAATCAGCTCCAGGGCTTGGGCCTCTTTCACGGCTGCACTCCCTTGAGGTTGAGGAATCCCCGCATCGTGCTCGCTGCATCCCACGGATCGCTGATCTCCAGGAATTCCCACCGCCCGAACCCGCCGTGGTTGTTCACTGCCGGCACCCACAGGGTGCGCGCGGTGGCCACCTTGGCGGCCTTGTCTTTGCGTGGCTCGCCCGACACTTCGAGAATCAGGTTCAGGCCATCATTCATCCGCACGATGAAATCGGGCCTGTACTGCCGTTCCTCGCCATTCAACGTGTAGGGAATGGTAAAGCCCAGGTTGTGGTTCTTGACGTAGCAGCGCACCTCCGGCATATCCTCCAGCACCTGAGCCATCTTCTGCTCCCATGAGCCGGTGTCGCAAACCACGTGCGACACGTGGCAGCGCTCACGATGGGTCCGGTACACGTCGCGCGTGGTGTCGAAATCGACGTAGCGCGTGGAGCCGAGCGTGTCGAATGGCCGCAAGATGGGCCGCAGGGTAGCCGGACCCGACTCTCCGCGCACAATGGCGCCATAGATGCGGTCGGCGGCGTCGTGGGACAGAGCCGTGAGGAGCAGTTCCTGCGGGAAGGTATCGTCCTTGTAGGTCACCCATTCCAGGCGCCACTGCCGCGTGATTTGCAGGATCTGCGGGAAGAGCCACGGCCGTGGATTGCCGTCGCCATCCCGAAAATACTTGTCCAGTACCAGTCTGGCCAGAACAAAATCGATCTCATGCTCCCGGCGCGCCTTCAGGCCGTAGAGCTCGTGGTGCACCGTTTCACCGACAATCGACGCTACCTCGGTCCGCGTCGGCAAGTCGGCCGTCGAGATCGACAGGCGACTGTCGTCCGTGAACCGCGCCGATAGACGCTCGCCGGGCAGGTCGTAGCGGTAGCCGATCACGCGAGGGAAGGTGACCTCGCAGGCGATTCTGTCCTCCAGTGCCCGTACGTGCGTGGTCGGCTTGCCAGGCGTAACGTCCCTGGGAGCGCCGGCGCAGGGGATGAAAGAAAACGGCACGCCGTACACTTCCGCGTATTGAGGGTCGAACAGGTCGTTCTCGTTGGTCGCGTAGCTGGTGCGGCGGAGGCCGCGGCCCACCACCTGCTCGCACAGGAGCTGGGTGCCAAAGGCGCGCACGCCCAGGATATGGGTGACTGTGCTGGCGTCCCAGCCCTCGGTAAGCATGGACACGGATACCACGCACTTGATGGGCTCGCCCAGCTTGTCCGGCTTGCCCACGGTGTTCATCACCTCCCGCAGCAGGTCCTCGTCGGTCAGGTCCGCCGCATCCCGCCCCGGGAAGCGACGACGGTACTCGGCCTTGAACTCGTCGATCTCGACCGCTGCCACGCGCTTGAACTCGTCATTCATGCCTTCGCCCGACTCGAGCTGAGCGCTGTCGATGAGGATGGTATTGGGTTGCGCCGCCCAGCCGCGGTCCTTCTCGTTGCTGAAAAGGGTCAGTTTTCCAGGCACCACCACGGTCGAGCCATCCGGGAGCGGCTTTTCCCAGCCGGCGATGTAGTCGAACACGAGCTTGGACGTGCTGGTGTTGTTGCACACGACGATGAAGACAGGAGCGGTTTGGCCGCGTTCACGCGCCAGCGTGTTCTGCTCCCAGAGGCGGTAGTACTTTTCATAGTTGCTGTACAGACTCTGCAGCGCCCCTTCCAGCTCAGCCGGCAACGAGGGCTCTGCGCCGAGCGTCTCCGTTCGGCGCCCTTTTCTGGGCAGCTCGTCGCGAATGTGCTGCCATAGGTCACGGTACGTGGGCTGCGGCCCCAGCATCGCATTGTCCTCGACCGGCACGCGGGGGACCTTGACGATCCCGCACTCGATGGCGTCGATCAGCGAAAAGTCGGACACCACCCAGGGAAACAGGGTGCCTTCGTCATACCCGGATCCGCGCAGGAAGAAGGGCGTGGCTGAGAGGTCATAGATCACGCGCAAACCCAGCTTTTGCTTCACCGCTTCCAGCCCCGAGATCCACACCCGCGCCTCTTCTTCACGACGGTCGGCCTCGCGCCGTTCCTCGGCGCTCAGACGCTCGTCGCCATTCCGGGGCTTGCGCCGATAGCAGTGATGCGCTTCGTCGTTGATCACGACCAGGTTGCGCTTGGTGCCGAGCTCTCGGCAGACGCGCCGCACCATCTGCGCGGGGGTCTCGGTGAAGGGGCTCTCGGCCCCACCTGCGCCCTGACCCAGAAGGGCCTTGGTGAGCTTGCCGGCGGCGGTCCGTTCGCGCGGCATGAAGGCGTGAAAGTTCGTGATTACCAGTTTGACTCGGCCAAGCTGCGTGAGCTGGTCGGGCGGTACGAGGTCGTGCTGGCGATAGTAGTTACCCGGGTCGTTGGGCAGCAACACCCGCAGCCGGTCGCGGATGGTGATCCCCGGAGTAACCACCAAAAAGGCATCGGAGAAGCGTGCGTCCTGGGGATTGGCCACCTTGTTCAGCGTGTGCCAGGCGATCAGCATGCACATGACCAGGGTCTTGCCGCTCCCGGTGGCCATCTTGAAGGCGACTCGATACAGCAGCGGATCGGACGATGCGTTGGCCTCCCGCAGGGCGTTATCGATCCAGGCCTCGCCGTAGCGGGAGGCAACCTCGGTAAGATAGATGGCCGTCTCCATGGCCTCAATCTGGCAGAAGAACAGGCGCCTCTCGCGATCCGGGCGCGTCCAGTACTCCAGCAGGCGAGCCGTGGTGCGGGTGATCCCTACTCGGCCGCCGCGCCGCCATTGTGCCACACGCTGACGCACCTGGTTGATGAACTCGTTCTCCTTGAGGCGGTCCTCCGTCCACTCAGTCTCGAAGGAGAGCTGGGAACCGCGCTTGCGCGGTCGGGGGATGGGGACAAAGTAGGAGCTGCTGCGGCGGCTCTCAACGACCTCGTTGGTAATCCCGTCTTCGGAGAAGCGAAAGTGGCGGCAGGGTTCGTCAAAGGGGGAGTTGAGGATCGGGTTCTCGATTACGACCTGTGGCATCCTTCACCCACCTTGGCTAGCCCGGCTTCGGCGCCGGTGCATGCCCTGGAAGACGTCGACCCGAAACGAGAGTCGCGAACGAGGCACTACCAAGCCAGTATAGCCCCGAAGGGAAGACGGGTCAAGGCTCGTCGGCCGGTGCGCCGCCCCTTCAGGAGGAAAAGATCATCCGCAGGGCAATGATGAGCATCGCCACGCCGAACACCTTGCGCAGGGCCTCGGCCGGCATGGCTGTGGCGAATCTGGCCCCCAGCAGGCCGCCCACAAAAAAGCCCAGGCAGATCAGCCCCGCCACCTTCAGGTTCACATAGCCCTGTCGATAGTAGGTCCAGGCGGCGAGCAGGCCGATGGGCGGAACCATCAAAGCCAGGGTGGTGCCCTGGGCCTGGTGCTGACTATAGCCCAGCAGGCAGAGCACGGGCACGATGATCACGCCGCCGCCTATGCCGATCAAACCGCTGGCTGTGCCGGCGACCAGACCAAGGGCAAGGTAGATGAGAACATGGTTCATTGCGCTCCGCTCCCTTTCTCTTCCGCAGCACCGAGCATCGGGATCGAGATTTCGTGCTTCCTGGCCGCTTCCAGGGCCTCCGGATACCCCGCGTCGGCGTGGCGCACGATGCCCATGCCGGGGTCGTAGGTCAGCACTCGTTCGAGCCGGCGCGCCGCCTCGGGCGTGCCGTCGGCCACAATCACCTGCCCCGCATGGAGGGAATAGCCGATGCCTACCCCGCCGCCGTGATGAAAGCTCACCCAGGTTGCGCCGCCCACCGCGTTGAGCAGGGCGTTGAGAATGGGCCAGTCGGCGACCGCGTCCGAACCATCGCGCATGCTCTCCGTCTCGCGGCGGGGGCTGGCCACCGAGCCGGCGTCGAGATGGTCGCGCCCTATCACGATCGGGGCAGAAATCTTGCCCCTGGCGATCAGGTCGTTGATCAGCAGGCCGAAGCGAGCACGCTCGCCATAGCCCAGCCAGCAGATGCGCGAGGGCAGGCCCTGGAAGGCCACTCGCTCGTGAGCCATGTTGATCCAGCGCACCAGGTGCTCGTCGTAGGCGAACTCGCGAGTCACCACCTCGTCCGTAACGTGGATGTCCTTCGGATCTCCCGAAAGGGCCACCCAGCGGAAGGGACCCTTGCCCCAGCAGAACAGAGGGCGGATGTAGGCGGGCACAAAGCCGGGATAGTCAAAGGCGTCCCTGACGCCGGCGTCAAAAGCCCGCTGGCGCAGGTTGTTGCCATAGTCGAACACCACGGCGCCCTTCCTCTGCATCTCCAGCATGGCGCGCACATGGGCGGCCATCGACTCCATCGAGCGTCGGGTGTACTCGGCCGGATCGCGGCGGCGGAGCTCGTCGGCGTGCTCCAACGAGAGAGAGTTGGGAACATAGTTCAGCGGATCGTGGGCGGAGGTCTGGTCTGTGACCACATCGGGGGTGATCCCTCTGGCCACCAGCTCGGGGAAGACGTCGGCGGCATTGGCGATCAGCCCGACGGAGAGGGGACGCTGGCGATGGACCGCATCCTCGACCAGGGTCATGGCTTCTTCCAGGTCGTCGACCAGCGTGTCCACGTAGCGCGTGTCCAACCGGCGACGGGCACGTGCCGGATCCACTTCCACAACGAGGGCCACGCCTTCATTCATCGTTACGGCCAGCGGCTGTGCCCCGCCCATTCCGCCAAGGCCTGCCGTCAGGACGAACTTGCCCCTCAAGCTGCCGCCAAAATGCTTCTCCGCCGCAGCGGCCAGGGTCTCATACGTGCCCTGCAGGATGCCCTGCGTGCCGATGTAGATCCAGCTTCCTGCGGTCATCTGCCCGTACATCATCAGGCCCTGGGCATCGAGCCGGTCGAAATGCTCCTGCGTGGCCCACTTACCGACCAGGTTCGAGTTGGCAATGAGCACGCGGGGTGCGTCCGGGTAGGTGCGAAAAATGCCGACCGGTTTGCCCGACTGGACGAGCAGGGTCTCGTCGTTCTCCAGACCTTTCAGGGCGCTGACGATGGCGTCGAAGCAGGCCCAGTTGCGCGCCGCTTTGCCCCGCCCTCCATAGACGATCAGCTCATCGGGCTTTTCGGCCACGTCCGGATCGAGGTTGTTCATCAGCATGCGCATGGCCGCTTCCTGCTGCCAGCCCTTGCAGGTGATCTGGCTGCCTCGCGGAGCGCGGACGACTCGTTTGGCCATGACTCGCCTCCTGGGGTTTGTGTGTTCAGCTCTGCCCCGCACACGGTGGTGCACAGGGCGGGCACGCTGGTCCGTCCCGGCGCTGTTGACCTGCCGGACAACCGTGAGAGCACGCAGGCATTATACTCCTCGAAGGGTCGGGTCGGGAAAGCGCCGCCCACCACTTGACAAAGGACCGGCAGCGTGCTACAAAGCAGCACAGAAACCACGAAGGGGGCTTGCCATGCAGCTCTGCAACGCATACCACGAATCGGGTCCTCGGATCGGGCTCGGTCAGGGCGACCAGTGGTTCAACCTGAGCGCCTACCTGGCCCGCCACGTCGATGACTTCCCGTGGATGTACGCCCATCCTCGACCGACGATGCTGGACCTGCTGGAGAACCACCCGAACCTGCTCGCGGACGCTTCTGGGTGGTTGGAGGAAATGCGCTCCAAAACCGGGTCCAGGGCCTTTGCCTGGCCCGCGCCGGGCAGGCTGCTGGCGCCCATCGGCCGGCCGACCAAGATCGTGGCACTGGGCCGCAACTATGCGGCGCACGCGCAGGAGAGCGGCAACGAGGTGCCTCAGGAGCCGGTCCTCTTTGCCAAGGCGCCGTCGGCTGTCTGCGGCCCGGGGGACGACATTCTCTATCCCGCAGGGGTGAAGCGCCTCGACCCGGAGATTGAACTGGCCGTGGTCATCGGCCGCCGGGCCCGCAGGGTGGAAGAAGCGGAAGCGATGACCTTTGTGGCCGGCTACACCATCCTCAACGACATCACGGCAAGGGATGTGCAGCGCTCCCATCAGGAAAAAAAGTGGCCCTGGTTCCGCTCCAAGAGCTATGACACATTCTGCCCCATGGGCCCCACCCTGGTGCTGCCCGACGAGGTGACCGACCCGCACAACCTGAACCTGACCCTGAGCGTGAACGGGGAGATTCGTCAGCGCTCCAACACGGGTATGATGATCTTCAAGATCCCCCTGTTGATCGCCACGATCAGCAGCTACATGACGTTGGAGCCGGGAGATGTGATCGCCACAGGCACGCCCGAGGGCATCGCGCCCCTGAACGTGGGCAACCTGGTGGAGTGCTTTATCGAGGGTCTGGGCACTCTGCAGAACCGCGTGGTGAGCGGCTGAGGGACTAGAGCGGGGCCGCCGGGCCCTGGTGAACCGAGGCCAGCCGGCGCGTGATCCCGTCGGGGCACCTTTCAAGCGCGGCCTCGGCCGCCGCCTGCTCCGCCGCCTGCTTGCTGCGACCTGTGCCTCTGCCGCGCGCGTCGCCGCGGATCTGCACCTCCACCGTGAACAGGCGAGCGTGGTCGGGCCCGGTTTCTTCGACAATGACGTAGGAGGGGGTCGACTTGTAGTTGGCCTGGGACCATTCCTGCAGCCGGCTCTTGGCATCCCGCTTCAACAGGCCATTACGACCGTCGAGAAAGCCGCGCAGGAAGGGCAGCACGAACCCGCTCGCCGCTTCCATGCCCCCTTCGAGGTAGACAGCACCCACCAGCGCCTCGAAAGCGTCGCCCAGCAGCGCCGGGCGATTCCGCCCCCCGCTCTGCTCCTCCCCGCGTCCCAGGTTGAGATGCGCTCCCAGCCCCAGCTCGATGGCGAAGCGGGCCAGACTGTCAGCCCTCACCATCTCCGCCCGCAGGCTGGTCAGCTCTCCTTCCTCCCACTCGGGATAGCGCCCAAAGATCAGATCAGCGGCGAGAAAGTCGACCACCGCGTCCCCCAGGAACTCGAGCCGCTCATTGTCGCCCCAGGTGCAGGCCGGATTCTCGTTCAGGAAGGAGGAATGGGTGAGAGCGCGACGCAGCAGGGTCTGGTCGCGGAAGCGAAAGCCAATCGCGCCTTCCAGGGCGCCGACTGCAGCAAGCTCCACTGGTCTGCCTCCTGCCTTAGCTGCACGCAGCGTTCAGGCTGCGCTCCAGTGCGGAGGCCGCGGATTTCCGCTCGACCAGCACCTGCTCGCGGGTTCTCAGGTCACGAAGGGCTACCTTACCCTGTGCCAGCTCGTCCGGTCCGGCGATCACCACGAAGGGGATGCCCTTTTTCAGAGCGTAGCGAATCTGCGTGCCAATCGGGTCTGGCGAATAGTACAACTCGCAGCGCAGGCCGGCAAGCCGCAGCTCGGTGAGCAGCTTTAGCGACTCGTTCTGCAGCGTATCGCCAAACAGGGTCACGAGCACCTGTACGGAGGTCTGGCCCATGCCGGGCGGCAGCATTTGCAGCTCCTCCATCACATCGAGGATGCGCTCGATGCCGACCGTCGTGCCGGTAGCCGGATAGTTCTTGTTGGAGAACCGCCCGACCAGGCCATCGAACCGGCCGCCCCCTGTGATGCTGCCGATGCGGGGCTTTTCCACCACCGTCTCGTAGATTGGCCCTGTGTAGTAATCCAGACCGCGAACCATCGCCAGGTCAATCCGATAGCAGTCCGGGTCCACTCCCAGTGCTGGCAGATAGCCCACCAGCTCGGACAGTTCGTCTATTCCCTCCACTGCGGAGGGAATGTCCTTGAGCTCCTGACGCAACGCCTGCAAGTCGGCAGCCGCCCCATCGACTGGACGCATCATCTGCAGCAGCCGGTCCACGCTTGGCAGGGACAGGCCCGCCTTGCCCAGCTCCTCGCGTACGCCATCGGCACCGATCTTGTCCAGCTTGTCGATGGTGCGATGGAGTACGGGCACCTGGTCAGCTGGCACGCCGGAATACTGACCCAGACCGGCAAGCAGCTTGCGGTCGTTGATGAGGGTCACAAACTGCTCAAAGCCCAGCCGCCGCAGGATCGTGTAGATCATGGCGATGATCTCGGCATCGGCCAGCATGCTGGCGCTGCCGACTATGTCGGCATCGCACTGGTAGAACTCTCTGTAGCGGCCCTTCTGCGGACGCTCCGCGCGCCATACGGGAGCGATCTGGTAGCGCCGGAACGGCTTGGGCAGATCCGGATACTGACCGACGACCCGGCTGAGGGGCACGGTGAGGTCGTAGCGCAGGGCCAGGCGCTCTTTGCCCCCGACATGCTCCACATTAAAGATCAGCTTTTCCGACTCGGAGCCGCCTTTGCCGAGCAGGATTTCCTCCAGCTCGACCGCAGGGGTGATCAGCGGCTCAAAGCCGAACTGCGCGAACACTTCTTCCAGGATCGACAGCACATGTTGCCTCAGCACCATCTGCTGGGGTAACACATCACGCATCCCTTTTGGCAGCCGTGGTTCAACGGGACTCATCGCCAGCCTCCTGGAACAAAGAAGAGCGTGAGCAGCCATGCTCTACGCTCTCAAGGACTCACCTGGGGTGGACGACGGGATTCGAACCCGCAACACCTGGTTCCACAGACCAGTACTCTGCCATTGAGCTACGTCCACCATGAAGCGGAGGCAATGATACCGCAGGTGGGAGCAAAATGCAAATGAGGGGCGGCCCATGTCATTCTGAGAAAGCCGAAGAATCTACGCGCGAGACCCTTCGCCGCGCTCAGGGTGATGAGCGTTTTGCTGGACTGCCTACTCCTCGTCCTCCAGCAGGTGCATGCCGCGACGATCCCAGCGCTCACCATCTTCGTCTTCGACCTCTTCGACTCCGGAGCGCGGCTCCATAGTCAGGCACCCATCCGAGGGATCGTACTCTATCTCCACGGCGCGGCACTTGCCGTTGGCGTTATAGAGACAATCAGTTTGCCAGCACACCACCCTGGGCATGGCCCAAAAGCCTCCTTATATCCGGGTCTATGGCCTGTTGGCCTTGATATAGTTCTGCTCGATCAGAGTGGCCACGCCACTCGCATCTTCCAGGGCAAATTGCGGAACATTCACCTCGAAGGTCATGTCGCTCACTACGGCCACCAGCTCAGGCGGCGCAAAGATCAGCTCGCGCGTCACGGCCTGGCGAACCACCTCTATTTTTGGCTTGTGGTCCTGCTTGTAGCCCTCGGTAAGAACGATGTCCATCTCAGGCAAGGATGCTACGATTTCGTCCAGGCTCAGCTCACGCTGCAGACGGCGCACCATGGCCACCTTCTGTGGCGCGGCGATGATGGACACGTCACTGCCCGCCTCGGTGAGCCGCCAGCTATCCTTGCCCGGCTTGTCCGTCTCAAAGTCGCGCTCAAAGTGCTTGATCGTGGCCACGCGATAACCGCGCTTCTTGAGCTCGACAACCAGACCGACCAGGAAGGTGGTCTTGCCGACATTGCCTCTGCCCACCACAGAAAGAACCGCTGCGGTCAACCAGGTCTCCTCTCCGTACGAAAGCCAAAGCTAATCCTGTATATCATAGTTTAGGGTGCTTGTCAAGGGTTTTGACGCGTTGGCGGAACACGGATTCTTCGGCTTCTCCTCCAAATGACAGGGGGCCAGGCCGAGAATGGCATTCAGCTCGCTGAGCGCGGGGGCTCTCAGCCGGGGCCGCTCACCCAGAGCTCGACATCGTCGAGGTAGACGGAGGTGATGCCCTGGCCGTCGTTGTAGAGGCCGATCTGCAGCACCACCTCTTCCCCGGCGCAGGCCAGCAAATCGAGGGTATAGCTGTGCCAGGCCTGCTCCCATTCCATCCAGCGTGCGCTGGTCAGGACCACGCTGTCGCTCGCCCGGCGCACGTAGAGGTACAGGTCATCGCCATCCATCGGCCAGCCGGCCGGAAAGTAGACGAAGCGCAGCTCGGCCGTGGCAAGATGAGCCGGGATCCGCACAGTCTGCTGAACCGAGGACCACACACGGCCGGCATAGGCCGAGTCGATACCCAGTCTCATCGAGCGCAGGCCGCCGTAGGCGTACACGACTGAGTAGACAGGCGGAGCGCCGCCCAGAGAAATCCAGGCGGCATCGACCTCGAAGCCGGGGTTGTCGACAAGCTGTACATGGAAGGCCGCCAGGGTGGGCGTCGGCGATGCGGTGGCCCCCGGTGCCACAGTCAGAGTCGGCTCTGCCGTGGCGGAGGCGGCAGGGGTCGCCGACGGCATGGGCGGCATAGGCGTCGCGGTGGGCTGGTCAAAGCCGCGCAGAGTGAGCGGAACAAACACACCGTGGCCGCCGGGAAGCCGTGTGGCGGTCTGAGTGGGGGTCGGCGAGTTGCCCGGCGTGGCGGTGCGTGTCCTGGTGGCCGTGCCTGTAGCGCTGGCCGTGGCAGTCGGCACAGGCGTGGTGGTCGACGTGGGCGGTGCCGTCAGTGTGGCGGTAGGCGTGGCAGCGTCGTCCAGAACCAGAATCTGGCCGCCGCTGACCGAGGCGGGGATAGCCCCTGCGCTCTGGTTGGCCAGGGCCACCTGGAGCAGTAACAGGCTGTTTCCAGGCGCTACGGCGCGGAAGGTGATGCGGGCCAGCACTCCGCTGCCGTTGGCCGGCGCGGCCGGGTACAGGAGGGCCTGGACAAAGCGAACCTGTCCGGCGCTGTTGTCCACCAGGTTGGTGGCGGTAAAGGCCTGCGTGAGGTTGAGGAATCCGCCCGGGGCAATCCGCGGCAGCTCCGGGCTGTTGCCATCGGAATCGAGCACCACCAGCGTCTCGGGGTTGAAGGTCAACAGCAGATCCAGGCCGTAGAGGTTGCTCACCTCATCGATGCGCACCTCGAGGGTCACGGTCTGCCCCGGCTGAAGCATGGTGTCCTGGGGGGCAAGGTGGACGCGGGTCCCAAGAGCCCGGATAGCACCCGCAGAGAGCAGGATCAGGAGCGCGGCGGCCAGGACCGACAGCAGGGCAAGGCGGCGTCGAGGCGGACGCAGAGTCGGCGTTCGTCGAGGAGAACAGGTGGCGAAGCCAGACGGTCTCTCCATCATCGCCTACCCAGGGTTCCAGCCATCCGGCTCATGGTGCAGCAAACAGGTCAAAGGGCCAGGCATCGCTGGATACTCGCAATGCCTGGCCCTCTTCAAGAGCGGACTAGGGGATCAGTAGCGTCTGGCCGACGTAGATCAGATTCGGGTTGGCCAGGTTGTTGAGCGTGACGATGGACCAGTAGCTGACGCCGTACTTGGCCGCTATGCCGTAAACCGTATCGCCCGCCACCACCAGGTGGGTCTTGGACGGCACAGGCCCGGGGGTCGTGCCCGTCGGAATGAGCAGGACCTGACCGGCGCGGATATAGTTCGGATTGGCGATGTTGTTGAGCGCCACGATGGCGTTCACCGTCACCCCGAACTTGGCCGCGATGCGGTAGAGCGTATCCCCTGCCAGCACTACATAGCTGCCCGGCACAGGCGA
>DCVA01000020.1:78996-177083 GCA_002327925.1 Anaerolineales bacterium UBA2200
CCAAAGCGCCGCGCGATAGAGTACAGGGTATCGCCCCACTTGACCACGTAGGTGGTGCCCGGGCCGGGTACTGCTGTCGGCACGGGGGACGCAGTGGGAACCGCCGTCGGGCTCACGACCGGCACGATGGTGATCGAGCCGTTAGCCAGGGTCGACGTGATCGGCAGCGCCTGGTTGTTGGAGAGGGTGGCCGAGTTGAGGGTAACGAGCGCGTTGCCCCCGGCCTTGGCGCGGAAGGTGATGCGCACCAGCACACCCGATCCAGTGACGGCCGGAGCCGGAGACAGCAGGGCAAACGCGTACTGCACTGCACCGGTCGTGTTATCCGCCAGGTTGGAAGCCATAAAGCCCTCAGCCGGATTCAGGAACGCCCCCTGCTCGACTTGCACACCGGTCAAAGTGGTGTTGGCATCGAGTGCCTCGAGCTTGGTCGCATCGAAGGTCAGGCGTAGATCGACGCCGTACAGGTCGGTCACAGAGTCGATCTTGATCTCGACGACGACCGTGGCGTCCTGGTTGACCGACTGCGACGGCGGATTGACCAGCACGATGGTACCTTGAGCCAGAGCCGAAGCAGGCAGCACTGCCAGGATCAGTGCCAGCGCCAGCAGGGTGCAAAGAGCCGTTCTCTTCAACATTCAACCCCCTCCTTGAAGCAGATCTTACCTGATAGGATATCGCTTAGCGTTGTTCGTTCTTGTAGCCCAGCGGCATGTAAACCGACTTGGGCGATACCTGCACCGATCCATCATAGGTGACGACCGACAGCGGGCCAGCGTCCTTATCGACCAGAGCCGCAGAACTGATGGTGAGGGAGCTAAAGCCCTCGGCCTTGGCGCGGAAGACGATGTAGCACAGGTCACCGGAGCCGGAGGCCGGCTCAGCCGGGCTGAGCAGGGTCAACACGTAACGTGCCGTACCGGCTTCGTTATCCGCCAGAGCCACGGTTACCTCGCCCAGAGTCGGGTTCGGGAACGAGCCCCTGTGGATCTGGACGCCCTCGGTCAACGGATCCGCGTCTACGACCTCGAGCACGCCGGGCGCAAAGCCGAGCTGCACATCGATGCCGTAGAGACCTGTGACCTCATCCAGGGCCAGCGTGACGGTGAACACGTCGTTCAGCACCACCTTGTTGTGGGTCGGCAGAACTTCCAGATAGGCGGGCTCGATGGCCTGGGCCTTGACCATACTTGGCGCGGTCCACGAGGTTCCGCAAAGCTTGTCCATGTTGGTGCCGACCAGCACCAGGTCAAAGATATCGACCTTGCCGTTGCCGTTGGCGTCGGCGCGGGCATCGCTCGGCGGCTGGGAGCCGTAGTTGATGGCCACCAGCACCAGGTCGAACAGATCCACCTTGCAGTTGCCGTCGCAGTCACCGCCGAAGAGCTGCACAGGGGCCAGCCCGGTCACGGCGCCGTTGACGACCGCCACACCGGCCTTGTCGGCATAGAGGTAGCCGGGAGCCGAGGCGCGCACCAGATAGCTGCCAGCGCCCAGACCGCCAATGGTGAACTTGCCATCCGCAGCCGTGACACCTGTTCTGCCGCCCGCGCTGACCAGGATACCGCTATGGACGGTGCGCCCCTGCAAACGAGCCGTGCCGGTGATCACGCCCGTGCCGCCCGGGATCGGAGTCTGGGTCGGCGTGGGAGTAGGCACGAGGGTCGGCGTTGCTGTGGGCGTGGGCGTGACGGGAGGCAGGGGCACAGGCGCCTTGCGCACGCTGTGCATGCCATCGCCATAGACGCGCAGGGTGGTCGTCCCGTTTTGCAGGGCGAAGGCGCTGCCGTTGTTCTCACCCAATCGGTTGACGTAGATGTCCTCATGATCGTAAGGATCGTACAGGAACTTGACCCTCGTCGTCTGGCCTTCCTGGGCCTGGAAGAAGGTCTGCTCAGTGCCCGTGATGGTCAGGTTCGCGGCGGGAATGCCGCTATTCCAACCGGCCAGAGTACCCTGCGATATATCATCGCAACCGTAGAAGTAGGTCCTGCTCTGCTCTGACTCCCAGTCGCTCGTCAACAGGTAGCGGTAGTTCTCTTGCTTCTCCTTGTCGAGCTCGGGCATGGTCCTGAGGCTCAGTTCCGTGAACCGGTCGGGCAACGTGCGCCACTGGACCGTCTGCCAGGTTTCCGTGTAGACCCCATTGCCGTCAACTGTGTCTACGTACATCTCCTTCAGCTCGGCGAAGAACTGAGGCTCGCTGTGCTCGTGCACAATGTAGACAGTGAGCGGGGGAACCGCATAGGTGAACCGATCGCCCGCACAGTCTGAGTTCCGCAAGTCCGAGTTGGCGAAGCCAACGGTTCCTGTGATGCAGCAGGGCTCCACCTTCTGCTTGGTCCGCTCCGGGATGGCCTGTACGTCCTCAACCTCAGTATGCACGGAGTTGAAGGGCGGCAGAACCGATATCGGCTCCCCTTGCTCGGTGGGCGGGTAGGACTGAAGGTAGATGGAGTCTTCGTAGTTGACGAAGTCAACCTTCGGTACGGGCGTACGGATGGTGATGTACTTGAACTCGTAAAGCTCATCGCCCGGGTTGCGGTAATCAGCGGGCGCCGTGTAGAGGGCCACCACGTTGTACTCATGCCCGTCGACGAAGAAGCGTTTCAGATACCAGGGATCGCCCGGCTTGAGATCGTGGCCGCCGCTGCCGTTATCGATGGCGCTGTGCGTTGCGCCCAGAGCACGACCGACGGTGACCGAGGCAGTCTCGTCCCTACTGTTGACCGCGTTGACGAAGACAAACCAGGCGCCGTCAACGCGACCCAGGTTGCCCGTAGAAGGCAGCACGGAGCGAGTCGACTTGTTGGCCAAGGCCATTTGATTGACGGACACCTTGAGGGGCGAGCCAATCTTGTCCGGATAGGAGTAGTACAGCCCGCCAACCTGATGCAGGCCACCGCCGGCGTACCAGAACTGCAATTCTGCCGCTCCGGTTAGCACATTGTCGAGTGTGATGATATGGTCCAGGAACTGCACGCAATCACCCCTGTGCAAGACCATATCCTCGAGGGCGAACACAACCAGCTCGTCGCCGCTGAGCGACACGCCATCCTTGTCCAGCTCGTTAAGCATCCCATCGCCGTTGAAATCGGCGTTCAGATTGGTGATCTTGTTCAGCGAGCGCTCGCTGTGCAGGTGCACGATATCGGGCAACTGGTCAAAATCGGCGTCAAAGCTCGTCAGCCCGTAGCCGGCGCTGAGCATAGGCAGAGCATTGGGGTGAGGGAGCTCGTCCACTCCCGTGGCGATCGGGAAAGCAAAGGTGCTGGATCCCGGCTGAGCGTGCGCCGGCTGATCCATCGTATCCAGGTACATGTAGGTGAACTCTTGCATCACTGCCGGGAAGGTGTAGACCGCGGTGCGCGTGAAGGGCGGTGTGGGGTCCTTGGGATCATACACAAGGTACTTGTCCAGGTATTTTGGCTCGTACCACATGCGCAGGAAGACCTTCTCCCTGGCGTCGTGTTCGCGGATAGAGAGCTGCGAGTACAGACCTTGGTCGGCCAGGACGTCGCCCTCGGAATAGTTGTACTTGTCCATGTAGGCCGGGTTGAAGGTCAGCGAGTCCTTGGGCGGGGCCTGGTCAAGCTGCGGGTTGAACGGCGCCCAGGGATCAGTGTACGGCAGCACCTCAACCGGATATGAGGCAGCCTTGGGGTCCTTCACCGAGGCGTCGCCAGGCCCTTCATCGCCCAAGCCGTAGAGACGGATGCCCGAATCGCTCTTGTACTTCCACCACGGTGGGTTGGTCTGCGAAGGGTCGTACCAGAAGGTCACCCTGGGTTTCCAGCCGGCGGGCATCGTGTTAACACCCTCGTTGCGAACATAGCACTCTTCTCCGGCATCCCAGGCCATGTTGTACAGGGCAGGGCTGACGACTTCATGCGTCCAGAGGGCACCCTGGCTCTGCGGAGCCTGCCAGGCGCTGGTCAAGAGGTACACCCCATCCGTAATGTATGCGGTGTCAGTGATCGGGTCAGGGATGAAGGCGCGGATGTTGGGGAGCACGAATTCTGTGTAGTCCCATGGCAGGCTGTGGAACTGCTCCACGTACCAGAACTCGTCGCCGGCGTGCTCACCGTACTTTTCCTTCAGCTCGCCGAGCAACTGCCAGTTCTTGGAGTTCTGCAGCGGAGGCAACACGCGGCCGCAGGACAGCGAGCCCGTCAAATTGGGTTGCACGTCAGGCAGGTAGTAGTAGGAGTGCGCTTTGCTGGGTAGGGTTATCGTCAGAAGCCTGCCGAATTTGGGCACACCCTCCTCGTTGCAATTGTAGCCATGCAACGTCTGCGTGATGCACGTCCTGCAATCCAGAGTGTTGGAACTCGTGTCGGCCAGAACCTGCACGTCGAGCAGCACGAAATGGCTCTGGTTGAATGGCGCCATGAGGGACAGCTGCTCGTCTACGCCTGCTTCGTATGCTTCCAGCCGGACCGAATGCTGTTCGATGAGGTAGCCGCCGTCGTGCTCTTCGAGTTTCTGCCACTCTTCCACGGTGCAGGTCTGTTCGGGCAGCGGGCCCTTGAACCGCATCACCTCCGGGTCAGCTTTCGGGACGGGAGTGCGAATGGTGATGAACTTGAAGAAGCTTGGATCGTGAGGAGGTGGATACAGGGTGTAGTCGATTTCCTTGTCGCCGTTCGAGTCCAGCGTACAGACGTGCGGCACGGTGGTCGCGGCGCCCTCCTCGGTCTGCAGGGCCACCACGTTGTATTCGTGGCCATCGACGTAGAAGCGTTTGAGAAACCAGGGATCGCCGGGATACAGGTCAGGCTGTCCCTGACTCTCTTCCATGGCCGTGTGCGTGGCGCCCAGGGCGCGCCCGATGATGATCCGTGCCTGATACTCGGCCGTATCGATCGTCTCCAGGTAGGCGAACCAGGGCCCGGTGGGGAAATCGCACAGGTTGGTGCCAGTGCCGCCGTTGGCCACTGCCTTGATGCGCTGGCCGGGACCGTTCCGTCCGGAAAGCACCATATCGCCGGTATAGAGGGTCATCGTACCCAAGCGGGCCGGTGTCAGGTCACCCGTGTACCAGATCTCGATCAGAATGCTGTCGTCAAACACGTCCAGCACTTTGATGTAGTGATCCAGGAACTGCACCCTCGCTCCAGTCGTGAGCGGCTTGCTGTCCAGACGGAAGATGGCCAGCTCGTTGCCGTTGAGCGCGACCGCGTCGCTGTCGAGGTTGTCGATCGTGCCGTTGCCGTTAAAGTCGGCAGCGATCTTGGTCAGCTCAAACAGGGTGAGCTCACTCTCGACGTGCACAATGTCCGGCGGAGTGGTGGGGTCCTCGTCAGCATCCAGGCTGTCCAGGCCGTTGCCTGCAGGGCTGTCGCCGAAATCGGAACTTCCCACAGGGAACACGAAACTCGTACCGCCCTGTGACCGGTCTACGGGACCGGCCAGAGGCTGCGGATCGTCTTTGAGTTGCTTGGCCTCCAGCAGCATGTAGGTGAACTCCTGCATTACCGCCGGATACCACTCGTCGTACTTGGTGCCCTTGGTCAAGGTGTAGGGGATTTGCAGCTCGGGGATCAGGTCCAGCGTGCCGTTGGCGTTCCAGTCCTTGTCCCAGTGCCATGGCTCGTACCACATCCGGAACCAGACCTTTTCCGTGGCGTTGCGTGAGCCGGCAAAGATCTGGCCAAACAAGGAGCTGGTTGGATCCCCATCGATTACGGTCTCGAACTCGCTCATGAAGAGGGGGTTCCACGTCACCGAGTCCTTCACCGGGGCCTGGGCAAGTTGAGGGTTAAAGATATCCTCGGCCCTGGTGTAGGGGGGGTCCTCCGGGAGCTTGCCCGTCTTGGGATCGACGGCAAGGGGATCTCCCACCTGAGCCTGAGTGGTCACCACCAGGGCCGCGGAAGCGGTCTGGGTGGCGGGTCCGGCTCCTGTCGCCAGGCCGCCGAGAGCGGCCAGCAACACAACAGTAACGCTCAACGCAACTACCAGTCTGATTGCCTTGGGCATTTCTATCCTCCCTGTGCAGAGTACCGAACAGTGCGGCACTAGCTCGTGAGGCTGTTCTCTTGTGCTTGACAGTCATCTTACCACGAAAGCGCCAATTTGTCAACACAATAATATGTCGCCAAACGTGGATCGTCCAAATCCTCGCGTCCCGTTATGTCGCGCGATGAGGCCCTGACTGCTCTCAGCCGGGCCTTTCACCGGGCCCGGATTCTTCGGCGGCCAGCCGGCCGCCTCGGAATGACAGAGCAGGGGTTTGGCCGGGGCCGGGCGCCGGGATATAATCCCCTTCTAAATGGTAAGACGAAACGCCCTGCAATGGGATACGCCCGGAGGGACTATGCCGCGCTCCAGAGAAGACACCTATCTCGTGGCCCTGCAGAAGGCCAGAACTGACCTCCAGAAGTTGGACCCTTACCGCGTGGCCTTTCTGGCCGGCTGCACCTTTACCGACAGGCCGCAGGCCAAGCTGATCCTGCCCTTTTTCGGCGCGGACTATGTCGTCTCTTTTCCCGACCTGGGCATCACTGCGGAGGGCGGCCTCGAGCCGGACATCCCTTCGCGCCTGGTGATGCTGCACTATCTCATCCACGCCGACGGCGTGCCTCCGGCCGACCAGTGGGTTTCCTTCCGCGAACTGCCCGACGGGCGCGTTTACGACGCCGCTTTCCAGGGACGCTCTCCCCTGCGCATCGCCCATGAATTCGGCGGGGACGCGGCCGGCTTTGCCGCCGCCTGCCGCAAGCTGGGCGGCGTGGCGATTCAGTTTGGCGATGCCGCCTACCGCTTCCAGCTTCTCCCGAGGGTGGACATGGGCGTTATCCTGCATCTCGGTGATGACGAGTTCCCTCCGGCGGTGAACGTGGTCTTTGACGGAGCGGCCGGCCACTACCTGCCGACCGAGGACCTGGCCGTGCTGGGCGGAATGCTGGCCGGAAAGCTGATCAAGGCCGGAAACGCGTAGCGACGCTGATCGCCCTCTCCGGGCAGGCACGCACACACTCCATGCAGCGCACACAGCGCGTTGAATTGGCATCCTCGTGTATGGCTATGTCCACCGGGCAGACGGCCCGACAGACGCCGCAGCTCGTGCAGAGTCCCTCGTCCACCTTCAGCTGCAATTGACTGACCCGGTTGAAGGGTGACCAGATCGCCCCCAGCGGGCAGACAAACCGGCAGAAAGGCCGCTGCGTCACGACCATCCACAGCAAGAACCCCGCCAGGATGGCCACCTTGAGGACGAACAGCCAGCCGACCTGGGCGCGCAGGTCGGCGTTGAGCAGCAGTACAGGGATCCCCGCCTCCAGCGTCCCTACCGGACAGAGCTTGGAGAACCAGGGTTCCCAGGTGAGGAACGGAACGACCACCACGAGCAGCAGGAGCACAGCGTAGGGCAGCCAGCGCCGCGATTCTCCCACTCGCCAGCGCGGCCACGACAGGCGCCGCCGCAGCCCGAACAACAGCTCTTGCAGCCAGCCAAACGGACAGAACCATCCGCAGGCCAGACGGCCCACCCAGACTCCGATCAGCCCGAGCAAGCCGAGCGTGTAGAGGGGCAACTGGCGCAGAATGATGAAATGCTGAAGGCTGCCGATGGGGCAGGCCAGGTTGGCGGCGGGACAGGCGTAGCAGTTCATACCGGGGCAGGGCAGGAATTTCAACGACTGCAGGACGTACGAGTTCATCAGCACAAAGGCCAGCGCCTGCACGCGGCGCCGGCTTGTGCTCAGAAGGGTCTGGATCAGTCGGGAGATCATTTCTCTGGAGGCGCTCCTACTGGATGCCGATGCAGGACAGTCAGAGCAGCGTGGCGTTGAGCCAGGTCATCAGCGGCTGGCCGTAGAGAACGCCCAGCACCGTTGCCAGCAGGGCAAGCCACAGCAGGACCTGGTTCTTCTGTCGCGGGCGCAGGGACACGGCTCCGTCTACCCCCGTTTCAGAAGCGTGCGCACGATCAGCAGCACCCCGGCCAGAATCAACAGGGCCGGGAAGACGAACCAGGCAGACGACCCCAGAGGCCCAACGCCAAAGCCCACCACGGCCAGCACGCCCGCCGGGATCAGGGCCCACCAGTTGGCCTTGCGGTCGAGCCCATAGATCACCAGGAAGGGCGTGGCACTGCCTACCATGCCCACCAGGGCGGTGAGCGTTTCGGACAGGCCCAGCATACCCAGCAGGGTGGCCACGCCCCAGGCGCCCATGACGCCACCGGGAATCAGAGGCCACCACTGAGTCCTGTTGCTCAGCCACAGGGCCAGGAAGATGACCCCTCCCCCGAGGAGGAACACCACTCCCCAGAAGTCACCGGTCAGCGTCACCCATCCCAGCTGACTTGCAAGAAGGACAATGCCCACCAACATGATCAGCAGGCCGGCCAGAACACGCCACAGATTGCTCTTCATGACTGGGTCCCCCCCTTCCCAACTGCTGCTCCCATTATACATCAATCGCACGTACCTATTGCCTGATCAGTGTTCCCGGCTGGCACTGCCGGCAAAAGCTGGTCACACGCTGGCGAGCATGAATCTCGGAAATCGCCGTGCCGCAGCGCGGGCACGGCATGGAGCCGCGCCCGTGCACCAACAGAAAATCGCGAATCTCCTCGTGAATGTCTGCGCCCACGCGCTGTCGCAACGTATCCAGAGCCGATTGCAGTACCGAGCGCATACAGGCATATACGCGCGACACGTCCTCGCTGTTCAGCGTATTTCGCTTGCGAAACGGATACACGCGTGCGCAGAAGAGGATCTCGTCGGCATAGGCGTTGCCTATGCCCGCCACGAACTGCTGGTTGGTCAGAATGCCCTTGAGTTCGCCGTGGTGACGGCGCAGGCGGGCGGCGAAGGTTTCGAGGGAGAGCTCGCCAGACAGAGCGTCCGGTCCCAGGCCGCTCAGGCCGGGCACCAGCTCGAGTGCCGGTGTGAGATAGACCTTGCCCATCGATTTGGGGTCGCTGTAGGACAGGGTGCTGCCGTTGTCAAAGGACAGCCGCACGAAGGGCCTGCCCGGCACCCGTTCCGACGTTTCGTGATAGCGCAGGCGGCCTGCCAGCATGGGATTGACCACCCACCGGGCGCCGGAGGAGAGGGCGAACAGGAGGAACTTGCCCCGCCGCTCTACGGCCGACACCCTGGCCCCCACCAGGGGAGCAGCGACCTCGCCGCCGTAGAGGTTGCGCAGGACGATGGGCTTGAGCACGGCCACCTGCGTGACCGCCGCACCCACCAGCTCGCGCTGCAGGAACTCGGCGATAACTTGAAGATCGGGCAGCTCAGGCATGGCACGGTCCTCTCGTTTGCCTCCGGGCGGCCCGGACGGGCATTCGAATCCAGCGCCCACCGGGCGTGTTATCTACACAGACCACAGGAGGCTACACACCAATGACCCAAATCGCCATAGTCACGGATACGGCCGCGGACCTCAGCCGCGCGCAGCAGGCAGAGCTCGGCATCCAGGTCGTGCCGCTGGTGGTGCGCTTCGGCACGGAGACGTACCAGGACACGGAGCTGAGCCTGGACCAGTTCTGGGCCAAGGTACAGGCCGGGAGCCATCCAGCAACCTCACAGCCACCGGTCGGGCTGTACGAGGAGGTCTTCCGCCGACTGGTAGATCAGGGCAACCACGTGCTCTGCCTCTGTATCACCAGCAAGCACTCTGGCGCGCTCAACTCGGCCTGGACCGCGTCGCAGAGCTTTCCCGGCCAGGTCACCGTGTTCGACACATTGAGCCTGTCTCTGGCTCAGGCCTACCAGGCAATCACCGCGGCCCGTCTGGCCAGGGAAGGCCAGACAGTGGAACAGATCATTCAGCGTCTGGAGGGCATCCGCGCCCGCTCGCACTTTGTCATCGCTCTCGACACAATCGAGAGTCTGCGGCGCGGCGGCCGGGCCAGCCAGATCATCCCTGTGCTCGAGCGAGTGGTGCGCGTTCTCTCCATCAAGCCGCTGATCGAGGTCCGCGATGGCCAGCTCAAGCTGCTGGGAGCCGCGCGCTCGCGCGACAAGGCCCACAGGCAGATCATCAACGAACTGGCCAGGCATACGCCTGTTGAGGCGGCCATGGTGGCACACACCCGCTCTGCGGACCTCGCCCCTGCTATCGCGGCCAGTCTGGCCGAGCGCGTCAACGTGCCGCTGGAGAGCGTCTCCATAGTCGAGACGGGTGCCATCCTGTCCAGCCACGCCGGTCCCGGCGTCATGGCTGCCGGTGTGGTCCAGGCCGAGGGCTAGCAGACGCTCGCGCTCTGTACAGGGCAGCCCTCTCCGGAGTATACTGCCGGCAACATGGCCGGCCAAGTGGTATAATACTCTCCAGGGCGGGCTGCCCGACATGAAGACGATTCGATATCTCCTGCTCGCCGGGCTGCTGGTGCTGTGCGCGGGTGGCTGCGCCGGACAGGCAACCGAATCTTCTCCCGGCCCCACACCCATTCCGTCCGCCACGCCGCGGCCGATTACCCCTGCGGAGGAGCTCGGCCTGACCGGCACTCCGGTCGACGTGGAAATCGAGTCCTATCGCCTGGTGCTCGACGGACTGGTCGACTGCTGCGCCACGTGGCTATTCCGCATCGAGGTGAAGTGAAATGCGAGCAGGCAAGCACGAGTCGAGCGAGATCAGCAGGCGTGCCTTTCTGAGCCGGGCCGCGGCGCTGGGACTGGGGCTGGCCATCGGGCCGGCGCTTTCGGGTGCCTGCGCGCCGGCCGGTCCGCCGAAACCGACGGCGGCCCCGGCGGCCGCTCCCCCATCCGCGACCTCGCAGGCAACCTCCATGCCGCCACCGGACAGCGCCCCCTCAGCGGTTCCCGTGGTAACCACAACCTCCCGGCCTGCTGCGGCCTACCTCGCCGTGACGCGCGGCGGAGATGCCGAGACCCTCGTGCGGCGCGCGCTGGCCGCGCTGGGAGGGATGGAGCGCTTTGTGCAGCCCGGCAACGACGTCATCATCAAGCCCAACATCTGCTCTTCGGCCCACACCTTCGAGTACGCGGCCACGACCAATCCCTGGGTGGTGGGCACGCTGGTCCAAATGTGTCTGGAGTGCGGAGCCGGCCGGGTGCGGGTGATGGACAACCCGTTTTCCGGAACCGCCGACGAGGCCTACGCGCGCAGCGGCATCAGGGAGCAGGTGGAGGCGGCAGGCGGAAAGATGGAGATCATGTCCTCCTTCAAGTTCGTTCCGACGGCCCTGCCGCAGGGGCTGGACCTGCGCGAGCTCAAGATCTATGATGACGTGCTCAATGCCGATGTGCTGATCAACGTGCCCATAGCCAAGAATCACAGCCTGGCGCGACTGACGCTGGGGATGAAGAACCTGATGGGCACCATCACCGGGCGCTCGGCTATCCACCAGAACATGGGGCAAAGACTGGCCGACCTGACCAGCCGGATTCGGCCCGCGCTGACAGTCATCGATGCGGTGCGCATCCTCACCGCCAACGGTCCCACGGGCGGCAACCTCGCCGATGTGAGGCAGCTCGACACGGTGATCGCCTCGCACGACATCGTCGCTGCCGATGCCTATGCGGCAAGGTTGTTCGAGCTTCAGGCAAGCGCTCTGAGCTACGTCCTGGCCGGGGAGAAGATGGGGCTGGGCCGCAGCGACCTGGCGAACGTGCGGGTCGAGGAGGTCGACCTTGGCTAGGCGACTGACGCCCGCCATGAGGCGGCCGCTGCGCAGAGCAACGCAGGTCCTGACTCTGCTGGGTTTCGTGGTCCTGTTCGTGTGGTCGCGCCGGGGCGGTTGGTCGCCCGCCCCGGTGAACCTGCCGATGCGGTTGGACCCCCTGCTGATGCTGGCGCAATGGCTGAGCAGCCTCACCCTGCTGGTGCTGGATCCTCTGACCTTGCTTTTCCGGTCTCTCTCGGCTTCTGTGTGGCCGGCCCTGGACGTAGCCGTGAGCGCCGCCCAGGTTACCCTGTACCGGGTGCCCGCCCTGCGGAACATCGTGCCGGCGCTGGACCGGCTGATCAGGCCGAACGTCCTGCCGCTCTTACCCGCCTACTATCGTTTCACCACCCTCTATGCTGCGGCTCTGGCCGCGGCTCTCGGGCTCAACCTCGTTGCACACCGCTTCTGGTGCCGCTACCTGTGTCCTCTGGGTGCGCTGCTCGGACTCCTGAGCCGCCTGGCCGTCCTCCGCCGCAGGGTCAACTCCGGCTGCAACCAGTGCGGCGCCTGTGCGCGTGTCTGCCCGACCGGTACAATCCGGGCCGACCGGCAGTTCGCCAGCGATCCCGCCGAGTGCACTGTCTGCCTCGAGTGCCTGTACACCTGCCCACAGCAGGCCATCTCTTTTCCCCCGCACCTGGCGAGAGCAGCGGGGCAGGCCTATGACCCGGGCCGGCGCCAGGCGCTCCTGGCCGTCGGTGCTGCCGTGGCCGGGGTGAGCCTGGTTCGCGCCAACGTGCTCAGGCGGCGCGATCCGCCATTCCTGCTGCGCCCGCCCGGCGCGCGTGAGAACAATCTGCTGGCCAAATGCCTTCGCTGCGGCGAGTGCAGCCGCGCCTGCCCCACCAGCGCGATCCAGCCAGCCGTCATCGAGTGCGGCCTGGAGGGGCTGTGGACTCCCGTGCTGGTGCGGCGCATCGGCTACTGCGACTATTCCTGCCATGCCTGCGGCCTGGTCTGCCCGGTGGGGGCGATTCCCCCTTTGAGCCTGGCCGTCAAACGCCAGCAGGTGATGGGCAAGGCCTACATCGACCACGACCGCTGCATCGCCTGGGCAGACCACGGGCACTGCATTATCTGTGAGGAGATGTGCCCCGTACCGCAGAAGGCCATCAGCCTGCAGACCCTCGAGGTGCTCGATTCATCGGGCCGACGGGATACGATCCGCCTGCCGGTCGTCGAGCGAGAGCGCTGCACCGGCTGCGGGCTTTGCGAACACAGGTGTCCGCTGAACGGAGAGGCGGCCATTCGCGTCTGGGTACCAACCGACGAGCTGTCCGCCTGATTCGGCGGCCGGCTACGGGTGGAGATTCGCCAAGCCGCACGGCGCCGTGCGGCTTGGAGTGAGGGCGGCCTTGAGCTATACTAGTGGCGCAAAGAGCAACCTTACCCAGGAGCCGTCCATGGAGAGCGACGTCATTATCAGCCCGGACACGCTGCGCCGGAACCGCGTCCCGCCGGGGCAGCGCCTCACAGACCGCTGGCCCGTGTTGCACTATGGGTCAGTTCCCCGCTTCGATCCGGCCCGCTGGACACTGCGCCTGTGGGGTCTGGTCGCGATGGAAAAGACCCTCACCTATGACGACCTGTCGGCCCTGCCCAGGGTGAAGGTGTTCTCGGATATCCATTGCGTCACCACCTGGTCGCGACTGGACAACCTCTGGGAGGGAGTAAGCACCTCCGCCCTGCGGGACCTGGCCGGCGGGCTGCTGCCCGAGGCACGCTTTGTGAATGTGCAGGCGGCAGGCGGCTGGACTACCAATCTCACCGTGGACGATTTCTTCCAGCCCGACGTTCTCCTGGCCATGGCCCACGACGGTGAGGCCATTGACGCGCCGCACGGCGGTCCGGTGCGGCTGGTCGTGCCGCGCCTGTACTTCTGGAAGAGCGCCAAGTGGGTAACCGGCGTCCAGTTCACTCATCAGGACATGCCCGGCTTCTGGGAATCGCGCGGATACCACAACCACGGCGACCCGTGGACCGAAGAACGGTACAGTTAGCGCCCTCGCGGCGGAGAGCTGAACGTTGGCCAAACAGTCTCAGAACACAGCCACCCGGATCAGCCAGGAGGTCCGCTCCTCCATCGGCCAGTTGCCCGTGCCGGCTGTCTATGCCGCTCTGTCTACGAAACCGGAAGGCCTGTCCCCCGCCGAGACCGAAAGGCGTCTGAGCCTCTACGGACGCAACGAAATCCGCCGGATCAAGGGCAAGCCTCTGTGGCTGCGCTTTTTCACCAACTTTACCCATGTGATGGCTCTGCTGTTATGGGCCGGGGGCGCAGTGGCCTTTGCGGCCCGTATGCCGGAGCTGGGTGTGGCCGTCTGGCTGGTCAACCTGATCAACGGCGCCTTCAGTTTCTGGCAAGAGTTCAAGGCGGAGCAGGCCACGGAGGCGCTGCGAAGGATGCTGCCGGCCTTCTCCCGCGTGCTTCGGGACGGGGAGGAGCAGAAGGTCCCCGCCGAGGAGCTCGTGCCGGGGGATATCCTGCTGCTGGGAGAGGGAGATCACGTCCCGGCGGATGGCCGGCTGGTTCAGGAATTCGACCTGCAGGCGGATCAGTCGACCCTGACCGGCGAATCCTACCCCGTTCGCAAAACCGACGAAGCGGTACTGCAGCAGGACCTGACCCGGACAGAGCTGCCCAACCTCGTCTTCGCCGGCACACACGTCGCCGCGGGCACTGGCAAGGCGATTGTCTTCTCCACAGGAATGGACACAGAGTTCGGCAAGATCGCCCACTTCACCCAGTCCCTGGAGGAAGAAGCCAGTCCCCTGCAGAAAGAGCTGGCGCGGGCCACTCGCGTGGTCACCCTGATCGCCGTCGCCGTGGGGATGCTCTTCTTCTTCCTGGCAGTACAACTGGTGGGCATCGACCTGGCGGAGAGCTTTATCTTTGCCCTGGGAATGATCGTGGCCTTTGTGCCGGAGGGCATGCTGCCCACCGTGACCCTCGCCCTGGCCATGGGCACGCAGAGAATGGCCAGGCGCCACGCCCTGATCAAAAAGCTCTCTGCCGTCGAGACGCTGGGCTGCACCACGGTGATCTGTACGGACAAGACAGGCACCCTGACCCAGAACGAGATGACCGTGCGCTACCTGTGGCTGCCCGGGCGTAAGCTCAAAGTGACTGGCGTCGGTTACGGTCCTCAGGGACTGATCGTGGATGAGAGCATCGATAGCCGGGCCAGGCTGGACCAGGGCCTGCGCGAGCTGCTCCTGGCCGGAGCGCTGTGCAATAACGCGCGGTTGGTGCCGCCCCAGGGCCAGCGCGGCGGCCCTCCCCCGGCACCCGGTCCGGTCAGGGACGAGGCGAAAGGAGGCCAGGCGCGCTGGACTGTGATCGGCGATCCCACCGAGGCGGCTTTGCAGGTGGCGGCGCGCAAAGGCGGGCTGAACCTGGAGACTGAGGCGAGCGCCATGCCGTGCCTGTGCGAGCTGCCCTTTGAGGCGCGCCGCAAGCGCATGAGCATGGTCAGGCAGCATGGCAAAGCGCCGGTCGCTTATGTCAAAGGCGCCCCGAAGGAAATGCTGGAACTCTGTGAGCGGGTGCTGGACGGCGACCAGGAGCGCCCCCTGGATGCAGCCACCAAGAAGGCCATCGTGGCGGCCAACGACGAGCTGGCGCGCGGCGGCCTGCGCGTGCTGGCGATGGCCAGACGGTCCCTTACCGACGACCCGGCCTTTGTGGCCTGCCGCCCCTCGGCCTTTACCTCCGAGACGGTCGAGCGTGACCTGACCTTCCTGGGTCTGGCGGCCATGATGGACCCGCCGCGAAGCGAGGTCGCCGAGGCGGTAGAGCACTGCCACAGGGCGGGCATTCGCGTGATGATGATTACGGGTGATTACGGCCTGACGGCGGAGAGCATCGCCCGGCGCATCGGAGTGGTGCAGGGCCCCCGCCCCGGCATCATCACCGGCTCAGACCTGGAGGCGATGACCCCTGAAGCACTGCGGGAAGCGTTGCATGGCGAAGTGATCTTTGCCCGCGTTGCCCCGGAGCACAAGCTGCGTGTGGTGTCGGCCCTGCAGGAGATGGGCGAGATCGTTGCCGTCACAGGCGATGGAGTCAACGATGCACCGGCGCTGAAGAAGGCCAACATCGGCGTGGCGATGGGCATCGCGGGAACGGATGTGGCCAAAGAAGCAGCCGACATGATCCTGACCGATGACAACTTTGCCTCGATCGTCAGCGCTATCGAGGAAGGGCGAGCGGTCTATGCCAACATCAAGAAATTCCTGACCTACATCTTTACCAGCAACACGCCGGAAGCCGTGCCCTTTATCCTGTGGGCGATGACAAGGGGGCAGATTCCTCTGGCGCTGACGGTCATGCAGATTCTGGCCATTGACCTGGGCACGGACCTGCTGCCGGCGCTGGCCCTGGGGGCCGAGGCGCCCGAGCCCGGTTTGATGGAACGTCCACCGCGCGACCTCAAGGAACACGTTATCACGCCGCGAATGCTGGCAAGGGCCTACTTCTGGCTCGGGCCTGTGCAAAGCCTGGCAACGATGGCGGCCTTCTACTACATGTACTGGACCAACGGCTACCATGGGCAGTGGCTGGGCCTGCCGTCCGCCGGACCGCTCTACCTGGCGGCTACGGCGATGGCCTTTGGCGCCGTGGTCACCACCCAGATCGGCAACCTGTTCGCCCAGCGAACAGAGCTCAGCTCCTCGCTGCGCGTTCCCCTGTTCGGGAATCGTCTCATCTGGGCGGGGGTGATCAGCGAGCTGCTGGTGGCCGGTCTGGTCATCTACGCCCCGCCGCTGCAGGCCGCCTTTGGCACGGCGGCATTCCCTCTTCGGAACTGGCTGTTCCTGTTCGCCTGGGCTCCATCGCTGCTGGTGGTCGACGAGTTGCGCAAAGCGCTCGCCCGCGCGCGGATGCGCGCAAATCCGGTGCTAGTACGTCCCGCGAAAGCGGGAGGAGGTAGGGCATGAGGGTACTGATTGTTGGGTGCGGTCGGTTGGGAGCCGGACTGGCTCAGGTCCTGAGCCTGCGCGGCCATGTGGTCACTGTGGTGGACATCGATCCGCTGGCCTTTGAGCGTCTGGGGCCCACCTTCCGCGGCCTGACTGTGACAGGCGTGGGCTTTGACCGTGAAGTGCTGGTCAAGGCGGGCATCGAGAAGGCCGACTGCCTGGCGGCCGTAACGGCCAGCGACGACGCCAATGTAGTGGCCGCCCGCCTGGCCAGCCAGGTCTTTCACATTCCCAAGGTCATAGCCCGGCTCTTCGATCCGCGCAAAGCGGAAATCTACAAACGCCTTGGCCTGCAGACCATCTCGCCTGTGACGTGGGGCATCAATCACATAGCCGAATTGGTCTGCCACTCACCGCTGGAGACCACCCTCAGTCTGGGCAGCGAGGTGGATCTGGTGCAGGCCGACGTGCCTCCCCTGCTGGTGGGACGGGCGGTGCGAGACCTGACCATCCTGGGAGAGATCCATGTGGTGGCCGTGACGCGCGGCGGCAAGACGTTCCTGCCCACCCAGGGCACAGTCTTCCAGGAGGGTGACGCGCTGCACCTGGCGGTGCTCACCACGGCGGCGGACCGGCTCAAGTCGCTACTGGCGTCTCAGTAGAGTTCAGCGGTAAGGAGGCACTATGGCCACGATGGTAATGATCATCGGCGGTGGTAAGGTAGGCAGCTACCTGGCATCGCTGCTGATGTCGCAGGGTTACAGAGTCAAGGTCATCGAGCAGGATCGCGAGGAGCTGGCACGGCTCAAGCGGGACCTGCCGCCCGAGGTGCTGGTGCTGGGCAATGGCACGGATCCGAACGTCCTGGAGAGCTGCGGCATCCGTCAGGCCAACGTGGTGGCGGCCGTAACAGGGCAAGATGAAACGAATCTGGTGGTGGCCAGTCTGGCTCGCTCCGAGTTCGGCGTGCCGCGCATCATCGGACGGGTCAACAACCCCCGCAACGCCTGGTTGTTCACGCCCGAGATGGGCATCGACGTCGCAGTGAATCAGGCCAACCTGATGGCCCATCTAATTGCCGAGGAGATGTCGCTGGGCGATATGATGACCCTGCTCAAGCTGCGTAAGGGTCAGTTCTCACTGGTCGAAGAAAAAATCGATCCGACCGCTCTGGTTGTCGGCAGGCGCGTGCGCGATGTGCAGCTACCCGAGGATTGCCAGCTCGTGGCCATCATTCGCCAGGGGCAGCTGGTGGTCCCCCGCGGGGACACGGTGCTGCAGGGTACCGATGAGGTGCTGGCCATCGTACACGCATCACAGGTGGCACAGCTCGCGGCGATTCTGGGGCCGCAGGCGGCGTAGGGTGGGCAGATCCTTCGCCCGGCCATACGGCCGGATCAGGATGACAGGGGACAATCTCGTCCTGTCACCCTGAGCGGAGCGAAGAGTCTGCGACCTGACACGGATCCGTCATGCCAGCTCAAGTTTACGTAGGAGTCGCAAACTCAACAGGGAGGTGCGCGTGAAATCGCAGCCGAAACACAGATGGTTCGTTGTTGTCGTCTTCTTTGCCTTCATGCTCCTTCACCAGTGCGACAAGCTTCTGATCGGCCCTCTGACCTCGCAGATCATGGCCACGTTCAACATCAACGAGGCGCAGATGGGTGCCGTGGTGACCGGCGCGCTGATCGTCGGCGCGGTCATGTATCCCCTGTGGGGATACCTCTACGACCGCTATGCCCGCGCCAAGCTGCTGGCCATCGCCTGCTTCATCTGGGGAGCCACGACCTGGCTGAGCGCCATCGCCCCCACCTACGGCACCTTTGTGGCCACACGTGCCTCCACGGGCATCGATGACTCGAGCTATCCGGGACTGTACAGTCTGATCGCCGACTACTTTGAGCCCAAAATGCGCGGCAAGATCTATGGGGTTCTGCAGATTGCCCAGCCCATCGGCTACATGTTGGGCATGGTGTTGGGACTGTTCCTCATCAGCTCACTGGGTTGGCGTGGAATCTACTATCTAACCGGCAGTTTGGGCATCATACTGGCCTTTGTGATCTGGTTCGGGGTGCGCGAAGTCCCACGTGGCAAGTCGGAGCCGGAACTGGCCGACCTGCAGCAAATGGGCACCTACCGCTTCGAGTGGAAGAAAGCTCTGGGCCTGTTCAAAAAGCGCAGTCTGATGCTGCTGTTCGTGCAGGGATTCTTCGGTGTGTTCCCCTGGAACGTGATCACCTACTGGTTCTTCCGCTACCTGGAGACGGAACGGCACTATTCCAGCGGGACCGTGTTTACCACCATGGCTACTGCCGTTCTGGTGCTGTCGGCCGGCTATTTCGTGGGCGGATCGCTGGGAGACTGGGCCTTCAAGCGGACGCCGAGCGGGCGAGCCCTGGTGTCGATGTTCGGTGTGCTGGCCGGGGCGGTCCTGCTCTGGCTCACCATGAGGGTGCCGATGGAGAATACGGGTCTCTTCATGATCATGCTGTGCGCCACGGCCCTGTTCATCCCGATTGCCTCTCCGAACGTCATCTGCACGGTCTATGACATCACCCTGCCCGAAGTGCGCTCCACCGCCATGGCGGTGCAGTACTTTATCGAGTCGGCCGGTGCAGCGCTCGCGCCGTTGATGGCCGGGCTGATCGCGGTAAAGTATTCGCTGCACAGCGCCATTCTGTGGATCTGCATCTCCACCTGGCTGTTGTGCGCCATCTTCTTTGCCGTAGTGGCCCGTCTGCTGCCCGGGGACGTCCGCACCCTGCACGAGCAGCTCAAAGAGCGTGCCGAGCACGAGAAGGCCATGCTGATCGACGCCCGTTCCTGAGGCCAGGCACAGGTACCCTGACAGCGAAACACCGGTCGCGGCACAGCGCGACCGGTGTCTTCTTTTGTCTCTGATACGATGCCCGCCCTAGTTGGGCGGCGCGTACTTGACGATGCGATGGTTGCCCGAGTCGGTCACGTAGATGTACCCGAACGCATCGACGACAATTCCTGACGGGGTGTTCAGCGAGGCAGCGTCGCTGCCGAACTTGCCCCACATAGCCAGGACCTGTCCCCCTCCGTCGAACTTGACGATGCGGTGGTAGTCCGGCTCGGTGATGTAGACCGATCCGAGGTTGTCGACAGCCAGATAGGGCTTGTTGACGGGCGCCTCACTCTCCCAGCCCACCACAGGCCACTGGGCAACGTAGGTCCCCTGGCGGTCGAACTCTTGCACCCGCTGGTTCCAGACGTCGGCCACATAGACTCCGTCGGCCACATCCAGGGCCAGCCCGCAGGGCTCCCGGAACTGGCCTTCCAGCGATCCCGTGCCGCCCCACTGCTGGACGAACTCGCCATCGGCCGTATACTTGACGATGCGCTTGTTGCCCGTGTCGCTGACCAGTACGTTGCTGTCGCTGCCCACAACCACCTGCCGCGGGCCATACAGCCACAGCGGATCGCCGAGCACACCCCCGACATCGCCAAAGGTGCCCCAGGTCTTGAGGAACTGACCATTCGAGTCGAATTTCTGGATGCGGTGGTTCCAGGTATCGGCCACATACACGTTGCCTTCCCTGTCCACGGCAATGCCCCACGGCTCCTGGAACTGACCGGCGCCAGTGCCCTGGCTGCCCCAGGCCCGCAGGAAGGTGCCGTCGGTGCTCAGCACCTGCACGCGATGGTTGCGTGTGTCAGCGACATAGATGTTGCCAGCCGCATCGAGCGCCAGGGCCTTGGGATCGTTGAACTGCCCTGTGCCGCTGCCGGATGCGCCAAAGGTTCTCAGAGCGGCCAGGTCCACCCGCTTCTTCTCATACTGATCCTCAGGCAACTCCACATCCGCTCCCGCGACCTCCGGACCAAAGTCCCAGAGCTGAGTGGCTATGTCCTTGCGCACGTAGAGAGAGAACGGGTGCACATAGGGCCACGACGTGGTGGATTGAGGATACTTCCGCGACCAGAGGATGTCCCACCAGTAGCGCCGGCGGGCGGGATCGCGCAGGTCCTTCCAGATCTTGGCAGGAGTAAAGCCGGAGTAGATATCCTGGTTGGGCCACCAGATCAGACGGTAGGAGCGCTTGAGGTACTTGGTCTTGAGCTGCGCCTGCACCTTCTCTTCGTTGGGCGGTCCCACGATCACCACCTGCGGGTCGCCCGACAGGCCCGCCTCGGCGGTGAAGAAGGTGGCGTTCCGGTAGTCGCGCAGCAGCCAGACAAAGGGCCAGCTCGATTCGTTGTCGTACGCGACTTTGAGCTCCTTATCGCCGGCGAGCCGGGCAGACATCACGTCCAGCTCGGCCATCACCAGCCCCGTGTCGGGGCTGGAATCGGCATACATCAGGAACTCGGTGGGATAGTCCTGGTTCACAAAGCTCGCGCGCAGAGCATCGCGAGCAGTCAGAGCAGCCAGCAGAATCACCACCCCCGCCAGGGTCAGGCGACCCCAGCCGCTCCAGCCCAACCCCCGGCAGTGACGTCGCAGAAGAGAGAGGCAAACGGCCAGAACCACCAGAGAGAGCAAAAAGCGCATGGTGACCGCCAGCCGGTCGAGGGTCATCCCGGAGAAGGGCGGCGTGGGTCCCAGCCGGGCCGAGATCACGCTGACCGCCGCCAGCAGGGCCAGCGGCACCAGCAGGGCCGCGTAGAGCCCTCCCCTGGCCCGCAGGGTCGACCAGCTCGTGCGCTCCCAGAGGCGTCCCAAAAACCAACCCCCCAGCAAGCCCAGCGGCAGCACAAGGTGCATGTTCTGCCAGGGCATCTTTTCGCCGACGACCATCCAGATGAAGAAGTTGGCCGCTGACCAGTAGATCAGGAACGGCACAAAGGGCGACAGCGGCGCCGCTTCCTCCTGCTCCTCCACGACACGTCTCGAGGGAATGCTTCTGCCGCGCCCGGGGGTGGACCTCCAGATGTAGTACACGGCAGCCAGGCCGGACAGCAGCATGGGCAGGTACTCGTAAACCCCGTTGAGGAAGAAGAAGTAGTACCAGGGTTGCCCGCCCCGGGCGACGCCCTGCTGCGAGAGCCAGTAGCCGAGCATGCCCACCATGCCTGTAGCCAGCCCGCGCGGGTTGGTGAACAGGGTGGTATAGAGCAGGATAAAGATCGAGTAATAGACCGCTGCCGAAATCAGCCAGGCCCGGCCCGAACGCCATGTTCCGATCACGGCAGAGATGGCGATCAGCAGAATGACGACCGCACCTGTGCGCAGCAACGCCGGAGAGCTGTAGTCCAGCGGGTTCAGACCGGCAACTTTGAGCAGGAGCGGCGCCGCCTGCGGCAGGACCAGCGTGCCGAGCAGGACGGCCAGATCGAACGAAGGCAGATCCTTCAGCGACTTGCGAGTACGGAACCACTCCTTCAGCAGGTAAAAGACCAGGAAGGTGCCAAAGATAAAGCCGGTGATGAAGGAGATGGCTTTACTGGAAAAGGCGACCGCCAGAGCTCCCGCCATCAGATAGAGCCAGCGCTCTCTGCGATCCTCCAGGTAGTTGAACATACAGATGGCGACGACCATGAAGGCCACCAGCAGCCAGATATCGTGGCGGAAGTAGCGGCCGCGGTACATCAGAGTCGGCGAGATGGTCAGCAGGGCCATGGCAAAGACCGTGCCCGCCCGGCCCAGCCAGCGACGCAGAGGCCACACCAGCAGCACCAGAATCACGCTAAAGAGCGCAGGCGCGATCCGGGCCTGTTCCTCGCCTATGCCGAACAGCAGGTAGAAAAACGCCACCACATGGTAGCCAAAAGGACCGTGGTAGACAGGATCGTGGTGATAACCCTGGCCTGTGACCAGCTTCCAGGATTCCCAGGCATGGATGCTCTCGTCGTGGCCGTAGGAACGGTTCCCCAGATCCCAGAAACGGGTGACCACCAGCGCGGCCACGATCAGCACAATCACCACTGCCCAGCGCCCGACGGCGCCGCCTTTCGCGTGCCCCGGGGCAGCGGGGGCCGGTGCTGCCACCCTGTCCGTGCTGCTTTTTCTCCTGCGCGGCCTGAGTGTTGCTTCTTCCATCCCAACCATCCTCTTCAGAACTTGGCCTGCGTGCTCTTAACGCGGCGGTGCGAACTTGAGCACGCGGGCATTGCCCGAGTCGGCGACGTAGATGCCACCCTCGGCATCCAGAGCGATGCCGGAGGGCGTATTGAAGGACAGCTCATCGCTGCCATAGTTGCCCCAGACAGCCAGCACCTTGCCCGCGCCGTCGAACTTGACTACGCGGTGATAGTCGGGGGCGGTCACATAGACGGATCCCTGCGCATCCACTGCCAGATAAGGTTTGTTGACCGGCAGGTCGCTCTCCCAGCCCAGAACTGTCCACTGAGCCAGGTAGGCACCGTTGCGGTCGAACTTTTGCACGCGGTCGTTCCAGACATCGGCAACGTAAATGTTGCCGTTGGCATCGACGGCCAACCCGCACGGCTCCAGGAGCTGTCCTTCCAGCGAGCCGACGCCACCCCACTGGGAGATGAAGGTCCCCTCGGGCGTGAATTTGACGATGCGCTTATTGCCTGTATCGCTCACCACCAGGTTGCCGCTGCCATCCACCACTATGTCACGGGGGCCGTACAGAACGTCGGTCGCACCCAGCAATCCTCCCGTATCACCAAACGTGCCCCACATGGTGACAAAGCGGCCCTGCGAATCCAGTTTCTGGATACGGTGGTTCCAGGTATCGGCCACGTAGACGTAACCGTCCTTGTCCACGGCAATGCTCCATGGCTCCTGGAACTGGCCGGCGCCGGTTCCCTGACCTCCCCAGGTCTGCAACAGCTGTCCGTCGGCGGAGTAGACCTCGATGCGATGGCTGCGTGTATTCACAACGTATACACGCCCCAGCGAGTCCACATCCACGCCCTTGGGGTCGTTCAGCTCGGCCAGGCTCCCAAAGACCACCTCAGCACCGACGTTGACGCGCTTGCTTTCGTACTCGTCCTCGGGCAGGGTGGTATCGAGCCCAGACACTTCTGGGCCTGCTACCCAGAGCCGTGCCGCCAGGTCTTTGCGCACGTACATGGCGAAACGATGGACCGACGGCCACTGCGCGGTGGATTCCGGGTAGTCGCGCCACCAGAGAATGTCCCACCAGAACTTGCGCCGCACCGGGTCCTTGAGATCACTCCACAGCTTGCGAACGGTCAGGTTGCGGTAGACATCCTCGTACGGCCACCAGATCAGGCGGTAGCTGCGGCGCATGTAACGACCGGCGAGCTGTGCCTTGATCTTGGTCTCATTGTCCAGCCCGACGATGACCACATCATGATCGCCGGACAACCCCCCGTCTCCAGTGAAGAAGGTCACGTTCTTCGTATCGCGCAGGTACCAGAAGAAGGGCTGTTGAGACTCGTTGTCATAGGCGATGCGCAGGGGCTGTTCATCGGGCAAAAGGCGGCGGATGCTTTCCAGCTCGGCCGTCACGTCGGCCGTGTCGGGCGTGGCCGCCGCGTACTGCAGGAATTCGGTGGCATAGTCCTGATTGATAAAGGTGAGCACCAGGGCTGTCCGGATGGTGGCCACGGTCAACACAACGACCACCAGGGCCAGCACAACGCGCGACCAACCCTTCCAACCGAGAGCGCGGCCGAGGGAGTAGAGCAGGGCGACGCTGATTGCCAGCACCACCAGAGAGAGCAGGAAGCGAAGCGTGACATCGAGCTGGCTGAGATCCATCCCGGCAAAGGGCCGCGGCTGGCCGCGCAGGCTCGAGATACAGACCACCGCTGAGAACAGCGCCACGGGCAGCAGCGCGAGCGCCTGAAGGTAGCCGGATTTGAGCAGCCTGCGCCAATCGGTGTGATCCCACACCTGGCCCAGGAACCACCCGCCCAGCAGGCACAGGTTCAAAGCCAGGTGCTGGTTCTGCCAGGGCATCTTCTCGGATGCCCAGGTCCAGAAGGCAAAGGTGCCCAGTGCCCAGAAGAAGATAAAGCCCACAAAGGGCATCGGACCTGTTCTCGCGGCGGCTTGCTCGAGCCCGTCTTGCTCCGGCTCCGGCTTCTCGCGACGGGGCAGCCATCGCCATGCGTAGTAGAGCACAGCGATCAGTGCCAGCAGAAGGGGCAGGAACTCGTACACCACATTGAGAAAGTAGAAATAGTACCAGGGCTGCCCGCCGCGGGCCACACCCTGCTCCCCCAGCCAGTGACCGATCATGCCCACAAAGCCGGATTCCAGACCGAGTCCGTTGGTAAACATCGTCGTGTACAGGGGAACGTAGATCGCGTAGTAGATCGCCGCCGAGATGAGCCACTCCTTGCGCTTCCACCACAGGCCCACCACAGCGGAGATGACGAACAAAACCGCCAGCACAGCGCGGGTGCGCCACAGGCCGGTGGAGCTGTAGTCCGTGGCGTCGAACTTGAGCACCATCAGCACGAGGGGCGCCAGAAGCGGCAGGGCCAGAGTGCCCATCAGCACCACAAGGTCGAACTCGGGCAAATCGCGCAAGGACCGGCGCTCCCGCCACCACCTGACCAGCAGAACCGCCAGCCAGAAGGCGCCAAAGATGGCCCCGTTGATGTAGGAATTGGCCTTGGCGCAAAAGGTGAGCGCCAGCGCGCCAGCGATCAGGTAGAGCCACTTCGACTTGCGGTCGGTAACGTAATGGAAGAATCCGATCACCATAACCATGGTCGGCGCAATCAGGAAGATGTCGTGACGGATGAAACGGCCGCGGAACATCATCGACGGCGAGAGTGTCAGCAGCAGCATGGCGGCCAGAGAACCGGCCCTGCCGAGCCATCTCCGCAGAGGCCAGACGAGTAGAACGGACAGGATGGCCAGGACGGCAGGCGCGATCCGCGCCGTGGTGTCTGTGTCGCCAAACAGGAAGTAGACCAGAGCCGAAGCGTGATAGAGGAAGGGACCGTGGTACACCGGGTCAAATCGATACCCCTGCCCGGTGATGAGCTTCCACGGCTCCCAGGCGTGGGTACTCTCGTCGTGGCAGTAGGCGCGGTTTCCCAGATCATACAGCCGGGTAAAGACCAGCAAGAGAACCACAAGAAGGAGAACCACCTTCCAGCCGTCCAGCCGCAGCGCCGTGCGGAGCGGCCTGTCCAGAAAGCGGGAACGGGGGATCTTGCTGACGTTACTTCGCTCCATATGTCAACACTCCTATCGCTGGGGTACCCGGACCCACAGCGCAGCGTCTTCGTTTGCGACGACGGATACGGCGGAATCGAGCCCCGCCCACCAGCGCAGCCACTCCCGAAAGCCAAAGCTGCCGCCGGGATAGTGAGAGTGCACAGCAAAGCGCAGCGCCACGTATTTGGGCGGCTCCCCCGCGCCAACCGGGAAGATCAGCCCCTCGGCTGCAGGGGCCGCGGGAATTGTGCGCTCGAAGCTGACTTTCTCGAACTCGCGCAAGTACCAGCCCAGGGGAACCTCCAGCGTCCGGTCGACCTGCCAGCTCATCACTCTCGGATCCCCCAGAGTCTGGCTGGAGAACGAGGCAGCGTATTGATCCAGATCCAGGACCTCGGCCGATACGGTACTGCCCACCAGCGGCTCCAGCGGATCGCGCGCCGAGGCATAATTCACCCTGGCCATGGTTCGTATCCCGCCGAGCGACAGCAGTACGAGAACCAGCAACACTGACGCGCGAAGGGGCAGCTCGGCGCCCCGCAGGCTCCACACCAGGGCGTAGACAGAGAGCAGGAAGACAGCCAAAGCCGCCATCCGCAGCAGGTAGCCGCTCGCAGAGGTATTGAGGTAGGTGACCAGTTGGATGATCATGGCGAAAGCCACCAGGCAACCGACAACAACCAGCGTCCACAGCAGAGAGTTGCCGCGTGTATCAGCCAGCGTCTTCCAGAACCGCTGGACGACAAAAGCGCTCCACAGGACCAGGGGCACCAGAGTCAGCAAAACGCTGTTCGGCGGACGGTATCCGGGCACGATGGACACCAACAGGGTAATTACCACCCAGGTGCGCAGCAGGAAAGCCGCTGAGTCACGCCGCTTGCGCTCCAGAACCAGCCCCACGATTCCCAGAACAAGAGGCAGGGTCTCGTAAACGACCAGCAGCAGGGGCAAGCGGTACCAGCTACCCCGAAGCCACTGCAGACCCCCCACCCATTGCCCCAGGAGGTCCAGTGCCTGCTGCAAGCCCAGCGGATTCAGGAAGAGGGCAATGCCCCCGATCAGAAGCACCAGACCCACGCCCAGAAGCACAGGTCTCCGTGCGCCACGGTCGTTCGCGAAACCAGCCCACGTCTCTGTCCACATGGCAAGCGGTTCTTCCTCTCCGGTCAGGCGCCTGTGCAGCCAGAGCACGCCGGGCAGCACCAGAAGCACCGCCGTAAACGTGTAGGCCAGGGGCGAGGCCAGCAGGGCGAGCGTCAGGAGCACGCCGGAGGCCACTGCGTAACAGTTCTCCCTCGACTCCCAGTAGCCCAGCGCGGACCACACCAGTCCCAGGCCGCAGAATGCGACAATCACGCTGCCATCGGCGACGCGAGAAAAGTACACCAGAGAGGGCGAGAAAGCCAGAATCAGGGCGGCAGCCAGAGCGCCCACGCGGCCCAGGTACCGGCGCAGGCCATAGGGCCAGAGCACGAGCGCGCTGCCCAGAAGCAGCGATGGCAGTCTGATCAAGCCGTCAGAGCCACCGCTCAGAAAGGAGGAGAGGGCGCTCCAGTTAAAGAGTATCGGGCTGAACCCCCTGAGGGAAGCAGGCAGGCCACGGGCAAAGCGCCAGGAAGCCAGCGCCATACCCGCCTCACCGTCCAGCAGGGGCCAGCGGCCCAGCGCGATCAGGCGCACAGCCAGAGCCAGGCCCAGAATCAGGCCGTACAGCCCCATCTCCACTGTAAACACACGCTTTGGTTGAGATCTCGTCATCTTGCCAGCCGTCTGAGTCATACACTTTACCCCTGCTGAGTTACAGCCCGCTATCGTCCATCGCCCCGTCTCTAGCGTCGATAGATGCTCACACTGCCCTGCTCAAAGACCTTTTCCAGAAAACGTCCCAGACGCTCGTCCACGTTGGCCGCAAGCTCGAACTTGCTCCTCTCGACCGGGCCCAGGTAGACATACTCGATGTTGTACTGGTCCAGCAGCGACAGCACCTGATCGCGGTCCGTGCTCTGGTAGATCTGCTGGATCAGCGGGCGGCGAATGTTGGCTTCGGTCGAGTTGCCGCGCCACTGATGCTCGTGAAAGTCCCAGCCCAACACGGTCGGCAGTCCGGTGAAGGCGGAGACCCAGGCCGTCTCGGTGTAGGAGCCGCCCGTCGATTCGACGATGTTCGCCATACCGGACACATTCTGCTGCAGCCAGCGCATGGCGGCATAGTCGTCGGCCCGTACGTTGGCGATGAAGGCCATACCGTCGAGAGTTGGTTTGCTCTGAAAGTCCCCCGCCTTGCTGGGGATGCCCAGGGCCGGGTAGATCAGGCTGGCCGACACGAGCAGCACAAGGCCGACTGTCCAGACGACCCGGCTCACCACTCCCACGGTGGACCGATTCTCCCTTTCCCTGCCCAGCAGACAGTAACAGCCAAAGGCCGAGGCCAGAGCGAGGAGAACCCAGGCCTGGTAATAGAACTTGAACACCGTGTTCATCCGCGTGCCGAACGAATCGCGCAGGTAGATGATCTCGACGGCCAGAGTGAGCAGAAGGCCCGTACCGGCCATCAGGTAGGCGAAGGCGCGCGCAGCATTGGCTTCGCCCTGAGCAGGCGCTTCTCGCCAGGAGCGTTCGACGAGCAAAATCAGGGCCGCTATCAATCCCGCCACCAGCAGGAATGTCCAGGGATTGCCCAGCCGCAGCAAGATGGACTGGCGCAGCAGCCCCAAAACGCCCTGCGAGCCGATCAGCGCCTGCACCTGAGGGTCGGCCATCACGCCCTCAAGGAACTGCTTGCCGTTCGTGGT
Organism: Anaerolineales bacterium UBA2200; assembly: GCA_002327925.1. GTDB lineage: Bacteria > Chloroflexota > Anaerolineae > UBA2200 > UBA2200 > UBA2200. The sequence goes on from DCVA01000020.1 coordinate 107,438, forward strand.
CCCCAGCACAACCACAACGCTGGCCAGAATGGCCAACAGCGGACCCACCACCAGCCAGGCAAACCATTGCAGCAGGTCCAGCGGCAAGGCCCGCCGCTCCTCCGAGGAAGCCTGCGAGAACACGTTCTTCAACCCGGAAATGACCAGGCTGAACAGAACAAAGATGAAAAGGCCGAACATCAGCAAGAACTGGTTCAGCCGGGTCACGTTGAACAGAACGGGCAGGACGCCGCCCGCCTGAGACTGGAACCCCACGTAAAAGGGCAGGTAAAAGACCACGGCTGGTACGGCAACCGCTCCGGCAAAGGCCACAGAGGCAGAAAGCCACTGATCGTTGCCCAGCAGGCGCTGGCCGATGAAGAAGGCGGCAACGATGACGAACAGGTGGATGGGCAGATCCCAGGTATTGAGAAAGCCCAGCGCGCCGGCGCACAGAGCCAGCAGACCCAGGTCGAAGGTGCGCCGGCGAAAGAAGAACCAGCCCCAGTCCCAGGTGGAAGCCAGCCAGTTGCCGAACCGCGAGAAGAAGCGGGCCACCACGCCCTGACGCGGCTCCGCCAAGGTCCCCGCTGCCGTTAGCGTGCCGGTGCCCTCAGCCAGGGCCTTCTTGCGGCGCGCTGCGCGAGCCGCCTTCTTGCCCTCATCGGCGGGCTCACCCCGGCGCGTCCAGCCCCCGGCCCCGAGCAGCAAGTTCAGCGCCAGCGCCAGCGCCAGCAGGACGAAGGGCAGGGCCAGAACGTGCGGATGCATATCGCCGAGCAAAAAGCTGAACTGCGGGAACTCGTCGATGACCTCCTGATGGTTCCCGTACAGGTCGCGGTCGTTGACAACCCGTGACGCCCTCCACCACCACCACATATCGGTTCGGACCCATTGTCCGTTCGTGGGTGAGCCGATCAGGCCGTTGATATCCATCCAGTTCCAGAACGAAGCGGAGCCGATTCCCCTGTTGTACAGCACCTCCAGCAGCCCTTCCAGGTTGCCGATCACCACGACAAAGAGCGGACCCAGTAGGGCCCACAGGAGGTTGGTCACGCCCTTCTTCACGCGCTGGCCTTGCTCCGTGCAGACCAGATTGTAGACCAAACTGAAGGACCCCATGGCGGTGAGGGCGAAGAGCAAAGCGATGGCCAGGTTGAACGCCACGCTGGCCGCCACGCCGGAGAGCTGCGTGAGCACGGACACAAGCAGGTAACCAAAGTAGTAGTAGCTGATACCGTAGCCGGAGAGCCAGGGATCGTGCGGCGGAAAGGATTCGCTGCGCAGGATGGCGTTGAGGAAGCCGATCTCCATCGGTTTTTCTGTGGCCGAGATCTCGGGGTTGTAGGCGCGCACTAGAGCCCAGCCGGCAAAGGCAAGCAGGAACACCAGTTCTGTGACCATGATCAAGCGCCGATTGTGGCGCAGAAACTCGCTCATCTCCGCGCCGTCGCGGCGCCAGATGGAGTAGGAGGCCAGCCCGAGCAGGGCACAGATGAACAGGATAGCCGCCCGGCCATTGCTCAACAAACCCAGACTACCGCCGAGCCAGAGCGCATAGCCGGTCAGCAGCAATCCCAGAGGGCGGGCAAAGGCGTAGCCGCGGTCCGGAAGGTTCCGGAAGAGACGCAGGGCGACCGGCAGGGCCAGCAGACCCATAATGAATAGAATCAGCCACCAACTCAAGACCGCCAACATGTGAGCCTCCGTCCTGTGCTCAGTCCTTGACCAGGTAGATGTTCACCTGCTCATTGCGATAGGCCAGCTCCAGCAGCCCGTCGACCCGCATACGTTCGAACTTGGCCAGGCCCGACTCTGAGTAGTAGATGCGCTCCACCTCACCTACATAGATGTAGCGCACGTTGTAGCGGCGGATGATCTCCATGGCTGCCTCAGGGCTGGCGTCTGAGTAGAGCTGCTGCACGTCCCAGAGCCGCTGGTCGATCCACTGGCCGGGCATCGCGGATCGTTGCTGCCTCTGATGCCAGCTCCAGCCGATGATGGTCGGCAGACCCGTGTAGATCGACACGCGCGAGCCCCAGCGGTACAGGCCCCGTGGCTCCGTGTTCGCTTCGGCGATGACCGGCGAGCCCTCGACGTTGTCCAGCAGCCAGTTGATCGCTTCGCGGTCGTACTTGAGCTGGATCATCTGCTGGTTATCATAGTACACGGATGTCTCCATATAGGCCATCCCGTCCAGGCCCGGGCCCAGGGACGCATCAAAGCGGTCGCTGATCTTGGCCCGCGTCGCCATGACCGGGTAAAGCGCCGCCAGCAGGACCAGCAGGGTCAGCGCCCCCTGCCAGACCAGTCGACCACCCGGGCGCCAGGCGCCCTGCGCGCTTCGCCTCTGCCGGCGGAAACGCTCCGCGATCTGACTCAGCCCCACAGCCGTCGCCACGGACCAGAACACCCAGATCTGCAGGTAGAACTTGAAGACCGTGTTCATACGTCCTATATCGCCCTTGAGCACCACCAGATCCACGCCCATGGAGAGAGCCAGTCCCATGCCGAAGAGGAGCCAGACAAAGCGCTGCCCCACGTCCAGGCGCAGGCGCAGGACGATCAGCAGGGTCCCCAGGATGAGCAGCCAGACGAAGAGGAAGAACCAGTGCTTCCCCACGGCCAGCCACACGGCAACCAGCGCCAGAGGCAGGACGATGATCCAGCCCAGCGTGTCGTACTGGCGTCCCTTGCGTACCAGCCTGCTGTAGGCTCCAAGCAGGCGAGGCAGGCGATCCCAGTAGCGAACGGAAAGCTGCAGCATCCTGACCGTGCCCTCGCGCACCTCACGACTGAATAGCTCGATGCACATCCAGGTAACGATCACAAAGAGGAACAGTCCATGGATACCCAGGTAGTTGCCCAGTCCTGTGCGTGCGCCCTTCCAACGCTCGATGCTGGTGTAGGCGGTGGTGAACCGGGACAGGAAAGGCCAGAAGAGCCCGTAGCTCAGGGCCAGCACGGCCGCCGATTTGACACCCACAGCCCACAACAACCCAGGGTCCAGCCGTTTGCGTACCTCGTACTCGTGCAGCAGCAGGGCCACACCCATTACCAGCATGTAGGTTGGATAGTCCCACGAGTTGATCGGCCGCAGAGCACCCACCACGAGGCCCATCACGAGGATGAGCAACACCTCGCTCCAGTCCACCCGCGACAGTTGTGCGGAGATGCCGCCGGGCAGCCAGGTGGTCCAGCCGTAGCGGGCCCCACCGGAGACCGCATCCGACCCCTGGTCGCTCGCCTGCCGGCGCGCCGCCTTGACCCTCTTGATGGCCGCCACGGCCAGGGCAAGAGCCAGCAGGGTGAAGGGCAGAGCGATGAGGTGAGCATGCAGATCCGCATAGAGGAAGGTAAAGAACGGAAACTCGTTGATCTCGCCGTTTGGCATCACGCGGGAGGGGTTCCAGTACGGCCACTCAGGGCGGAGGGCCAGCCGCGCCTGTCCGCTGAGCACTCTCGACAGACCGGACAACACGCGCAGGATGGCCGTGACCCAGGGCATCGAGCTCTGAGTGGTCGTCGTGCCCAGCTCCCATAGCGCACGCCCGGGGACCGCGATCTCAGCCAGGTTGCCTAGAACAGCTACCAGCAAAGCCCCGAACAAACCCCAGGTCATTCCCGGTTCCCACGAACAAATCAACGCCTGGATGTGACCGCGCCAACCGGCGACCGGCTCCGCTGGCTCGACCTGCTCACCGGAGCGGCGGGTCTTCCCGGCGGTCAGGTTGTAGACCACCGAAAAGGCACCCATGGCTGTGAGCGCGGCCAGCAGGGGGATGCACAGGTTGTAGGCGACCCAGGGTACAATCCCCACGAGCTTGATCAGCACGGCCAGCACAATCTGCCCAAAGTAATAGTAGTTGAGGTAGCCGCCCGCGTACCAGGGATCGTAGGGCGGGAAGACGGTGCTGCGCAGCACGGCATTGAGGTAGGCGAAATCCATGGGCTTTTCGCCGCCCATAATCGCGTGCCACAGGTCCGGATTTCCGTAGCGGATCCCCAGAAAGCCGAGGAAGAAAAGCAGGAAGAGCACTTCGTTGATCACAATCAAATACCTGTGCTCCTGCCAGAAGGAGAGCAGCTCCTCGCGTTTCCGCCGTACGATCAGGCCGGAACAGGCCGCGATCAGCAGCAAGCTGGCCAGGATCGCCGCGCGGCTAAAGGTCGCCAGGCCGGCGCTGACCAGGATCCAGGTGATCCACGCCAGCAGCAGGACGCCCAGAGTCTTGGAAAAGATGTAGCCGCGGTCCTTCAGACTGCGAAACACCAGGAAACTCAACGGGAAGGTGACCAGACCAAGCACCTCGACCAGAAGCAGCCACACCAGCACGGGAGCTTTGTTGCTGAGACTATTGCGGTCAAAGATGTCCGACCAGGTGCCGCCTGACTGCTGCTCTGTTGTCTCCTCGTCCGTCATCTGCAGGCCGTTGTTAAAGGCCGGCACCTCGATCGGCTTGATGCGCGCGATGTTGCTCCAATCGATGCCATCGCCGAGAAGGGAGCGCACCCTTTCCGCCGAGTAGTAAGCCGACTTCTTGAACACCGAAACCTTGGGATGGTCGTAGACGGTGAACGGCTCCTCTGCATCATCGTCCACGAACTCGATGCTGCCCAGGTTGGGCCGCGAGGTGAATTCCCTGATCAGGTCAAAGCCGAGCTCTCCCGAGAACAGGTGCTCGTAGTAGCGAGTAGTCATCGGGAAGCGCATGGGCAGGCGCGGGATGGAGCCGTAACAGCGGTTGCTGCTCAGTATGATATAGTCCGACTTGTTAAGCCACTCGACAAACCACTCCAGTTTCTGCGGTTCATCTTCGGCGTAGGGATGGAACTCGACCCAGCCGTAGGTGCCATCTGCATATCCGTTGCGGCCTCCCACGCCGCCCCAGGGGATGGCATCATCCCAGTGCTCCGAGCCAATGGCCGATCCGGCCGGAATGTTGTCGTACACCCAGAGGGACGCGGCCACCCGGGTCAGAGGGCGCGTGTAGATCCGCGTGAAGGCGTAGGCCCAGGACACGGATCCCACGGTCACAAACAGGATTACGGCCACGGCACCGATCGTGACCCATCGCGCCAGACTCGGGCGGTGCGGCTGGTTGTGTCTCAGCACCTGGACCTTCCTCCACAGTTGAACGAGCAGATAGCCGGCGAGCAGGGCCATAAAGGGGTAGAAGGGCGTCAGATAGCGCGAGAGCTTGCCGAAGCGGGTCGACTGGTATAGAAAGATAAAGGTGGTCCATGCCAGCACCAGCAGGTGCTGCCATTTCCGGGCACAAATCAACTCGTACCAGGCCAGCAGCCATCCCGCCCAGCTCGCCAGACTCAGAGGCACTCCGACCGCCCACAGGACCATGTTCTGCAGTGAGTAGAGAACGGGCGCTCTGTCCGTCCAGAACATGCTGAACGGCAGGTCGATCAGCCCGTTGGAGCTCTGGCCCCAGTACTTGACGTCCTTGAGCCAGGCAGCCGCGAGCTTGAGGTCAAAAAAGCCGGGTCCCTGAAAGGTGTAGGGTTGCGCGATGCGGAAGGCCAGGAAGGCCACCACCAGGCTCACGGCGAAGCGCAGAGCCACTTTCCAGCCCTCATCGAGCCAGTTCGGCAGCCCTGCCTCCTCGGACTCCACCTCCGGCTCGACCTCGCCAGTTTCCGGAAGGGGCTGCTCAGAAACGCGCTCCGCGGCAAGGTCCGCGGAAGCCTCGTTCACCTCTGCTTCCGGCGGATCGGCGCTAAAGGCAATGCGCACCCCACCCAGAGTGATTTTCCACCGTCGCAGGGTGTTTCTGATGTGCTCGCCGCTCTCCGGCTCGACTGGCAGTGGAGCGGGAGCGAGATCGGGCGCGGCCGGCCCTTCTTCAGGCTCGCGCAGGGCGTTGAAGAGACGCACCGCACAGGCCAGAGCCATGATCAGCCCGAACAGCGCCACGTTGATCTTGGAGGCCACGGCCAGGCCGTAGCTCAGCCCCATCCACAGGTAGTCGCTCCACCTGCCGCGCTCCGCCACCCGGATGGCCCAGTAGAAGGTGAACGCCACGAAGGTGGCCACAAAGCTGTCCACGGTGAAAAAGTGCGACTGCTGAATGTGGATGACCAGGGTTGCGGTGAACAACGAGGCCAGAAGGCCGGCGAACTTGCCATACAGCCTGCGGCCGATGAAAAACATCAGCCAGACCGTGACGAGGTCAAAGACACCGGCCAGCACCCGGCCCAGCAGATGGATTTTGTCCGCCGATACTTCCAGCAGCTGCCCCACCGCCTTGGTCAGGAAGAGGGGGAACGTGCCGTAGACAAAGCTGCTGCCAGAGTTGTAGGGATTCAGCGGCGAGGTTGCCGTGTCAAAGTACTGGGCCAGATTCTTGGGCCAGTTGAGGCCCATCTCCACCATCCACACAAAGCGCTCGTCGGGATGCAGGTGGGTGTAGTCGTCCCAGTTCACGCCTGTAAAGCGAAAATAGGCACCCAGCAGAAGAATGGCCCCCAGACAGACGGGCACAAAGTAGCGGCTCTCGACCCAGCGAGAGATTCCACCCGAGCTGCGCAAGCTTTGCCAGCGCTGGCCCAACGAGGGCCGCTGTGATGCCGTTACAACGCCCGTGTCGCCCGCCAGGGGCTCAGCCGCAGGGCCGACTTCCGGCCAGGCCTGGGCCTCGCCATCGCGGGGCGCCATATAGGGGGTCGAGACTTGGTTCCCAACATCCATTACAGCTGCCTCTCCTGAACTGGTTTGACGGCCCGGACCACCAGCGTCATGCCCTGGTGGAGGCCGTTGAATAGATTGTCCACCTTATCCAGACCGTACATAATTTTGGAGCCGAAGTTGCGGTACGCCGAGCCCTTCTGCCACAGTTTTTCGGGTGCGTGTCTGCGCCCGGTCAGTTTGAGCATCGTAATATAACTCCAGGTGACCAGCCGCACGAAAGGAAAGCCAGTGGTGAAGGTGGTTACCTCATACCCATCGAACAGGGGCGCCAGGTCTGCCACTCTGTAGCGGCGATAGTGTCCCACGTGTTCGTCGATGACCGAGTAGAGCTGCGGATTGTGAGGAACTGTGATGACCAGTGTTCCTCCCGGCTTGAGCACCCTGCACATGATGCGAACCACGGGGCGCCAGTTTTCCAGGTGCTCCAGTACCTCGGTGCAGACCACCACGTCGTAGGTTGCGTCGGCGAAACTGTCGCCCTGAGCCACAAAGTCGCAGACGGAAAAGTTGATGGTCAGGTTCCGCCTTGCCGCAACGCGCCGCGCTATGTCGATCACTTTCTCTTCGACATCCAGCGCGTCGACCTCGAACCCCTGCTCCGCGAGGCGGATGGTCACCCGGCCCGTCCCGCAGCCCACATCCAGCGCCCTGCCCCGCAGTGGGGACAGCATCTTCATGATCAGGTCAGTGATGTTGGTGAGCGCCGGATCGCGGCACTGCCACTGCTCGACCAGCGCGTCGTCCTGATCATACATCTTGATCTTGCCATCACGAGTCATGTCATCACACTCCGCAGTCCAGTCCGGCCTTTCAACGCTGCACAAAGACGGTGACAAAAGCCGGCACACCGCCCGGAAGGGAATGGACCACACTCACGCAGCGCCCGAACTCGCTGCGCAGCATTTCGAGCCCGGCCGAGTCGGCCGGGTGCAGGATGAACAGGGCGCGCTCCCGAACCTGGCTCAGGGGCGGCTGGCCGCTGATCAGGTCCGTGAAGACGTGCTCCGGCTCCTCCGGGGCCATTCGCAGGTAGGTGCGCAGCGCCCGGCCGTCGAACCAGTAGGGCCAGCCCTTGACAAAGGCCGAAGAGGGATCGCCATAGCCCTCGATTTGCCTGGCGATCTCCTGGGCGATCGCGACGTTCTGACGGTCGGGCAGGGCGTCCTTGAAATCGTCAAAGTAGAACTTGCGAGAACCCTGGTACTCTGCCATCAGGAAGGCGCCGACCAGCAGCAGTCCGAGCAGAGCCAGCGCGCCCCGCCTCCCTACCTGCAGGGCGGCAGTCACGCCCCGATCCGAAAATGAGGCCGTGAGCCTGCACCGCACATCCCACGCCGGGTAAGCAGTGCCGACCTGCTTCAACCGCTCGCGCAGGGCGGTCAGGGGCAGAGCGCACAGGACCAGTGCCGGGCCGATGGTTCCTGCACCACGAAACACATTGGGCATCTCGTGCGGCACCATGGCCAGGGTCATGGGCACAATCATCACCAGGAACAGGGCAATGAGCAGCGCATTGCGCCCGGTACGCCAGCGCCGCAAGGCATAGGCCAGACCCAGCACCAGCAGGATGGCACTGACGAAGCCAAAGTGCCTCTGCCCGGGAACGTTGAATCGGGCGTTCGAATCGCCATACACATTGTACATCAGCAGACTGGTGCGCGCATTCTCCAGGAGCAGGGGCAGGGTCATGTGCGTGCCAGCCCGATCACCCTGGACGATCTCGACCTGCAAGCCCAGGCGACGCAGATAGACGTCCCTGTTCTCCAGTGCAAAGCGTCCCAGGGGCGCAAAAGCGACCACGGCCACCACCGCCATGGTCAGCAGCCCGGGAAGCAGCGAGCGAACTCGAGGTCCGCGCCCGCTCAACAGATACAGGATTAGTCCCGCTCCCAGAGCGAGCGGTGCAAAGAGAAAGCCGGTGTAAGTCTGCATTCCCAGCCCCAGCACCAGGCCGCACAGACCGAAATCCACCAGCCGCCCGCGGCGCAGGGCTCGGGAAAAGGTCCACAGAAGCAGCACCACGAACAGAGGCAGAAGGATAACGCGGAATCCCGACCTGCTGAGCACGATATGCCAGTGGTTCACCGCCAGCAGAAGAGCGGCCGTTATGCCCACGGCAGGGGAAAACAGCTCTGTCGCCAGAAGATACAGAGCGGGGATGGTGGCAATTCCCACCAGCGCTGAGGTGAGCTTGATCAAGAAGTGACTGAGCTCGCCGAACCGTGTCAGCAGCGCGATCAGATAGAAGAACAACCCCTCCCGGCCCATGTTGGCAGGGAAGAAGATGCTGTACTCCCCACGCTGGATGGCCAGCACATCCGTATAGTTGTAGGGCAGATCCCAGCCGATGTCCGCCGGGATGATGTCGAGCCGGTTCAGCCGCAGCCAGGCCCCGATCACCACGGCAGCCAGGAGCAACAGATGACGGGGGGAGAACAAACTGCCCTTGTCTGAGCACCCCGCTGCCGGTTGCTGCCGGGCTCCGGCCAGGCGAGCGTTGAGGTACATCCAGCCGAGACTCAACAACAGTCCTCCGAGCCACAGCCACAATCCCACAGCCCGGAATCGGTTCCTGCCAAAGTCGAGGCAGCCCAGAAGGGCAATGCCCCAGAGGGCGAACAGGGGCCCCCGGGATCTGGAGAGCTCCGCTGCCATGCTCGATAATCTCTCGCTGTGGTGCCCTGCCCTGCGTTCCTGATGAATCCCGCCAAAGGCCGCGGCAAACAGCACTGCCGCAGCGGCAAGAGCCAGGAACGCCAGACCATCGATGATCCGCCGGTCCAAGCGCGCCTGGCCAAAGGCGGCCAGCGCATAGCAGACCGCCGCCAGAACCAGGGACCAGCCCGGGCGGCTTTCCGTCACCTTCGCGACAGATTGTCTCAGTCGGCCCAACATCGGGGGGCTCCTTCTGAAAGGCGGTTCATTGCTGCGCCGGAGCGTAGTAGATCATAAAGTCCTTGTCCGACTGGCCGGCCTGAAAGCGCAGCAACTGCCCGTTGGGATAGTGGCTGACTAGCCAGGCCTCGGCGGCATTATTGCTGGGGTGGTAGATGTACAACCTGTTGCGCGGCTCCAGCAAATGAGGCTCCGCCTCGCGCATGTCCATGATCAGATTGTTCCACTCCATGTTTGGCAGGGACAGGGCAATGGCCCGGTGGTCCACCCAGTAGGCCGTGCCGATGTAGTGAGCGTCGTAGATGCTGCCCAGAGTGTCGGCAAAGCCATTCATCACGCGGGCAATGTCGGACGCATTCCAGGCGGAACGTCGATAGTCCTGGTTGTAGTCCACATAGAAGAGACGGTAGTTGAGCTGCGCCGACCGGACCAACAGCAGCCCGCCCAGCAGCGCGACCAGAACCCATCCCAGTCCACCGCGAAGCACCCGTACCACCTGCCTGCCTGCCAGATAGACGGGCAGAGCGGCCAAGACGAGCATGACCGGGATCACGCCCGACGAGCGGATGTTGCTCGGATTCTCGATGGGGAAGGCGACCGACATCGTCGAGGGCAACAGTACCAGAAAGAGGATCACCAGCCAGTAGAGGGCCAGAGGACGGCGCTTGATCAGCAACAGGTAGAGCAAGTAGACCACGCCAAGAATGAACAGACCGCCGCTGACATAGTCCAGTATGGGCTTGTTCGGAACGCTGACCGTCCAGGCAAAATCGCCGTTCCAGTTGAACATCAGCAGGGCGCGCTTCACGTTGTCGACAAAGACCGAAAGGGAGCTCTGACCCACGGGCCGTTCCAGGTCCGTCGTGCGCGTGAGAACCCGGTACCAGTACATGCTTGGTTCGTCGTACATATAGCGCAGCAGAGGCAGGTAGACAAGCAGCGCGCTGACCACCAGGGTCATCAGATTGCGTACCATCTGCATCAGGCTCAGCCCCGGCTCTCTGTCTATCAGGGCCTTGAGAACAAACAGCGCCACGATGATCAGAGGCGTAACGCGGAACGACATATAGCCGTACAGGCCGGCGCCCAGAGCCAGCCCGGTCCAGATGTAGTCGTTGCGGCGGCCGGTGCGAAAGGCACGCAGGATCAGCCACAGAGTGACGGTGGTCCAGAAGGGCGCCAGCACGATGCGCCAGCCGATGCGGCTAACGATGAGATGCCAGTAGGAGACGGCCATGAAGAAGGCCGCCAGCAGGCCAAGCTTTTTGTCGGCCAGCTCCTTGCCCAGAAAGTACATCGGAATGATGTTGAGCGCTCCGATAAGGGCCATTGTCAGCTTGAGCGTGTCAAAGCCATAGCCAAAAACGTGTGACAGCAGCGCAGTCAGGTAGAACTGCGTTGCCTCTCGACCTGTGTTCCTGGGGAAGTAGATCAGGTGCTGGCCGTTCAGGATGCTGCGCACGTCCTCGGAGGCCTCCACGTGATCGCTTTGCGGCTCGGCGGGCACGCCAGGGATGTCATGGAGATGGAAAAACAGGGAGAGGGCCAGAATGGCCAGAAGAGGCACGATGACCCAGTCCACCCGGCTCTCGAAGCCGCCGCGAGATACCAGGGTCCGCAGGCGGGCGACAACTGGCCTGAACACACCTCCGGGGCGCACCTGCAGCATGGCGAGAAGCCAGGCCACAACCGCGGCCAGCCAGCACAGGGTGCCCCTTGAGGTGAAGTGATTGTCCGCCAGCGAGACAAAGGCCACGACAGCCAGGACCCCGACCAGTATTAGCAGGGCGCGCTGGACTCGGCCTTGGGTCAGACCCACGCGTGGAGTGCCGTCCTTCGGTTCGGCGTTGTGCGGCCAGAGAGGCGGTTCTTCCTTCTGCCTCCAGACTACAGAAAGCAGAAAGAGCGCTGCGCCAGCTCCAAGAAGCAGAACGCCATCGGCGGGAAAATCGCGCACAAAGAGGCGACGCTGGCCAGAGACAGCCAACCACACAGCCACCAAAGCAACCAGTCCCCAGACGGGGCGAGTTCTGGCTCTCAAGTGCCTACCTCCCGCGCCGCCCACAGCTCGGGCGGCCTAGTCGTGCTGCACAAGGCTCTCAAACAGATGCTCATATTCATCGATGGTCTTGTCCAGATCAAAGATGCGGGCAATGTCCTCCCGACTGCGCAGGTAGGCGTCCCTGTCGCGAAGCACCGCCACCAGTCCTTCAGCCAGAGCCAGCTCGTCCTGCGGGCGTACCAGTCGGCCCATTCCCGTGAGTTGCAGCGGCACGCGCAGGCCAGGGATGTCCGTGGCCACTGTAGGCGTCCCGCACAGCATCGCCTCGACCTGCACCATGGGGAAGCAGTCAGTGCGGCTGGGAAGGGCCAGTACGTCGCTCAGGGCGTAAAAGTTCGCCACCCGCTGGGGATCATTCAACAGGCCCAGCATCAGCACACGATCCTTCCAACGCTCCTGCAAGTGGCGCCAACGCTCAAAGAAGGGTTCATAGACCACATTCGTCTCGCCTGCGTAAACGAAACGAACGTCAGGCATCTGCTCCAGGACGAGAGGAACCGCCTTGAGCAGATAGTCAAAACCCTTTTCCTCGACGAAGCGGCCGGCAAAGCCTATCACTCTGACGTGGTCGAGGCCGAGCTCCTGACGCCAGGCCGCCACCTGCTCAGGCACGGGTGCGGGAATCTCCACAGGCGGCAGGATCGGCACCAGCTTTTCCGCATAGCGGCTCAGGAAGGGCGAGTTCTCGGCATAGTCACGCGTATGGATCGTGATGCGCGCCGCATCGCTGAGAGCTCGCCGCATCAGTCCGGTCACGCAGTGCTCGACGAACTGGTCAAAGGGCCGCGAGGGCATCACCAGGTCGCCGTGGTGCGTGATAACCACCTTCTTGCCATGACGTGAGGCCAGAGCCGTGATCAGCGGAGACTCAAGAATCGGTATGTGGACCTGCGCCACATCGTGCTCGCGAATCAACCGGTCCGCGGCCCCGGCGAACGACGGCATCACGATGCCCCGGCTCAGACGCATCAATCCGTCCAGCCGGACGATGCGGACGCCGTTGTGCACCTCTTCACGGGGCAATGTCTTCCAGTATCGAGAAGTCAGGACCGTAACCTGATGACCGCGGCGGGCCAAACCCTCCGACAGGCGCCGTGCATAGGCGGTCAATCCGGTCCAGTGCGGGTAGTAGTACGTCAGCACGACAAGGATCTTCACTGACCACGATTCTCCGAAACAGATTGCCCGCAGTGCCTCACTCGCCCGGCCCGGATCAGGCCGGAAACCCTAGCCCGCACTGGTGTTCTCGAGCCCGGATGGCGGTTGAGCCGCGATCTTGCGCAGGCCGGCGAGATCCAGCCCTTCCTGCCACAGAGAGTACAGGCCCAAGCCTGCGAGGGTTACATAGCTGAGCGCCCGCAACACCAGGGCATAGCCGACCGCCGTCTCACGATCCACCCTGAACAGGCCCAGTGTCAGCACGGTGATCGACTCGATCACTCCCAGCGACCCGGGCGAGGCAGGCACAACCATACCCAGGGAAGTCAGACACACCATCAGGAAAGGCGCAGACCAGGGCAGCCGCAGGCCAACCGCCCGTGCCACCCAGTAGAACTGTACCCCTGAGATGAGCCAGGCGATCACCGAAGTCCCCAGCACAGCCAGCACGCTGCGCCCTGTCGCCAGCACGCCAAGACCCTCGGTTACCGACTGCACCAACCGGCGCAGCGAAACGGTGTTCAGAGCCGGCACCCGCTGAGCCACGCGATCGAACTGCCTGAGACTCCACTCCCCGCGCACGGCGAGGACCGCCAGCAGGAGAGCGCCCAGAACTGCCCCCAGCCCAATTGCCAGGACCGGCCCGGCGTACTCGGCCGGCAGGGTGACAAAGGGCAGCAGGGCCGACAGGATCAACAGCAGGGCCAGGATATCGCCGATCCTCTCCACTACCAGGGTCGAGAGGACGCGCACCAGACTGAACCCACCGCGCTCGGCGCAGAGATATGCGCGCAGGACGTCCCCCAGGCGCAATGGGGTCACGCTATTGACCAGATAGCCGATGTTGGCCAGCCGGAAGAGCCGGCTCACGCCCCCGAGACCTCGCGCCTGCAGCAACAGACTCCAGCGCAGGGCACGAACCCACATTCCCAGTACATAGACCAGAAAGGCCGGGACCAGCCACACGTACTGCGTCTGGCGCAGGGTCTCGCACAGACCACGCAAGTCCGTGCCGCGCACCAGCCAGACCAGGCAGGCCACAGTGACCAGGATCCCCGCCCACAGGCGCCAGTTCTTCATCGCGCGCGATTATACCCTAGCCAGAGGGCTTCTGCAAGTATCGCTGACCTGGAGGCGAGGTGCAGCGCCGGCCGACTGGCGCTTGCGTGACTGTCAGGGATTGGCCGGATCCAGCAGGATCAGCAGTTGCTCGCGCGTGAGAGAGGCGGTCCGGGCAAAGATCAGGGGCTGCGGGTGATCGTAGACGGTAAAGCTCTCGTCGGCATAGCCCAGGTCGAGCACAAGGCCCGCAGGGCGTACTGCCTCCAACAGCGGCGGTGTCGGCAGCACGAGGCCCTGGCGCGGATTGTCCAGAAAAGTGACTCCGGCTAGCTGCGGGTAGACCGCCGGGGCCGCCACCAGGTCGAAACCCAGCCGCTCGGCGAAAAGCGCCTGATAGTAGCGCGCGGCGCGGGGAAAGAACCAGGGCTGTCGCGTCAGGGGGGCGTACAGGCGCTGCGTTGACAACACCACATAGTCGCTCCGCATCAGGGCGTCGACCAGCTCCTCTGTTCGCCCCTCACTATCCAGAGTGTGGAAATCGACGATGAGGGTGGTAATACGCGCCGAGCACTTGCTGTCCGCGCCCTGAGCGGGCAAAGGATCATCCCAGTACTCGGCCAGTATGGTCGTGCCCTGCGGCGAGTGCTGGCACAACCACTCACTCGCCTGCAGCCAGGTGTGGGGCTGCCGGTAGACGTTCAGGTAACTGAGGGCGTAGAAACCAGTGTAGCCGAGAACAACCAGCAGCACCAGTACCCACAGGAGTCCGGCCAGACCGAACCCGGCGCGATGGGCGGGCGACTGAGAACCGGCCTCATGGCTCCCTGGCGACCGCTGGGCCTGCCATTCGCGTACCCACAGCGCCGCCCCGCCGATGCAGAGAAAGGGCGAAAGGGGCAGCATGTAGCGCATGAACTTGGCATACGTCCAGGCCTGCATCCAGACGTACAACAGCGGCCAGGTCAGCACTACCCACTGATCGCGCCTGGGACGCGACCACGCACGCCAGACCCAGAGCACAAAGCCGGCCACGGCCAGAGCCCCCAGCGCAGGACCCAGACCGTGGAGTAAAAGCTGTGCGGCCTGATAGGCGATCGGCTGGGTGCCGGCATACTGACGCGTGTAAGGAAAGTCGTATATCCCCTGTGCCATGGTCACTTCCGTGCCGACGGCGGCCGCAAAGCTCCGCGCATCGATCAGCGCGTAGGGTTGCAGCAGCACAAAACCGACCGCCGCCACCAGGTAGCTCAGGATCAGACCGGAACCGGCACGTTTCCAGGCGCCGCGGAGGTTCATCCGAAAGGCGCGCTGCGCCGCCAGCAGGCGCCGGACCAGCGTTCGAGCTCTCGAGCCCGCGCTCAGGGCCGCAGACCGCCCGGCGGCCGGCTTGGCCTCAGGTACGGGCCAGCCAAACGCCAGCCAGGCCACAGCCACTACGGCGACGAGGGGCAGAACGCTGACCTTGGTTGTCAGGGCCAGTGCCAGGAGCAGACCGAGCCAGACGCCGTCCAGGCCGCGTCCGCGTGCGGCCACGTCGACCGCCTTGCCCACGGCCAGCAGGATGAGCAGAGTGAGCAGCGGGTCGGAGGTGTAAAAGTGCGCCATCTGTATGTGCAGCACGGCCAGAGCCACAAAGGTGGCCGACAGAGCCGCCGTCCACCGCCCGAATAGCTTGCGCGCCAGGGACCATGTGGCCAGGACGGTAGCCGTATCGAAAAGGGCCGACAGAAGCCGCCCGAGCAGGTAGTAGCGGTGCATTTCCGACCAGGCGCCCTTCCACAGCCCCAGCAGAGCAGACAGGCCGCGAAGTAGATAGATGGGAACGGACCCGTAGGCGAAAAAGTGCGGATTGAGCGGGCTGGATGGGCTGAGGAATTCACTCAGGCTGGCGGGCCAGGATACCTTGGCTGCCACCATGAGGATCTGGCGCTCGTCCGGGTGGAAGAACAGACCGCGATCCCAGTTTATGCCATAGAAACGCAGGGCAAAAGCACAGGCCAGCAACGCGAGAAGGTAGACTCGGAAGGCCGGCTGCCCTCTCTCAGGGGAGTCCAGGCCGGCCGCGGACCCGGCCAGATCAGAGCTGCTCAAAGCGTTCGATGTTAATCACAAAGACGGTAGCCCCGCCCACCTCGACTTCGAGCGGCTGCACCCAGTGCCGCGCAGCGGCAGCCTCGCTCAACGGCATCACCGGAGACACGAACTCGCGGCGCGCATGGCAGTGCTCCCTCAGCAAACCAACGACCGTATCGACCTGGTCATCCGGTACGCCCATCAGGATCGTAGCGTTGCCACGCACCAAAAAGCCACCCGTTGAGCTCACCTTGGTGGCCCGAAAGCCATTCGTCATCAGCGCGTCCAGAACCGCGCCCGCATCCGCGTCTTGAACAATCGCCAGGACCAGTTTCATCGAACCCTCCCTGTATCTGGTGTTCGATACGCAGGCAACGCCCCTTGAGGTGCCCCGTGTTACTTCAGGTAGATGAATGGATTACGACGCACCCCGTTCAGTTTGATCTCAAAGTGCAGGTGTGGACCGGTGGATTTCCCCGTGTTGCCGGACGCGCCCAAGGGCTGACCCTTGGTCACGGACTGTCCGACCTCGACATAGATCATGCTAAAGTGAGCGTAGAGGGTCTGGAAGCCATTCCCATGGTCGACCAGCACGTACAGGCCGTAGCCCGTGTCGCTGCGTCCCACCACGGCCACGTAGCCCGAATCCGCAGCTTTGACCGGCGTGCCGACGACGACCCCTATGTCGGCTGCCGGGTGAGCCTCGCTGTAACGCTGGGTGATATAGCCGCTTACCGGCCAGCCGAAGATGCCCGTGCCGCGCTTGGCGCTGCTGGGCACGGTTCCGGACCAGGCCACCACGTGGCGGGTCTGGTACTCCCTGCGTCCGCCCGGCACAATCAGCTTCTGGCCCACCGTCAGCGTGAACGGCTCCGACAGGTAGTTGCCCTCGTACGAGGTGATCGCCTCCACCTCGACCTTGTACTTCTTGGCGATGCTCTCCAGACTATCACCCTTCTCTGCTGTGTGATAGACGCCCGAAACCGGTAGGATGGTCAGCACGTCGCCCAAACTGAGATAGTCCGGGTTGTCCTCCAGATTGCCGTTGTTCCACAGTACGGTCTCGACGCTCACGCCGAACTGGTCGGCTATGGTTGACACGTTGTCGCCCGCCTGCACGGTATAGGTAATCGGGTCGATGCGATAGCGGCGCGGGATCGTCGTGTGTGGGACCACGGCCTGGATGAGCACATCCGCCTCCTCGCCGCCGATCCCTCCCTCAGCGAAGGGCTCCGTCTCAGAGTCGGACTGGACCCATTGCGCTGCCGGGACGGCCACCTGGTTCAGGGCCAGAGAGTCAAGCCCTGCAACCAGTGGCTGCCTCAGCAGCAACTGCTTGCCGGCATTCAGGAGGCTCAGGCCGGAGACGAGCAGGGTCAGAAAAGCGGCATGATAAGCCCAGCGCCACAGCGCGCCGCTGCGCGCCAGGCCTCGCAGTGCTGAGCAGGCAGAGGCTCGAATAGAGGAGGCGCTCCGGTTGCCCGGGATCCCCTGCGGGTCCGTCTGGTTTTCGCTGCTCACTAGAGACTCTTGCTCATGGTATCGAGGAATTCCTTGTTGGTCTTGGTTTTGGTGAGACGCTGCAGCACCAGCTCCACGCTTTCCTCATCGCCTATGGCGGCCATCATGCGGCGGAGCGTCCAAACCTTGGCCAGCACGTCAGGAGGCAGGAGAAGCTCTTCGCGCCGCGTTCCGGAGCGCTCCACGTCAAAGGCCGGGAAGATACGCCGGTCTGCCAGCTTGCGGTTGAGGTGCAGCTCCATGTTGCCTGTGCCCTTGAACTCTTCGTAAATGACATCATCCATACGGCTGCCCGTATCGACGAGACAGGTGGCGATGATGGTGAGACTGCCCGCTTCCTCGAGCTTGCGAGCCGCACCGAAAAAGTGCTTGGGCGGGTAGAGGGCCACAGGGTCAAGGCCTCCGGAGAGGCTTCGCCCGCTGGGGGGCACAATGAGGTTGTAAGCGCGAGAGAGGCGCGTGATGCTGTCCAGAAGGATCACTACGTCCTTGCCGCACTCTACCAGTCGCTTGGCGCGCTCCAGGGCCAGCTCGGCCACACGCGTGTGGGCCTGCACCGGCTCGTCAAAGGTGGAGCTGACCACCTCGGCATCAATGGAGCGGTCCATGTCTGTGACCTCTTCGGGACGCTCACCGATCAGACACACCATGAGGTGCACATCCTGGTAGTTCGTGGTGATGGCATTGGCGATGTGCTTGAGCACGGTGGTCTTGCCTGCCTTGGGCGGGGAAACGATCAACCCGCGCTGACCGCGACCAACGGGGGCAATGAGGTTGATCATGCGCGTGGTGATTACATCTGCGCGCGTCTCCAGGTTGTACATCTGGTTGGGGAAAATCGGCGTGAGGTTGTCAAAGTTGGGCCGGCTCTTGGCTGCCTCCGGGTCGAGACCGTTCACTGCCTCGACGCGCAGCAGGCTAAAATACTTCTCCGACTCCTTGGGCGGGCGCACCTGGCCAATGACCAGGTCGCCGGTGCGCAGACCGAAGCGGCGCACCTGGGACTGGGAGACGTAGACGTCCTCTGGCCCGGGCAGCAGACTGGGGGCGCGCAGGAAGCCGATGCCGTCTGGCATCACCTCCAGCACACCACCGCCGAAGATGAATCCCTGACTCTCGGCATTGGCGCGCAGCAGCCTCATGATCAGCTCGGACTTTTTCAGGCGGCTAAAGCCAGAGATGTTCAGTTCTTTGGCGTTATCTCGCAGCTGGCCGAGGGTTCTGGTATCCAGTTCAACTATGTTCACTGTTTTACTCCGTAGTGACGGTACTGTGGGCAGGGTGTTGAGGCATCGAGTCCGCAACACCCAGAGATCGGTTCAAGAGGTGCGTCAGGCCGAAATGAGTTCTGTTGGCTATGTGCAAACCACTCCGGCACAACGAATTGAGGTAGTCGGATAGACCGCCAGGGTCGCTAGATCACTGGCTGTACCAGCGTCCATCCCGCAAAGGCGGGAGTAATCTCCTGTCTGGGACGATTCGTGGGGAGACCTCAAAATTGCATGCCCGCGAGAGGACTCGAACCTCCACGCCTTGCGGCACAGGCCCTCAACCTGCTGTGTATACCAGTTCCACCACGCGGGCAATTGGTAGCGAAATTGTAGCGCTTTGTGGGGAATTGTCAAACCGCCATCGCATGGGAGAGCAGCCACAGGCGAACCGTATCCAACGCACAGTGCACAGTCCAGAGGAGGCCCGTCTCCGATTGACCCCGCGATGACCAGGACTTGACCTCATCGACCTCGGGGCCAACCAGGGCAACATGTACCAGGGCCGGATCTTCGCCTCCCTCGAGGATGGCCAGTCCCATCTGTGCCCCGTAACGCGTGCGAACAGATTCGGCGATGGCACGCGCCCTTTCCTTGCCTGTGCCCTCCGGGCTGACCCCTGTCTCCTGAGCCAGGGCCATGCTGTCCATGGCTGTCAGGGCGCCGGCCAGCACCAACCTGTCCGGATCCGCTTCCAGCAGGCGTCTGGCCGCCAATCCCCGGGTTTCGGCCTCGGCGACGGCCAACCTGCACCCCCTGCCCTTCAGACCCGCCACGACCACCCCGGCCAGGGTTTCACCATCCACACCGTACACCACTGTACCCAGTCTGCCGCGGACGCGGGTTTCCATCTCATCCAGCAGGGCACTGGCCTCCTCCCGTGTGGCCGCCTTGGCCGCAATGCACACATCCGTCTGTCCCGGGTGAGCTCGCGTGCCGACGCTCGGGTTGCGATTCTGCATCAGGTCTGTGATCTCGTGATCGACCATACTCTCGCCGATGCACACGGTATGCACCTGGCGCACCAGGATCACCGCTGCCTCGCCCATCCTTCGGCTGAGGTAGGGCAGTACAGCTTCGCGCAGCAGGTACACCATCTCGTGCGGCACTCCCGGCAGAGAGACAATGGCCTTCTGGCCCAGCTCTAGGGCAAAGGCAGGAGCCGTTCCGACGGGGTTCTCGATCACCACTGCTCCGTCGGGCACGTACGCCTGGCGCCTGTTGTTGGAGCTCATAACCGAGCCGCGGAGCCGGAAGAAGGCCTCAATCTGCTCCAGCAGAACGGGCTGGAGCACGAGTTCACGGCCGGCCACCCGGGCAACGGCCTCGCGTGTCATATCGCCCACGGTCGGTCCCAGGCCGCCTGTGGTGATCACAACATCGGAGCGAGCCAGTGCATTGTGCAGCGCCGAAACGATGCGCTCCAGATTATCGCCGACGGTCGTGCTGTAGTAGTGATCCACGCCGATGGCGGTCAATTGCTGGGCAATGTGGGCCGAGTTAGTGTCCACGATCTCGCCGAGCAGCAGCTCTGTGCCAATGGTGACAATCTCAGCTATCAAGCCGGGCTCCTGGTAACCTTGGGGTGAAAGTGCTATCAGAAAGGCAATGATGCGTCAGGGGAATTACAGGTACTCCTCGCGGCCCTGCCGCTTGAGTGTTTCGACGATCTTGCGAACATCCTGAGCCCGCTCTTTCGGACAGACGAGCACCGCATCGTCCGTGGCGATGATGACCATGCCCTCCACGCCCAGGGCAGCCACCAGGCGTCCCGAGCTACGAACGTAGGTGTCTTTGCACTCGATCGCCAGGTGTTGTCCTGAGAGGACATTGCCATCGGCATCGGGGGGCGACTGATCAGCCACAGAGCTCCAGCAGCCCACATCGCTCCAGCCCATGGTGGCAGGGATGACGGCCACGTTCGTCGCCCCCTCCATCACTCCGACATCGACCGAGACGCTCTCGGCGGATGGCCACACGCGCTCGATGTGTCTGGCCTGATCCGGCGTGTCCAGGAATGGCTCCAGCTCACTGAGTTGAGCGTAGAGCCCGGGCCTCTGACGCCGGATCTCGTCCAGCAGCGCGGCTACCTGCCAGACAAAGATGCCGCTGTTCCAGTAGTAGCGCCCGCTTTGCACAAACGAGGTAGCTGTCTTGAGGTCCGGCTTCTCCGTGAAACGCACCACCTGAAAGAGGTCGTGACCGTCCACCGGCTGGAGGCACTGGCCTCGCTCGATATAGCCAAAGCCCGTCTCCGGCCCCGAGGGAGTAATGCCCAGCGTGACCAGGTGCCCCGCCTGCGCCGCCTGAATGGCCGCCAGCAGCACGCTTCGATACTCACCCTCGTCCCCGATGGCATGGTCCGCGTGCAAAGAGATCATGATCGCATCAGGATCGCGCTTGTGGATGAGCATGGCCATCAGACCCACAGCAGGACCTGTCCCACGGCCCAGAGGCTCGACCACCAGATTGCTGGCCGGAACGCCGCCAAGCTGCGAGCGGGCAGCCGCTGCGTGCTCGGCCACAGTGATCACCATCACGTGATCGTCGGGCAGCAAGGGTTGAATGCGCCTGTGGGTCTCGGACAGCAGAGTCGATTCGCCGCAGAGGGGCAGCAGGTGCTTCGGCAGGCGCTGGCGGCTCAACGGCCACAGACGCGTACCGCCTCCGCCGGCCAGGATCACCGCGTATAGAGCGGGCTTGGTTGTCACAATGGCTCCATCAATGATTGGTGTACTCTTGTTCGGGATATCGCGGAACCCAGGGCACAGGCGGGCACTGCGCGCTCCGTGCGTCTGTCGTGGTTCTAGTCGACCACGTACCTCGCCGCGGCCTCGTGAGCCAGCACATAGTTCATCCCGCCGGCCTGGCGCACCAGGCCCTTCAGCTCCATGAGAGTCAGAGCGCCCGTGACCTGCGCGATGGGCAGGGACGCAGCCCGGGCGATCTCGTCCACGTGGAGCGGCTCGTCGGAAAGCTGCTTCAGCAGCTCCCTCTCCGTCTCATCACCCGGAATGATGACTCGCGGCTCTGCCGGGGTGCTCACCATGGTGAGGTTGAGTTCCTCCAGCACGTCTGCGGCCCTGGTCACGAGCTTGGCTTCGCCTCTCTGCACCAGTTGATTGGTGCCCGCACAACCGCGGTCCAGAATGCTGCCCGGCACGGCAAACACTTCGCGCCCCTGTTCCAGCGCATAGTAGGCAGTGATCAGGGCCCCGCTGGTCTCGCCCGCCTGAGTGACGAGCGTCCCCAGGGAGAGGCCGCTGATGATGCGGTTGCGGGCGGGAAAGTTGCCGCGGTCCGGTTTCGTGCCCAAGGGGTACTCGGTGATCAGCGCTCCTGACCCTGCGATGGCACGCGCCAGGGTCGAGTTCTCGGATGGGTAGATCACATCGAGGCCGGAGCCGAGCACGGCGATGGTCCTTCCCCCTGCATCCAGTGCCGCACGGTGGGCCTCCGAATCGATGCCCAGAGCCAGCCCGCTGACGATGCTGATGCGGTTGCGGGCCAGGTCACCGACGAGATAGCGGGTGACTTCGCGGCCGTAGGTCTTGGCATAGCGGGTTCCCACTACGGCCACCGCAAAGTCGTCGCCAGGGAGCAGAGCTCCCTTGACGTAGAGAACGGGGGGAGGAAGGCTGACCTCGCGCAGCAGATGCGGGTAGGCCTCATCTGCCAGGGTCAGCACCGTGGCGCCGAAATCGCGCAGGCGACGCATCTCTGCGTCCAGATCCAGCTTGTCGCGAGCGCCCATCAGGCTCTGCAGTGACTTGCGATCCAGCCCCGCACGAGCAAGGTCGATGGGGGCTGCGCGCCAGGCCTTCTCGGCATCACCAAAGTAGTCGATCAGTCTCTTCAACCGCGCCGGCCCAATTCCCGGCACGATGTTGAAGCCTACCCAGTACCTGGTGTCCGTGGTAGTTCCTTTAGTCGACGATCTCCAGAATGGCTCGCTTTCCAGACTGGGTGCAGGCCACACGCAGCAAGCTGCGCATTGCCGTGGCCACCCGGCCGCCCTTGCCAATGACGCGGCCCATATCGGAAGGCGCCACGTGCAGCTCGTAGATCACGGAGCGAGCTCCGGACACCTGCTCGACCCGCACCTGGTCGGGATGCTCTACCAGCGACCTGGCCATGTATTCGACCAGCTCCTTTAGAGGGTCAGCGGCCATTGGCGTTACGCAGCCTTCGCGGCAGCCGTCTCGGCTTCCTTCTTGCTGGATTTCGACACATTCTGACGCAGTCTGCGTGCAGCAATCAGGCCCCTCTTCTCAAGCATACGCGCCACGGCGTCGGTCGGCAAAGCGCCCTGCGACAGCCAGTAGCGAGCGCGCTCGTCATTGATCTCAACGGTGGCCGGATCGGTGCGCGGATTGTAGTGGCCGATGTTCTCCAGGAAACGCCCATCACGTGGCGAATGCGAGTCGGCGACGATGATACGATAGCTGGGTTGCCCCTTCAAACCTGTACGACGAAGACGAATTCGGACTGCCAAGAAACCTCTCCTCCTTGAAGCATAATCTCTATGTGCTGATGCCTGAACCCCTATTCTAGTCAAGTCCGCCCGGCGGTCAAAATCCCCTACAGGCCAAAACGGCCCATCAGACTGGATGCCCCACGCCCTGTGCTGGCCTGCTTCATCATTCGCTGCATCTGGCGAAACTGGTTGAGCAGCTGGTTGATCTCGATCACTGACACGCCGCTTCCCCGGGCGATGCGCCTCTTGCGGCTGCCGTCGATGATGCGCGGGTCCCGGCGCTCCGCGGGCGTCATCGAGCGGATGATCGCCTCGCTGCGCTTCATCTGCTTCTCGGTCGTGTCTTCCGGGACCTGGTCCTTGATGCTGGAGAACCCGGGCACCATCTCCAGGATCTGCTGCAGCGGACCCATCTTCTTGAGTTGCTGCATCTGCTCCAGAAAATCCTCCAGGTCGAAGGTGGCCGTGCGCAGCTTTTGCTCCATCTTCTGCGCCTGCTGCTGGTCAAAGGCCGCCTCGGCGCGCTCGATCAGAGTGAGCATATCGCCCATGCCCAGGATACGCGAAGCCAGCCGATCCGGCTGGAACGCCTCGACCGCATCCGTCTTTTCGCCCGTACCCAGGAACAGAATCGGCACGCCTGTCACAGAGCGGATCGAAAGGGCTGCACCACCGCGCGCATCGCCGTCGACTTTGGTCAGGATCAGGCCAGTTAGCGGCACGCGGCGATGGAACTCTTCCGCCACGCGCACTGCATCCTGGCCGGTCATGGCATCGACGACCAGCAGCACCTCGCCCGGCTTGGTCAGCCGCACCACTTCTTCCAGCTCCTGCATCATCTCTTCATCGATGTGCAGACGGCCGGCCGTGTCGAGCAGCACTACCGTATAGCCGCCCTTGCGGGCGCGATCCACCGCATTGGCGCAGATGCGGGGTGGGGGCACTTTGTCCCCCTCGCTGTGGACCGTAATGTCGAGCTGGCGGCCCAGCACTTCCAGCTGCGTGATGGCGGCAGGCCGGTGCGTGTCCGCGGCCACCAACAATGGACGCTGGCCCGATTGCCGCAGCCTGAGCGCGAGCTTGGCGGCCATGGTCGTCTTGCCCGAGCCCTGCAGTCCGGCCAGCATCACCACGTGCGGCGGGTTGCCGGACAGGTCGAGCTGGCGCGGCTGGCCGAGTGTGGTGATCAGCTCCTCGTGCACAATCTTGATGACCATCTGCGCAGGGCTGAGGCTCTTCATCACATCCGCGCCGATGGCGCGCTCGCGCACCCGGGCCACGAATTCCTTCACCACCCGGAAGTTGACGTCAGCCTCGAGCAGGGCCAGGCGCACCTCGCGCAAGGCCGCGTCTACGTCGGCTTCGGAAAGGCGCCCCTTGCCGGAGAGTTTTTTGAAGATGTCCTGCAGTTTGTTGGAGAGATTGTCGAACATGGCCCTGTTCCCGTCTAGTTGCTGCGGCCGCGGCGCACAGCATCGTCGATTCTAGCCCACAAACGGACGGAGGTCAACCTGTCGTGGGCCGAGAGAGCGTTCGGCCCGCGTCGATTTGCCAAAACCGGCGGACGTGGCTATACTTTCGTGAGTTCGGGGCGTAGCGCAGCCCGGTAGCGCACTTGAATGGGGTTCAAGTGGTCGACGGTTCAAATCCGTCCGCCCCGACAGCAAGACCCTCAGAGTTGGTGAGACTCTGGGGGTTTTCTGTTATGAGGGTGCCTTCACAGTCTCCTCATTCCGCTTGTTCTCAGAGGAAGATTGCGCTCTCATCTGTGCAGGTGGGACGGTTGTTCACGACATTTGCTGCGGTCTGGAGATTGGTGATATCATCAATTGACTGCTACGCAGGAGGGGTGGGCCGTACACCCATTGCCGCGTCCATCATCATGCGCCTGACACACCTGTTCAACGGAGGTAGTACACGAGCATGAACAACACGAATGGCGATGGAAGGAAATTGTCTCCAGCTCAACGTGAAGAACTGCGCAGAGTATTGCAGGCCCGTTTTGAGAAGAACATGAACCGCCATAGAGGGATTGAATGGGCCAGAGTACAGGCCAAGCTGGAAGCCAATGCCGGCAAACTGTGGTCACTCCACGAAATGGAAAGAACCGGAGGTGAACCGGACGTTGTTGGACGTGATGGCGAGACGGGCGAATACCTCTATTATGATTGTGCAGCGCAGAGTCCCGCAGGCCGCAGAAACGTCTGCTACGACCGCGAAGGGCAGAACTCGAGGAAAGAAGCAAGACCAGATAACAACGCCATCGATATGGCGGCTGCCATGGGCATCGAACTCTTAACGGAAGAACAATACCGGGAGTTACAGACGCTCGGCGATTTCGATACAAAGACGTCGAGCTGGGTGAAGACACCCTCAGATATTCGTAAACTCGGCGGTGCCCTCTTTGCCGATCGCCGCTACGGCCACGTCTTTCTGTATCACAACAGTGCACCCTCCTACTACGGCGTCAGGGGGTTCCGCGGCTGGCTAAGGGTCTAGATTCCTGTCAGAGACCGCCAGATTGACACCTGCCTATCTGATGGCTGGCAACACGCGTGCAACGATGACTCCCCGGACACGTCAGAGAGAAGCGCACATCGCGTCATATTGAGGACAAGGCGGTTGTATCTCCGACCTCGGGTGCTGCTTGGGGGGCTGAAACGATGACGCGAAATGAGTCTGACTCGGTCTTGCGGCGTCGGGTGTCTGGGGCGAGCGGCATCCGCCCAGTCCGCACCTCACCCATCCTGACGCTATTCTTCTTTGCCTGTCTGCTCGGCGTGATCGCGATGCGGACCACGGCCATGGCGTGGGCTCCAGGGCCAGACCTCCACACGGCGGCCGGGGACGTCCAGGTGAACCTCAGTCCCTCCAGCTCGACCGTGGCCAGGGATCAGATCTTTACCGTCGACCTGCAAATCGTCGCCGGGGCTCAGTCGATCGATGGGGCCGAGGTCCATCTGTATTTCGACCAGACCTACCTGCAGGTGGTCGACGTGGCCGGAAATCCGACCGACCGCATCACCAACAGCGGTTTCCTCACCCAGGTCCTGCGCAACCGGGTCTACACGGACTCTGTCACAGCCCACATCCATTTCGCCGCAGGGGTCTACGATCCTGAGGAGCCAAGACCCAGCGGCACCTTCCCCCTGGCCACCATTCGCTTCAAGGCCCTGTGGGGCACGGGCGGCGCGGCCACGGCTCTGGCCTTTGGCACAGAGCTGCCCTACAAAACGGATGTAACCTCCGGCGGCTACTCGGTGATCGGCGCAGTGCAGAATGGATCGGTCACCATCTCCGGCGACGAACCGCCGCTGACGCCCACACCCACTCCCACGGTGACATCTGCTCCCGGCCCGACGGCGACGGCCAGCGCCACTCCGACACAGACGCCGACGAAGACCACCGTGTCCACGCCCACTGCATCCCCCCAGTGCACCCCCGTGACGCTCTGGCTGCAGCAGGGCGCGCAGCCCGACCCGTCCTACGACGGCGCAGCGGACACTTACCTGAACCTCGATGCCGCCACCACGGCGCACGGCGGCAGCATATACCTGCAGATCAAGAACGATGGCAACGGTGGCAAGCGCCCTCTGCTGCGCTTTGACGTCGGCTCGATCCCGGCGGGATCGTACATTCTTGCCGCGACTCTGCACCTGGCCCAGGATACATACAGCAAGAACACCAGCTTCACCTCTTCGGTCAGCATCTACTCAGTCGTTAGACACTGGCTGGCGGCAGAGGCCACCTGGTACAAAGCCACAGCCGTGGACTCCTGGGCCACGGCGGGGGCAGATGGGGTCTCAGATCGCAGCCTCGTCGAGCAGGGCACCCTGGTAATCGGTCCCCTGGCGAGCTGGCAGTGGCGCCTGTTCCCGGTGCGCGATGCGGTTCAGGCCTGGGTGAATGATCCCGGTCTGAACGAAGGACTGCTGGCCATCGGAACGGGTAACAGCCAGGAGTTCCACTTTTACTCCAACGATTATCCCGGGGCCAACGTCCGGCCCAAGCTTGAGGTGGTCTACTGCCCGGGATCTGCCGGTGCGACGAGCACTCCGACTCCCACAAGCCCGGGTGTGACAGGAACTCCGGGCGGCACACCCGCCAGCACACTGACGCCAACGCCATCGGCAACGGCCACTCCCACTCAAACGCCCACTCCGACTGCCACAGCCACTCAGGTGCCCGTCTTTTCACTCGAGGCAGAGCTGGGCCAGATTTCCGCCCCGATGATGATCGTTTCCGATCCCACCGCCTCCAATGGTGCCTTTGTGATGTCGCCCGTCTCCTATTCGGGATTCGTGGACCTCTCCTACTACATCGACCGGGAAGGAGACTATGCGCTGTGGGGACGCGTGGCGGCCGATTCCTATGGCGCCGACTCGTTCTGGGTGACGGTGGACAAGGGGACAGAGGGGCGATGGGATCTGCCTCTGGGCGGGTGGAACTGGGTTGCCGTCGCCTACAGCCACGGATCGAGCCAGCCAGTGGTGGAAGAGTACCACCTCACCGTCGGCTGGCATCGCGTTCGAGTGGCGACCCGCGAGGCGGGAGCCAGGCTGGATGTTCTCGAATTCAGACCCTACGGAATGCCCCCTCCTCCCACGGCTACACAGATCAACACGCCTACGCCCACGCCAAGCGCCACCATCACTCAGACGCCAACCGCGACGCCCACCTCGTCGGAAACGCCCACTCTCACGATGACGCCCACGGTCAGCCCCAGCGTCACCCACACTGCCACAGCAACGCCTACAGGCACGGTCACGGCCGTGGTGACGCCCACGACTACAAGCACGGTCACTGCCACAGCAACGTCCACGCCGCGACGCTTTGTCGTGGTTCTGCCAATCGTCTTCAAACCTGCCGGGACGGGCGCAGTCCTTACCTGGCCCATCTCCGGCCTCTACATCCCCTGATGCCATGAGCGGCGACCGTCCCGTGGGCCGGACTGCCCTCGCAAGGGCGAAACTGGGCCGCACCTGGCTCCTTGTGCCCCTGCTGGCGGCGCTCTGCGCTTGCATCCTGGTGCTCTGGAGCACCTCCAACCATGGCATCGGCATTGCCCCCGACTCGACCGTGTATCTGGGCGCGGCGGAGAACCTGTTGTCGGGCCGTGGATTGCAGGATAGAGGGCAGCCGCTGACGCACTTTCCGCCCGGCTACTCGCTGGCGCTGGCCCTGGCCGGCCTTGCGGCGGGTGGAGACGTGTTCGCGGCCAGCCGGTGGCTGCAGGCCCTGCTATTCGGCGCCAACGTTGCCCTAATCTGGGCCGCTGTGTATGCGGGCACCGGGGGCAGCAGGACCGCCGCAGGGGCGGCTATGTTGGCCTTTGTCCTCTCTGCCGAGGCCTTCGACGGCCACGTCTGGCTCGTGTCCGAGCCGCTCTTCCTCGCCTGGACCTTGCTCACCCACATCCTGCTGGCGGTCTACCTGGTGCGCCAGGGTCGTCGATGGCTCGTGGCGGCTTCTCTGGCAGCCGGCCTAGCCATCACAACGCGCTACATCGGTGCCGCACTGTTGCCCCCGTTGCTGTGGATCCTGTGGAAGCACGATGCGAAGAACCGCAGGTTGGCCGACATGCTTATGGCTGTCCTTATCGCGGGCACGCCTGTCACGGCATGGCTGGTTCGCAACCTGTTTCTGTCTGCGACAGCGACGAACCGGACCCTCACTCTGCACCCTGTGACCATGGCCCAGGTACGCGAGTTCATCCATTCCTCGTACTGGCTGGCCCTGCCCCAACTGGCCCTGCCCTTCCCTGCGCAGATCTTGCTCGTCGCTACAGCGACGTTTCTGCTTCTCATGCTCCTGTTGGCCTGGCGCAGATACGGAGACGCAGACCGGCCCGGATCGATCACTGCTCTACTGCCCCGGCTTGTGCTGGGCTTTGCTCTGACCTACGCCGTTTTCCTGATTGTGTCTCTATCTCTGTTCGATGCCTCGACCAACCTGAGTGGCCGCATCGTGCTGCCGTTCTTCGTCGCCCTGGGGGTGTCCGGAATATCCGTGGCCTGGAATCTGTCCCGGGGAATGCGCAGGCCGGCCATCGCGTGGGTTCTGCTGTTGTTCCTGATGCCCATCGTCCTGCGCAACGGGCAGGTGACCGCCCGGTCCGCCGTGGAGACGCGGGCGAACGGCATCGGTTACTCGGGCCGAACCTGGCGCAGCTCGCCAACGCTGGCAGCAACCCGCTCCCTGGCCCCCACGCTGAGGATGTACTCCAATGTGGCCGAGGGGATCGAGTTCGCGACCGGAAGGCAGACGGGGTTTTTGCCTCGCCGCTGGGATCCAACCAGCCTCAGACCGAACCGTAGCCTTGCGGTGGAGTTACAGGAGATGTGCCAGCAATGTGCGGGGGGTCAGGCGGTGGTAGTATACCTGTACTACGTCCCGGGGCGGTGGCACCAAGGGACGCTCCAGGAATTGCTGGCTGACTGCCCCCTGAGCTTCTGGGGCGATTTCCAGGATGGCGCCATCCTGGGGGCGCCTGCCAGGTAACGCAGCCGGCTGGCGATCCGGTCGCGATGCTCAGGGTTCGCTCAGTGCTGAGACCGGGCCAGACCCTCATCCAGTGCCGTCTTGACCCTCTGACCCAGTTCCCGCAGCTCGTCCGGATCTCCCGCCCTGTGGCTCCAGGGAGGCCTGAGCCCGTCGTCCCACCAGCGCGGGATGACGTGCACGTGGAAGTGATAGACGCTCTGGAAGGCCGCCCGTCGGTTCGCCTGGATGAGGTTGATGCCGTCCGGATGCAGCGCCTCCTCGACGGCGAAGGCCACGCGCTGCACGGTGCTCATCACGTGCAGGAGCTCGTCGCCGCTCACATCCAGCAGGTCACGGGCGTGCAGGCGCGGGATGACCAGCACGTGGCCCCGAGTGGCGGGGTTGATGTCCATAAAGGCCACCGTGTGCTCGTCCTCGTACACCCGGATCGACGGCGCCTCGCCGGCGGCAATGGCGCAAAAGATGCACCCTTCACCGGAGCCGGAGTTGTCCTGGCTGTCCATCTGCGACCCCTTTCCAGTGCTTCTGGCTGCAGTCTACGGGCAAGGTCTCAACCCGTCAAGTCCCACATGGCGGTGCCGGGCACGTGGTCATTTGGCCATCCGCCATTCGTTCCGTATGATTCGCACGGAGGTGGCCATGAGCGTCAACCTGTCGGTTCCCGCGGGAGTACATCGCCGCTACAATCCATTGACCCGTGAGTGGGTTCTGGTGTCACCGCACCGCATGGAGCGTCCCTGGCAGGGCCAGGCCGAGCGCTTGCCTCAGCAGGAGCTCCCGCACTATGACCCGCAGTGCTACCTCTGCCCGGGCAACCAACGGGCCGGCGGCGAACGCAATCCCGACTACAGCGGGACCTATGTCTTTGACAACGACTTCAGCGCCCTGCTGCCCAGGGCGGCACCGGCGCATGAGGGCCCCAGGGCTATGTCAGCCCTGCTCGTTCACCATCCGGAGCGTGGTGTGTGCCGCGTTGTGTGCTACTCGCCCCGTCACGACCAGACCATGGCCCAGCTCTCCCGGCCGCAGATCAGACAGGTGGTGGACACATGGACGCAGCAGTACTATGAGCTGGGCAGCCTGCCTTTTGTAAGCTACGTGCAGATCTTTGAGAACAAGGGTGAGATGATGGGTGCCTCGAATCCCCATCCTCACGGGCAGATATGGGCCAACGAGAGCCTGCCGTCGGAAGTGGCCAAGGAGCATCTGGCCCAGAACGAGTACCTGCTGGAGGCAGAGAGCTGCCTGCTGTGCGACTACCTGGCGCAGGAACTGCACCTGGGTGAACGAGTGGTGATCGAGAACGAAGGGTTTGTCGCGCTGGTGCCCTTCTGGGCCGTGTGGCCTTTCGAAACCCTGGTGTTGGGCAAACGCCACACTCCTTCCCTGCTGCACCTGGCCGAGTCCGAGCGCGATGGTCTGGCCGACATCCTCAAACGACTCACCACTCGTTATGACCGTCTGTTCGGGATCTCGTTTCCCTACTCGATGGGCCTGCACCAGCAGCCGACGGACGGTGGGGATCATCGCACATGGCACATGCACGCTCATTTCTACCCGCCCCTGCTGCGCTCTGCCACAGTGCGCAAGTTTCTGGTGGGCTATGAAATGCTCGCGCAGCCCCAGCGTGACCTGACCCCCGAGGCCGCCGCGATGCGTCTGCGGGAGATGCCAGACGACGCTGACTGACCCCCGTACGGTTGAGGGACGCGGCTACCGCTTTCGTTTCTGGATGGCCGCCGGTTGCGCCTTAGGCCTGGCTCGTTTGACGGAGACGCTCTCATCAAGCATCTCGCGGGCGCTCTGGAGGCGAGCCGCGCCGGCCGGTCCACCGAGCATGGCCGATAGCTCGTCGACCCGGGCGCCCTCGTCCAGCTCCGTCACTCTGGTCACAGTGCGCCCCTCGTTTTCGACCTTTTCCACCTTCAGATGAACGTCACCAAAGCAGGCGAGTTGCGGCAGGTGCGTCACGCAGAGCACCTGGTGGGCGGAGGTCAATCCCCACAGCTTGAGGCCAACCACTCCGCCGGCCCGTCCGCCGATGCCCTGGTCGATTTCGTCGAAAATGAGGGTGGGCACCCGGTCCGCGTTGGCCAGGACCGTCTTGAGGGCCAGCATCAGCCGCGAGGTTTCGCCGCCTGACGCGATCTTGATCAAGGGCTTGGGCGGCTCGCCCACGTTGGGGGAGATCAGGAACTCGACGTGATCGATGCCGCTCGTGTCGAAAGCATAAGTCGTGCCGTCAACCACCAGTCCGGAAGGGTCTGGTTTCCAGGAGACGTCAACCGCAAAGCGCGCTTTGGCCATGCTCAGGTCGTGCAGCTCCGCCTCGACCGCCGATGCCAGCCCTTCCCCTGCCGCACGCCTCGCCGCGGACAGAGCGGCGGCACTGGCTCCCGCCTCCACGAGCAGGCGGGCCTCCTCTTTCTCCAGCCCGGCGATGCGCTCTTCGTTGTGGGTGATGGCGTACAGCTCTTGCGCCTTTTCCTCGCCATAGCGCAGCACGTCGGCGACCGTGCTGCCGTACTTGCGTTTGAGGTTGTGGATCAGGTCGAGGCGGTCGTCCAGCGCCAACAATCGCTGCGGGTTGGCCTCAATGGTTTCGCGGTAATCGCGCAGGGTATGGGCGAGGTCGTCCAGTTGATAGGATGCCTCTTCCACCAGCTTCTGGTGGGCGGCGGCCTGCGGATCCAGCCTGGCCAGCTCACCCAGATCTTCCAGCACGCCCTGCAGCAGGTCGACCACCGACCCCTGCTCTTCTCCGCCGCCGGACAGCTTCTGAAAGACGTCGTTGGCCAGGGTAGAGAGCCGTTCCGCGTTCACCAGCAGGCGGCGCTCCGTCGTCAGTTGTTCCTCTTCGCCTGACTTGAGGCCGGCATCCTCGATCTCCCGTACCTGGTACTGCAGCATATCGGAGCGGCGAGCCAGCTCCCTCTCGTCGCGGCGCAGGGAAGCCAGCTCCTCGCGCACCTGCCGCAGAGTGCGCACCAACCCGGCCACGGATGCACGCTGCTCCAGCAGATTACCGTAGCGGTCGAGGAACTCGAGGTGCTCCTTGACCCGCAGCAGGGAGAGGTGCTCGCTTTGACCGTGGATGTCCACCAGGTGCTCACCCACCTGGGTGAATACGGAGAGGGTGACCGCCCGGCCGTTGACCCGGCAGAGGTGACGACCGTTGCGCTTGATCTCGCGCGTCAGGATGAGAGACCCTGTGTCTTCATCCAGGCCATGCTCCTGCAGCAATCCGGCTATGCCGGCGCGCGCCTCCGGGGCCAGAACAAAGACCCCTTCCACGCGGGCCGCCTCGGCACCTGTGCGCACCAGGTCCGCGTCGGCGCGTCCCCCCAGCAGAGTGCTAACGGCGTCAATGATGATGGATTTGCCGGCGCCCGTCTCGCCCGTCAGGGCGTTGAAACCGGGGGCAAAGGTCAACTGCAGCGAGTCGATGATGGCCAGGTTAGAGATGTAGAGTTCCGATAGCACTTGACTCCCTCCGTCTGACCTGAGGCCAGGGCTCTACTTGATCTTTTGCATCAGGGTCTTGTAGAAGTAGTTGCGCTCGCCCATGCGCACGAAACGGCAGAGGTTGCTGCTGGCCGTGACCACAACGACCGCACCATCACACAGGGGATGGTCGACCTGTCCATCGACCGTGAGCGTGCCTTCCTCTTCGGTGGAGAGCACCAGCCGAACGTGGGCCGTCGCCGGCAGCACCAGCGCCGTATCAACCGTGAGGTGGGGGGCAATGGGCACCACCACCAGATTGGCCAGCTGCGGATTGAGAATCGGGCCGCCAACGGCCAGGGCATAGGCCGTGGAGCCGGTAGGAGAAGCCACAATGACCCCATCGGCCGCGTAGGTGGTGAGGTACTGGCCGTCGACGTGCGCGGCGATGCGCACAATGCGAGCCACCCTTCCGCGGCTGACCACCACTTCGTTGATGGCCTCAAAGGGCTTGGCCGTACCCCCGTCCTGCTCGAGCTCGGCCCGCAGCATCATGCGTTCCTCGAGCCAGAAGCGCCCCTCTGCCAGTGCGTCCAGGCTCTCGACGACATCGTTTGGCTGCAATTCGGCCAGAAAGCCAACTCGACCCAGATTCACGCCCAGGATGGGGATGTTCAGCCCGGCGGTCAGGCGTGCCAGGCGCACCAGAGTGCCGTCGCCGCCGAAGGAGAGGAGCAGGTCGGAGCCACGGGCTCGCTTCAGAAGTTCGTCTTCCTCCCACGCCGAGCCGGTCCAGGCCTGGACGCCCAGCTCCTTAAGACGCACAGTGGCCGCCTGAGACAGGCGCTGCGCCTCGGCTATGTTGGGATGACACACCAGTCCGAATCGTTTCATCGTTTGCCCCGCTATTCTAGTCCGGTCCGCAGCCGTCTCGAAACGCGGCCAGGTCGAACAGAGCTCAGGGATTCCGCGTCAATGGGTAGATGATCATGTGGGCACCCTCCGGCTGCCAGGAGGTGAACCAGACCGCCTCTTCCGGCGGCAGGCGGATGCAGCCGTGCGAGGCAGGCCTGACTCCCAGCGCATCCAGCTCCTGGTAGACCTTCTGGTCATCCACCCTGATGTAGGGGTTGCCGTGAATGAGCATCCCGCCAAAGTGATAGAAGAGATACCAGCCCTCATCCTGCCAGGTCCCGAAGGAGAAGAAGGTACCGACGTAGCGCCCGACCTCGCCCTCCCACCCGGGCGTCATCGTTTCTTCCTGGTCCGGCTTGCCCGTGCTGACGGGGATGGTGCGGACGAGCGTGCCCTGCTCATAGACGTACATCGTTTGTCTGTCCTGATCGATCAGCACCAGCCTGTCGTAAAGCGCCTCAGGGCCGGGCGTGGCCGTTGGCGAAGGGACAGGCGTTGCAGTGGGAGTGAGGGATGGCGCCTGCGTCGGCGTGGCAGTGCTCGTCTCCGTGGGAGTGGGAGTCGCTGTGACGGAGACTGTGGGAGTCGGCTGCGGCTCAGTCGGCGTGGCGGAGGGAGGGTCGACTACGCATGCGGACAGAAGCAGCAGGCACAGGAGACAGAACAGCGCCCTTCGCATCAGGCGCCCCGTTTGCGGACCGAGACCGGATCAGCCATCGGTCTCCTCACCCGTCCCCGGGCGAGGCCAGGAGGCCGCTGTGTCAGGGTTGATCTTGCGCTCCAGATCGGCCAGGGCCTGCTGCAGGGTCTCCTGGCGCGCGGCCACGGTCAGGTCGCCGCGGGTGCGTTCGAGAACGCCGCGCACCATGTCGTTCGTGCGCCGCAGGCCGCTGGTCACCGCGTCCGGGTAGTCCATGGTGACCAGCACGCTGTAGATGTCCTCCATTGCCTGAAGCATCGATTCGCAGCGCTCGACCCGGCCATGGCGAATGACGTCGAGCACATAACGGCGCAGCTCCCCGGCTGCTTCCCCCAGCCCGTTGAGATAGGTATCGGGCAGCACGCCCAGCTCTTCCGGAGTGGGCAAATCGCGGTCGGTGATCAGCGCGAACGTGATGCTGGCTTCGGCGAACTCTTTGAGGGCATCCTGGGTGTATCCGGCGTGGTAGAGGTCGTCATGACCCTCCAGGCCGGCGACCATGCTCGAAGCCGCTTGGCGGGCGGTGGCGAGCAGGTTCGCCGCCTCTTCGTACTCGCCCCTGTGGGCAGCGCGAATGGTGTTGGCGCAATAGCGGATCAGTTCCCGCGACCGGGCCAGAGCTACGTCGCGGGCGGCGTTCTTGGCGTCAAAATAGGTCCGAGCACGCTCGGCTATACCGTCCAGCCTCTCCACAATGTTCTCCTGTCAGTCAGATTGGGTGATTCTAGTCTCGCCCGCCCGGATTGGCAAGCGTGGGACAGACCAGGTAGGCACCCGGCAGGTCGGTGATGGGCAGGCCGGCGAGCAGATCCCCGTCCGCCGCCCACCTCTGGCTCAGACCGTCCAGCTCGACCGGATCCCAGCCAAAGAGCCTGGCCGTCTCGTCTACCCGGGCCGCACCCACGTTGCGCAGGTGGGTCAGGGTCAGTCGGCGTTTCGCTTCACGGGAAGGAATGGCTCCGGCCCGCTGCGCCAGGTCCGGCCAGCGGCGCAAGAGCACATCGTATACGAAGCAATAGCCCCAGCGATTGGCATCCGAAATGCCGACCATGACGATCTTGAGACCGACCTGCAGCTCGCGCACAGCACGGTCAAAGCGCAACGCGTTGCGCTCGCCTTCGAGGCCGGCTTTGGCGCGCAGGTGGCTGGTTGGAAGCGCCCCCTCCTTCAGCAGGGTCTCGTAGACCCGCCTCGCCTCTTCGCTCAGCCGGCCCTCCTGGTACTCGAGCAGATAGTCCTCAACGTCGCCATAGTTGGGGGAGAGGGCATAAAAGCTCGGCAGGAGCTCCAGGGAAACCAGCGTGGGCCGCTTGCGCAGCAGCTTACCATAGTAGACCGCACCACTGGAGGGCAGCTCGTCCTTCCAGTGCCAGACGCGGCCCAGATCCGGGTCATCGTGGGCCACGGGGACGGGCCTCGCCTCACCGCAGACCGCCTCCCAGAGGCTCGGGGCCTCCTCGCCGCGGCCGGGAAAGACAAAGCAAAAGCCCACCTCGTTGACGAAGGCGAGCGCCTCGTCCCTGGTCCTCAGACGCAGTTCAGGCCGGCCGCGGTAATGCCGGTCCCGCCAGCGGTTCACCTCATGCAGCGTGAGGGCGACCGGCTCAGGAGAGCCAGGGGTTGTTGGCTTTCTCATAACCGATCGTGGTCTGCGGACCGTGCCCGGAGTAGACCACCGTATCGTCGGGCAGGGTGAACAGGCGCTCGCGAATGGATTTGACCAGAACAGCCATACTCCCGCCCGGGAAATCGGTGCGACCGATGCCCATCTGGAAGAGAGCGTCGCCGCTAAAGACCACTTTCTCCTCAGCGCAATACAGACTGATACCGCCCGGAGAATGCCCCGGCGTGTGCAGCACCGTGAACTCGACCGCACCGACCCGGACGACCGAGCCTTCTACCAGCTCCACCGTGGCAGCCACAGATGGGCTGAGCCGGCCGGCGAGTATGGAAAAGCTACGAAGCGGATTGGTGAGCATCGCTGCATCGTCGGGGTGCACTGCCAGAGGTGCGCCCGTGGACTCGACCACTTCCTTGTTGGCCATGATGTGGTCAAAGTGGCCGTGGGTATTGACAACCATCTTGACCACCCAGTCGTGGCGCCTGATCGTCTCCAGAATATGGTCCGCGTCGCCGCCCGGGTCGATCACAATGGCCTCGCCGGTCTTTTCGTCGGCCACGATGTAGCAGTTGGTTTGCAGGTCACCCACGGGCAGAGTCTCGATTCGCACGACGGTCTCCTCCTCAGCTCTAGGCGGGGAAGCGCACTCCGCTATCCCGCACCGGATGCGGATGAGTATACCATAGCCGGATGGGTCCGGCAATCGTTTGCTGCGCCGCTGGCCGGACCGCCCACGCAGGGGGTATAATAGCCGAATTCGTCCGGGTGAGAGGAGAGAATGATGCGGCTGTCGAACCTTTTCGGGAGAACCCTGCGTGAGGTGCCCGCCGATGCAGAGCTGATCAGTCACCAGCTGGCACTGAGGGCCGGACTGATTCGCCCCGTTGCGGCCGGTATCTATAGCTACCTCCCCCTGGGCTGGCGCGTGCTGCGCCGCATCGAGCAGATCATGCGCCAGGAAATGGACGCCATCGACGGGCAGGAGATGAACATGCCCGTGGTCAACCCGGCGGAGCTTTGGCGCGCGACCGGCCGCTACCAGGCGCCCGCTCCCGGCGCCGCACTGGTACGGTTCAAGGATCGAGGACAGCACGACCTGGTGCTGGCCATGACCCACGAAGAGGTTGTGGCCGACCTGCTGCGACAGGAAATCCGCTCCTACCGCCAGCTGCCGCTGATGATCTACCACATCCAGACCAAGTTCCGCGACGAACCCCGGCCGCGGGGCGGCCTGGTGCGCGCCCGCGAATTCACCATGAAGGACGCCTATTCCTGTCACGCTGACGCAGCCGGCCTGGATGAGTTCTACCCGCGAATGTACCAGGCTTATGTCCATATATTCCAACGCTGCGGCCTCGAGGCAATTCCCGTCGCCGCCGACTCGGGTGTAATGGGAGGCAGCACCTCGCACGAGTTCATGCTGCCTTCGGACAAGGGCGAGGACACACTGGTCCTCTGCCCGGCCTGCGGCTATGCGGCAAACGTGGAACGGGCTACCCTCCGCAAAGTTCAGGGAAACGTCGAGCCGCAACGTGAGATGGAAGAGGTGGCCACGCCGGACATCAAGACCATTGCCGAGTTGTGCTCTTTCCTGGGTGTGGCCCCGCAACGTACGCTCAAAGCGCTGTTCCACACTACAGGAACGGGAGAGGTGGTAGTTGCCGTGATCCGCGGCGACCTGGAGGCCAGCCCAACCAAGCTGTCGAACGCTCTCGGCGGCGCAGAACTGCGCCTCTCCAGTGACGATGAACTGGTTCGAGCCGGAATCGTCGCCGGCTACGCCTCGCCCCTGGGCCTCAGGCAGCGCATCGTGGCCGACGATTCGATCACCATGGGCGGCAATTTCGTGGCCGGTGCCAATCGGGCCGGCTACCACGTCAGGAACGTCAACTACCCGCGGGATTTCGCCGTTACCCTGGTGACGGACATCGCCATTGCCCGTGCCGGCGACCTGTGCCCGCAATGCGAGGCGCCGCTGCAGCTCGGCCAGGGGATCGAGGCAGGACATCTCTTCAAGCTGGGCACGCGCTACAGCGAGGCCATGGGGGCGATGTTTCTGGATCGCGATGGTCAATCGCGGCCTGTGGTGATGGGATCGTATGGCATCGGTACAGGCCGGCTGATGCAGGCCATCATCGAGCAGAACCACGATGAGCGCGGCATCGTGTGGCCGGCCTCCGTGGCCCCTTACGCAGTGCACCTTGTCGCGCTCGGCGTTACGCAGCCGCAGGTCCAGGATGCGGGCGAAGAGCTTTACGCAAAGCTTTGCCGCACAGGTGTTGATGTGCTGTACGACGACCGGGACGAGAGCGCCGGCGTCAAGTTCAACGATGCGGACCTGATCGGCATTCCTTTACGCATCACCCTCAGCCGCAGAACCCTGGCGGAGCAGAGCGTTGAGGCGAAGGGTCGCACTGAAGCGGCGTCCAGGATCGTGCCTCTGAGCCAGCTGCCCGGGCTCATCGCCCCGGCTACATCGACAATTGAGACAGATTGACATTTGCACAAAATGGCCAAAGATGGTATAATCGACTCAGCTAGAGAGTCTCCGCTGAAAAGTGGGTTGTGCCCACTTTTCTTATTGTAACGGGTGACAACGATAGCAGAGAGACAGGTTCGTAACGAGGCCGGGACCGGATTGACCCGGCATGGGCTGCGCTCGACTCTGGAGGTTCTGGGGATGCGCTGGTCCCCGGGAGGGTTTGGGTTTTGAAGAACGAGTTTCTTATCGCCATAACTCAGGTTTGTGCCGAACGTCGCCTGCCCAAGGAAGTGGTACTGGACGCGATTGAGCAGGCCCTGGTCCTCGCCTACAAGCGGAACTTTGGACCGGGCCTGAACATCGAGGTCAAGATAGATCCCAACACGGGCCGGGCCCGGGTCTTTGCGGACAAGACCATCGTCGACCCTGTTCTCGACGAGCAAACGGACATTTCGCTCCAGGATGCCCGCGCGCTGGACGCGATGGCCCTGCTGGGCGGCACAGTGCGTGTCGAGATGACGCCGGGCAACTTTGGCCGCATCGCCGCTCAGACAGCCAAGCAGGTCATTCTTCAGCGTATCCGCGAGGCAGAGAGGGAAACCCAGTACGCCGACTGGTCAGACCGCGTTGGCGAGGATGTACTGGGCACCATACGCAACATCGACACCTCGGGAAACGTCATTCTGTCGCTGGGCCGCTCCGAGGCGGTAATGCCCAGAAGCGAGCAGATTCCCAGTGAGCACTATGCGGCGAACAATCGACTTCGGACATACATTTACGAGGTAGAGCGCACCAGCCGCGGCCCGCGCATCAAGGTCTCGAGAACCCACCAAAAGCTGTTGCGGCGGCTGCTGGAGAACGAAGTCCCGGAGATCTTTCAGGGAACGGTCGAGATCAAGGGCATTGCGCGCGAGCCAGGCTCACGCTCCAAGGTTGCTGTCACCGCCACCCAGCCGGGCGTGGATCCCGTGGGCTCGTGTGTGGGCATGCGCGGTGTGCGCATTCAGAACATCGTGAACGAACTCAACGGCGAAAAGATCGACGTTGTGTCCTGGTCACCCAAAGAAACGGATTTCGTGGCCAATGCGCTGAGTCCCGCCAGGGTCGAGCAGGTGTGGCTCAGCGAGGAAAGCAAAACGGCAACAGTGGTCGTGCCGGATACTCAGCTTTCGCTGGCCATCGGCAAAGAGGGACAGAACGCCCGACTGGCAGCCAAGCTCACCGGCTGGCGGATTGACATCAAGAGTGTGACCGAATCGGCCGGCGAGGCGGAACGTAGAGCCCAGGAGGCAGCAGAGGCAGCGGCCAAGGCCGCGGAGCTGGCCGCCAAGCGTGAGGCTGCTGCCGCACTGCTGGCAGAAGCCGAGCGAGCGCTGGCGGAGGAAGAACAAGCCGCCGCCGCTGTCACGGAACAGCCGGAGGGCCAGGAGATCCAGACCGAAGTCGTCGAGGAGGCCCCTGCCGAAGCGGTTCTGGAGCCGGAGACGGTTCAGGCGCCGGAGGAAACAGCCCCGGAGACAGTGACGGAGGCGTCTGGCGAGATCGCTGCCGCCGTTGGCGAGGAAGCGGTGGCTGTTCCCATTGCGGCACTCAAGTCGGAAACAGATGACGAAGAGGACGAATTCGAGGCCGACGGCACCAAGCGCAAGAAGAGCAAGACGGCCAAGAAGAGCCGCACGCAGAAGGGCCGGGCCAAGCGCCGTAATGAGTGGGAAGACGAACTCGCTGAATGGTAAGAGGACTGGATTCGAGCGGGGATTTTCATGTCACCCAGGCACATCCCGCTGCGGACCTGCGTTCAGTGTCAGCAGGTGAAAGGCAAACGCGAGCTGACGCGGATTGTTCGCAGCCCGCAGGGCACAATTGAGGTAGACGAGAGGGGCAAGGCCGCGGGCCGTGGGGCCTACCTCTGCCGCAATCGCTCCTGCTGGGAGAGCGCCCTGGCGGGTGAGCGTCTGGATCACGCGCTCAAGACGCGCATCAGCGCGGAAGACCGGCAGCGGCTGAAGCAGTACGCGCTGCAGTTGCCGGTTGTCTCGGATCAACCGACTTGCGAAAAGAAAGGAGAGAGGGCAGCCACTGAGGCTGAGAGCTAGAAGCGCATTGTTATGCTGAAGACCGCATCGCACACGAATTGCATACGGAAACGACACGGAGCCCCGGGCGCGACGATCCGTGAGGGACAAGACATGGCCCGTTAGCCATTCGCTCGCTATTGACTGCCGTCTTCCCTCGTTAGGCTCCCCGTTCGGCTCCGCCCACAGAGGCGGGATATAGATGGTTCCCCGTGTCGATTGA
Organism: Anaerolineales bacterium UBA2200; assembly: GCA_002327925.1. GTDB lineage: Bacteria > Chloroflexota > Anaerolineae > UBA2200 > UBA2200 > UBA2200. The sequence goes on from DCVA01000020.1 coordinate 148,600, forward strand.
TCCGCGCAAGACACAGCCAGGCACATTGACAGACCCTGGCAGCCAGCAGGCTCTACTCTCGGCTCCTAGACCGCCTCGCCATCTGTTTGGCGGTTCTGCCCTACCTCTCGCCCTGGAGAACCAGGAGAAAGGGCCACAAATATGGACAAGACCAAGACCCCCCACACACCTACAACCCCCGCAGAGGGGAGCAGTAAGGGCTCGGCCGCCACTGTCACCGCGAAGGACCAGCGTCCCGCAGCAGCAGCCCCGCCCCCACAGAGGCGGGATGCAGCAGCGGCGGACGGCAGGGATCGTAGACCCGCGCCGGCCCAGACTGCGCCGGCGAAAGCGCCCACAGCGCCCAAACCGCAGTCCGCTCCGCCCTCGACACAGCAGGCGCCTGCCAAGCCGGCTGCAACCGCCCAGGCACCAGCGGCCGGTCGGACAGATCCACGAGGCCGCGTACAGTCTGGACGCTCCGGCTCCTCAGGAGGCGCGGGGGGCAGAGGGCGGCCGTACGGTGGTGGTTACAGAGGTCAATCCCGTGGCCGGTCTTCGTCACGAAGCCGGGGTGCTGACCTGCGCTCCGGTGCGGCGTCTCCCACGACGCCCGACGCAAGCTCTACCGCCCCGGGGGCGGGGACAACTGCAGGCAATGCGCAGGGCTCTTCCTCGAAGAAGATCACCCTGCCGGATGTCATCACCGTGCGCGACCTGTCGGCTCTGCTGAACGCCAGTCCCATCAACATCATTCGCGAGCTGATGAAGAACGGGGTCATGGCGAACATCAATCAGGAGATCGATTTCGACACATCCGCTATCGTTGCCGGGGATCTGGGCTTTGAAGTCGAACAGGCCAAGCAACCCGAGCCGGAGACAGTCGAAGCTGAGCCACCCACTCGAAAGCGCAAAGAGTATACGGACGAGGAACGCGCGCGATTGGTGTCGCGGCCGCCTGTCGTCACCATCATGGGACACGTGGACCATGGCAAGACCTCCCTGCTGGACAACATCCGCCAGAGCAATGTGGTGGCCAGTGAAGTGGGAGGGATCACGCAGCACATCGGCGCCTACCAGGTGCAGAAGCAGAACAAGCTGATCACCTTCCTGGACACTCCGGGGCACGAGGCCTTTACCTCCATGCGCGCCCGCGGCGCGATGGTAACAGACGTCGCCGTACTGGTCGTTGCGGCAGATGACGGTGTGCAGCCCCAGACCATAGAAGCCATCAACCATGCCAGAGCGGCTCAGGTGCCCATCGTGGTCGCTCTAAACAAGATCGACAAGCCGAACGCAAACCCCGATTCTGTCAAGAGGCAGCTTTCGGACGCGGGAGTGCTGATCGAGGAGTATGGCGGAGATGTGATCTGCGTTCCCGTGTCCGCGAAGCAAAAGCTCAATCTGGATACCCTGCTCGAGATGATCCTGCTCGTGGCGGAGATGGCGGACCTCAAGGCCGATCCGGTTGCTACAGCCACGGGAACGGTTGTTGAGGGCAGGATGGACAAGGCCAAGGGCCCTCTGGCGACGCTGCTGGTCCAGGAAGGCACCCTGCGGCCGGGCGACAATCTGGTGATTGGCGAACTGTCCGGCAAAGTGCGCGCCATGTTCGACGACAAAGGCAAGCGTCTCGATGCGGCGCCTCCGGCCTGGCCAGCCGTAGTGCTGGGGCTGACAGGCGTGCCCGCAGCGGGTGAGATCTTCCGGGTGGTTGCGGATGATCACGAAGCACGCTCCCTGGCGTCGGAGGAGGCGAGCAGACGTCAGGCCGCATCGGATCAGAAATCCCGCGCCGTCAGTCTGGAAGAGTTCTATGCCCAGGCTCAAGCAGGGCAGACCCGTGAGCTCAACATCATCCTCAAGGCCGACGTGCAGGGATCCATCGAGCCCATCGCCAACTCGATCGAAAAGCTGGGCGACGACAAGATCAAGGTCAAGCTTCTGCATGCTGGCATCGGCAACATCAGCGAATCGGACATCAACCTGGCCGTGGCCTCGGAAGCCATCGTGATCGGCTTCTCGGTGCAGGTGGATCCGGGCGCCAGTCGCAGCGCCGAAAGCGCCGGTATAGACGTGCGCCTCTACAACATCATCTACCGACTGGTTGATGACATCGACCGCGCTCTGAAGGGTCTCCTGGAGCCAACCTTCCAGGATGTGGTGATCGGCCACGCTGAGGTCAGGGCCATCTTCAAAGTGCCAGACAAGAAGCAGGTTGCCGGCTGCATGGTCGCCGACGGACTCGCGGCACGTAACGCCACAGTCCGCGTGCGCCGTGCCGGCAAGGACCTCTTCGAGGGCAGTGTGTCATCGCTGCGGCGATTCAAGGACGACGTCCGCGAGGTCAGTACAGGAATGGAGTGCGGCATTGCCCTGGATGGCTTTAACAGTTTCGCCGTCGGAGACGTGCTGGAATTCTACAGAAAGGAGCAGGTCGCCTAGCAGTGCCCTGTCGGGCACTGCCATGACCGACAGAGAAATGGCAAAGCACCGTCTCGAGCGAGTCGGAGACAGGATACACGAGGAAGTCAGCGACCTGCTGCTGAAGCAGATCCGGGATCCGCGTGTTGAATTCGTAACCGTCACCGGCGTCAAAATGAGTCCGGACCTGGAGCAGGCCACGGTATACATCAGTGCACTGGGCGACCAGGATGTGCGCGAGGCCGCCTTGAAGGCACTGGAAGGGGCCACTGGTTTCATACGTCGCGAATTGGCCGTTCGGCTCGGAATGCGCGTTACTCCCGCGATCCGCTTCTTGCTCGATGATTCCTGGGAACGGGGAGCGCGGGTTGACGCTCTTCTGGATCGATTGCGCCTTGAAGAGCCTCCACCTGACGATGCGGATAGAGAGAACGCGGCGCCCGGGGAATGACTTCCAGGGGGTGTGACAGGAATGGATCGGGCTAGACAGAGACTGCTGGCGGCGCGTCACGTCTACATCGTCTGCCACATCACGCCGGACGGAGATGCGATCGGTTCGCTGCTTGGCATGGGCACGGCCCTGCAGAAGCTTGGCAAGACCTGCACCCTGGCCTGCCCCGATCCCCTGTCAGCCAAACTGGCTTTCCTGCCTTCCGCGCGTCAGGTGATCTCCGACCCGCCGACCGACCAGGACACCATTGTAACCGTCGATGTCAGCGACATCGGGCGTCTGGGTTCAGCCTATGTGGCAGAGACCTTTCGCTCCCGACCGGTCATCAATATCGACCACCACGTGACGAACACCCGCTTCGGCTCCATCAATCTCATCCGGCCCCTGCCTTCCACTGCGGAGGTTGTGCTCGGGCTGGTGCGCCGACTGGGCGTGCCCCTGGACACGGACATTGCCTCGGCTCTGCTGATGGGATTGATCACCGACACGCGCTGCTTCCGCACCGGTAACGTCACGACCCGCCAACTGCGTACGGCCATCGCGCTGATGAACGCCGGCGCACCTCTGGCAGATCTCACGGAGCATCTCTTCAACTGCGAACCACTCTCGACGGTTCGCCTGTGGGGGCAGGCGCTGGCCGCCGTTCAGACACGGGACGGAGTGATCTGGGCAGAGATCAGCCAGGAGATGATGCGCCGGAGCGCAGCAACGCCCAGCGACGCGGACGGCCTTTCCAGCTTTTTGGCCAGCACGGCAGGTATGGACGGAGCGCTGGTCTTCCGCGAGCAGGAGGATGGTCGCATCGAGGTGTCCATGCGTGCGGGGCCCGGCCACGACCTGTCCGGAGTTGCCGTTGCGCTGGGCGGGGGCGGGCACGCCAGGGCAGCGGGTTGCACTGTGGACGGACCGATGAACCGCGCCCGAGTACGCGTTCTGGATGCCGTGGTGAATGCCCTGCGCGGGGAGGCAGCACCCGGGCGCCCTGAGGCCGGGGCATTGGGACCGCCAGGGCAGGCGGGCGGCGCCTAGCCAGGGTGCAACATGAGCGAGTCAGCGTCCATGCCGCTTGAGAATGCAGAGACCCGAGGCACCGCCAGAGTGGCCCGCGAGCTCGATGGGATCCTGAACGTGAACAAGCCGGCTGGCCTATCGTCGCATGATGTTGTCTGCCGCGTGCGCAAGATCACCGGCCAGAAGAAGGTCGGCCATGCAGGGACCCTGGACCCGCTGGCCACAGGAGTACTGCTCATCTGTCTGGGCCAGGCCACACGGGTCTCGCAGTACCTGATGTCCGGATCCAAGACCTACCGGGCCACGATTCGTCTGGGCATCAGCACGGACACATACGACAGCGAAGGCAGGATCACTTCTCAGGGTCCGGTGGATGTCACCCTCCTGCAAATCGAGAGGGTTCTCGAGGGTTTCGTTGGCGCGCTGGAACAAACCCCGCCCATGTATTCCGCTCTCAAGCACGAGGGTACTCCTCTCTATCGGCTTGCCCGGCGGGGCGAGACTGTGTTCAGACCACCCAGAAGGATCGAGATCTCGTCCGTTCGACTGTTGAACTGGGCTTCTCCTGATCTCGAGATTGAAGTCGGTTGCAGCAAGGGTACCTACATCCGCAGCCTCGCGCACGAGGTGGGACAAAGACTGGGCTGCGGTGGTCACCTGCGTGGACTGACACGCACGGCCAGTGGCCCGTTCAGACTGGCAGAGGCAGTCACCCTGGAGCGGCTGGCGGAGGCATTTACCCGCGGAGAGGGAGGCAGTCTGTTACTGCCCTCTGACGCTGCTCTGGCGGATTTGCCCTCAACCACCGTGGATTCCGCCACAGCCGATGACCTGGCCAACGGACGAAGAGCAGCTCTGGACGTGCCGGAGCACTACAGCCTGTGCAGGGTCTACACGACGGAAGGAGAGCTCCTCGCCCTCGCCCAACCGGAGGGAGAGGGCCTCTGGCGGCCGTACAAGGTTTTTCGCCGCAGCCAGCGGGACGGACCCGCAGGGGAAACCACCACCTGCGCCGCCGCATAGCTGCGCCGGGGCAAACGCTCAAGCTGCCCCGAAAGTTGAGGCGGGGCCACGCCATCGTGCGCCCTCTGGAGCGAACATGAAGGTAATTCGGGACCTGACCCTGGCCGATCTCGAGCAAGACACGGTACTCACCATCGGAGCATTCGATGGCCTGCACCTTGGCCATCAAGAGTTGATCGCTCGTCTGACCAAAAGTGCGATGGAAAGCAAGCGGCTCAGCGGCGTTGTTACCTTCGATCCCCTGCCGCGCTCCCTGTTCGCACGAGACAACACTCCCTTCGTCTGCCTCACTACCATCGACGACAAGGTCGAACTGCTCCAGTCCTGGGGCGTCGACTTGCTGGTCATCGTCCCGTTTACCTGGGAGGTCGCCAACACCTCCGCGAGGGACTTTGTACAGCCACTGTGCGACCGCCTGAGGATGGTCGAACTGTGGGTCGGATGGAACTTTGCCCTGGGCCGTGGACGGGAAGGAGACGTGGGGCACCTGCAGCGGCTGGGTGCGGAGATGGGATTCACACTCCACGTCGTCGAACCGGTCAGTGATGGCTCGGCGGTGGTGAGCAGCACGCAGATTCGCAGTCTGCTGAATGCCGGTCGGATACGAGAGGCGTCAGAGATGCTGGGGCGCCTGTACCGGCTGAGGGGCATGGTGACACCCGGCTCCAGCGAGGAGCAGCGGACAGGGGTCGCGACCGCCAGAGTGCAGCTGCTCGATGCCTGCACCGTTCCCGCAAGCGGGGTCTATGCCCTTTACCTCACGGCGTCGGGGCGAGCCCACAGGGCGGTGGGCAATATAGGCTTCGCACCGGCTGGCAGCGCCTCAGTGTCCGGTGTCGACGTGCACCTGCTGGACCCCTCCGAGAATCTGGAAGGTGAGACGGTTCGGCTGCAGTTCGTAGAACGCGTTCGCGATGAACGACGCTTCGCCAGTGTTGACGCGCTGAAACGGCAGATCCGCAGGGACATTGCCAGGGCTGAAGAGATCCTTCAATGAGCGGCCATGGGGCGGCAACAGGTTCGCACTGCTACGAGGAAGTCGAACACACGGCGGACCTCGCCCTGAGGATAAGGGGGCGAACCGTTCCCGAGCTGTTCGCCAACGCGGCGTACGCAATGTTCGACCGGATGGCGAACCTGGAGCGGGTTCCCCTGACGGCCACGCGCCGCCTGCGAGTCTCGGGCCTCGATCTCGAAGGTCTGCTGGTGAGCTGGCTCAACGAACTGCTCTTTCTGCAGGAGACGCGACACGAGATCTACCGCGAGTTCACGATCCACTCTTTCACCATGACCTCGCTGCAGGCGAGCGTCTCCGGCGGCCCGGCGCAGGACCAGCACACCATCATCAAAGGGGCCACGTTCCACAACCTGGCCATCGAGCCAACAGCGGAGGGATACGTTACGACGGTGGTCTTTGACGTCTAGGCGGCCCGGGGGACTCGAGCCGGACCTGGACAGGAGGTGATTTGTGGTCAACAAGGCCGACCTCAAAAGGATAGACGACTGCCTGTGGGAGATTCCGAAGGACTATCGCCGCGACATGCGCGTGCCGGCGCGTGTCTATGCTGACGAGCCCTTGCTCGACGCAGCGCTGCTCGACAAATCGGTGGAGCAGCTGGTCAATACCTCCTGCCTGCCGGGCGTGGTCAAGTATACGCTGGCCATGCCCGACATCCACCAGGGCTACGGCCCACCGATCGGCGGCGTGGTAGCGATGTCCACTCACGACGGTGTCGTGTCACCCGGGGCCGTCGGTTACGACATCAACTGCGGTGTGAGACTCCTTCGATCCAACCTCGCCGCGGACCAGGTCAAACCGATGATGGCCGAGATCATGGATACCCTGTACAGTAGCATCCCGAGTGGTGTGGGACGCGGCGGCGACGTCAAACTATCCAACAAGGACATGGACTCTGTCCTCGAGAACGGCTCGAGCTGGGCCGTGTCCAGGGGTTATGGTACACAGGACGACGTGTTGCACACAGAGGAACAGGGCCGCATCGACGGCGCCCGTGCTTCGGCTGTGAGCCGCAAGGCCAGAGATCGTGGCTCTGACCAACTGGGAACCCTCGGCGCCGGGAACCACTTTGTCGAGCTGGGAGAAGTACGCGAGGTGTTCGATGAGAGCGTGGCGGGCACCTTTGGCCTCTTTCCCGGCCAGCTCGTGGTGTGGGTGCACTCCGGATCTCGCGGTCTGGGCCATCAGGTCTGTGATGATTATGTGCGCTCCCTGCAGAGCGCGGTGGCAAAGTACGGCATTCACCTGCCGGACCGCGAGCTCGTCTGCGCGCCGTTCCATTCGGACGAAGGCCAGCAGTACATGGCAGCCATGGCCTGCGCGGCCAACTTTGCCTGGGCCAATCGCCAGTTGCTGATGCACCGAGTGAGGCGCACCCTGCAGGAACTGCTGGCGGGTCGGCTGGGCAGGCTCGACCTTCAGTTGATCTACGATGTGGCACATAACATCGCCAAGGTGGAAGAGCACCTGGTTGACTGCCGGTTGGCCCGCGTGGTTGTGCATCGCAAAGGCGCAACCCGTTCCCTCGGTCCTGACCGCCCCGAGCTGCCGGCCGATTATCGGGCGGTTGGTCAACCGGTGCTCGTGCCAGGTGATATGGGCACGGGTTCGTACGTGCTCGTCGGCACGTCGGAAGCGGCGGACAGGTCCTTCTCGTCCTGCTGCCACGGTGCAGGCCGGGTGATGAGCAGGCATGCGGCCACACGCCAGGTGCGTGGAGAGGACTTGCAGCGCTCTCTGGCCCTGCGGGGCGTGACGGTGCGCGGACCCTGGAAGGGACTGGCGGAGGAGGCCCCGGATGCCTACAAGAACATCGACAGCGTCGTCAATGTTGTAGCCAGGGCTGGGCTGGCGCGCAAAGTGGCCAGACTGGTTCCGCTGGGAGTGATCAAGGGCTAGGTGGCGCTGGTGGATTGACAGCCGCACAGCGGAGCGATAGAATGAAAAAAGCGCGAAACCACGGGCGCGGCCGATGTCGACCCGCCACGGCTCAGTCATCGAACCGTGCCCATTCTGGGCACCCAAGGAGCAAACAGCCATGACACACAAGAAGCGTGGGGCCAGGGGGGCATTTGCACTGTTCATGCTGCGCCATTGGTGGGTGTGGCTCCTGCTGTTCCTTTTGCCACTCACAGCACTAACCGCCTACCAGATGTGGCGAGGAGGCATGTTTATCGCCCTCTCGCTGCTGTCGCAGCTCTTCACAAACCTGGTGCTGATCGCGGCCGTGCTGGTCGTCCGCAGGTTGATCCAGCTCTGGAACCAGGGGCACTTTCGCCGGGTCCTGCAAGAGAGCCTGACTCAGGGCCAGGTGGTGGTCAAGGACAAGGTCGTGGCAGCGAAGGGGGCACTCACCTCACTGGGTCTGGAGGTCAAGGAGAGCCTGGTGGATCTGGTTGACGGAGATGGGCCGCGCAAGGTCACTCCTGCTGCGGCCGCGGCTTGCTGCCCATCGTGCAGCAAGCCCGTTAAGCCAGGGGCCAGGTTCTGCGAATCGTGCGGTAAGCCCATCGGCTGCCTCTGCCCCAGGTGCGGCCGGCCCGTCCGCCCACAAGCCCGATTCTGCGAGGCCTGCGGCACAGCGCTGAGCACCCCGAAATCCACCTGATCCGCCCGATGACGCGACCGGCATGAGCGGCCATCGCCTGCGTCGCTCACGCTCCTCGACCCCTGCGTCTGCGCCGGGCGTTTGACCGTGCCACGCCGGAGAGAATCTGGTTATGGGAAGCGAATCGGATGTCCGACCGATATGACGTAATCGTGGTAGGTGCCGGCCACGCTGGCTGCGAGGCCGCGCTAGCTTCAGCGCGTCTGGGCGCCTCCACGCTCCTGCTGACGATGAATCTGGACCTCATCGCTCAGATGCCCTGCAATCCCAGCGTGGGCGGGCCGGGCAAGGGCCACCTCGTGCGCGAGATCGACGCCCTTGGTGGAGAGATGGGGCGTAACACGGATCGCACCTTCGTCCAGATGCGCATGCTCAACCTCTCTCGCGGCCCGGCAGTGCGCGCCCTGCGCGCCCAGGCAGACAAGCGCTTGTACTCCCTGTCCATGAAGCACACCCTCGAGCAGACAGACCACCTGGAGGTGGCGCAAGCGCAAACGCAACGGCTGCTGGTGCATGCGGATCGCGTACTGGGCGTGGTCACGTCTCTGGGGGAAATCGTGCACGCAGCGGCGGTAGTGCTGACCACGGGCACCTTCCTGAACGGCCGCATCCTTTCGGGGGAGTACTCTTTCGCTGCTGGACGGTCGGGCGAGTTTCCGGCGATTGGCCTGTCCTCGTCATTGCGCGAGCTCGGCTTTGAGCTGGGGCGACTGCAGACCAACACGCCACCGCGCATCGACGCACGAACGATCGACTTTGGCCATAGCGAGCCCCAGCAGGGCAGCGACTATCCCCTCTACTTCAGCCACGAATCGCGAGCGGACGCGGATCCTTTGCTCATCGATGCGGAGCGGTGGCTGAACCCGGTCTATCCGGGAGTGAAGCGTGGCCAGTGGCGACTGCAGATTCCTTCGTACCTTGTGCGCACCAATGAAGACACCCACCGCGTCGTCCGCGACAACCTGAGCCGCTCGCCAATCGCTGCCGGATGGATCACAGGAACCGGGCCACGCTATTGCCCCTCCATTGAGGAAAAGATATCCCGTTTTCCGCTCAAGAAAGCGCACCAGATCTTTCTGGAGCCGGAGGGCTTCGCCACGGCAGAGGTCTATGTGCAGGGCTTTTTCACCGGCCTGCCAGAGGATGTTCAGAGGGACATGCTGCACACGATTCCGGCCCTCGCCGCGGCGCGGATCGTGCGGCCCGGATACGCCATCGAATACGATTTCGTCCCCCCCTCGCAGATCTACGCTTCACTGGAGACCAAACGGGTGGGCGGGCTCTTCCATGCCGGGCAGATCAACGGGACATCCGGGTATGAGGAAGCGGCAGCACAGGGGCTGCTGGCGGGCATCAACGCCGCGCGCCAGGTACAGGGCAGAGAGCCGGTGATCCTCCGCCGTGACCAGGCCTACACCGGGGTGCTGATCGACGACATCGTCACGAAGGAAATACGCGAGCCATACCGCATTCTGACAGCTCGGGCAGAACACCGCCTGCTCTTGCGACACGACAACGCGGACCTCAGGCTCACTCCGCTCGGCCATGAGCTCGGAATGGTGAGCGACGAGCGTCTGGCGAGGGTCGAGGAGAAGAGGCGGCGACTGCTGGCTGAGCTGGACCGACTGGAGAGCACGTCGCTCCCGCCTTCCCCGCAGGTGATCGAAACGATGGTTCGTCTCGGATACGATCCGCCGACGAGAGATATGAACCTGCTACAGCTCCTCCGGCGGCCGGAGGTGCACTACGAGTTGATCGCCAGTCTCTGCCCCGGCGAGGAGACGCTTGAGCCGGACGAAATCGATGCGGTGGAGACCGAATCCAAGTACGAGGGGTACATTGCCCGCCAGGCCAATGAGGTGGAGCGCCTGCGTCGCCTGGAGGAGTGGCGCATTCCGCCGGGGTTCAACTACCAGGGACTAACAGGGCTGCGCGCCGAGGCCATCGAGAAGCTGTCGCGTTATCAACCCCTGACCATCGGCCAGGCAAGCCGCGTCGAGGGTGTCAATCCGGCGGATGTGTCGGTGCTGCTGGTGCACCTCACCGCACGGCGTGGGCGTGAGCAGGGCGGCTAGACGCCTCGCTCTCAGGGTCCCTTCAGCAGGACGGGAAGGACCAGGCGCGACGACAGGCGCTGGTAGTAGACGTCCCAGTTGTCGGCTGTAATCCGGTTCGACCAGACGGCGTGGAACTGCCCCTGTGAGTCCATCGCCAGTACCAGGTCCGTTACCCCGGAGGGATTCTGCTGCACAGTGCTGGGCCGCGACCACGCCCCATGCTCACCATCTCTCTGACGGTAGACCGCCTGCGTGCTTTCATCCCAGCCCACGTACACAGCCGCTCCCGGCCCTACGGTTTCGCTGGGCACGAAGGCATCGGCCCCTTCGTCGGAGATGCGTTCCGGAATCGACCAGTAGCCCACCCAACCGTACGTGTAGTAGATCGTGTTGCGAGTGCCGACGCGCTCCTGCCAGGTCACGTGAGTGCGGTCATCCTTATCCGTAGCCAGATTGGCGATGGCCGAAGGAGCATCTGCCGTGTCCGACAGGTTCTCCGGCAGCGACCAGACGCCATCCGCCAGCTGACTGTGGTAGACCTCGTACGGGGCGTCCGTCCTGTCGCGGTCCTGCCACACCACGTGCAGTACCCCGCCGGAGCTGATCGCAACGGCCGGGGCCCCTCCTGTGGCGTGGGGGACCGGCTCGTTGAGCCAGTAGGTGCCATTCCAGTAACCGTGGTAGATGATACTGTAGCCGGGTGTGTTGTCGGCCCAGACAACATGAAGCATTCCGTCTGGCGCGAGGGCGATGTTTGGCGCGGAAGAGACGCCGCTCGTGTTGGAGACGTTGCGCGGCAGACTCCACGCAGAGCCATTCCAACGGCAGTAGTAGATCTCATAGTTCGCGGCGAATTCGTTGACCAGCACCAGGTGGGCCACCCCCCAAGGATCGACGACTATCGACGGCTGTTCACCCGTGGCCACGCTGCGACCCGCGTACCAGAGTCCCCCGATCAGGGCGCGATGGTAGACCCGGCTGCCCTCTTCCCAGGCAATGTGAACACTATTGCCCATCACGGCCAGGGCGGGGGCACGGGAGCTGCCGGTTGAAGACGACACGTTGACGGCAGAGAGAGGGTAAGCAACTGATTGCGACTGGGCAGTGAGCGGCGACAGAAGGCCGGCAGGCGCAATTGCGCACCAGGCCGAACTGCATGCCAGGGCCGTCACAGCCAGCACGAGCCATCTCCTGGCCAGACTCTGCTTATTGAGCATCGCTAACTTTGGTCGACGCGTCGGCATCTGCCCGTCCTTGCCCAAACCCCATTATACTCGATGGGAACTCCATAGCCAACAAACCAGAGCCCTGGTGTCGGGCTCCGGTGCACAGCGAGCAGATGTCCTAATCGGGGCGGGAGAGACGAATGCGGAGTGCGAGGAGAGAGCCATCCTTGAGGCGAAGCGCGCGCACCAGCGCCTTCATCCCGACTTCAGCCGGGGCGCGGCTCTCATCGACAAAGGTCTGAGCGCCAATGGCCACAGTCACTTCGCCGACGACCCACCTGGTTGGCTCGATACTGGCCACCAGACCCTCAAAGTCGACCTGGAGATCGGTCCCTGCACCCTTGACCACGATGGTCTGGGCCAGTACCGACCCGTCCGGCTGGAGAACGCCCTTGACTTCAGCGGTCGAGCCGACCTGAGGTACACCATGCACCTCAGTGACAGGGCTGATCAGGACGGTAATGTCGTTCACCAGCCAGGCCTGGGCGCCACAGCTCTGAATCGGGCCCTCGAATTCGACTTCGGCGTAAGCGTTGGGATAGTCCACCTTGATGTGCCGTGCGAGTACCGTGTCCCCTGTCAGGCGCACTGCCTTGACCGTCGCCAGGTAGCCGACCTCCGGCCTGCCCTGGATCACCGAGGACTCTGTCACCAGCACAACCCGGTTACAGACGATCCAGTACCTTGGCTCGAGAAGCTGGATCAGGCAGCGGAACTCGAAGGTGGTTCCCAACTCCCCTGTGTCGGGACGGAGGGTAAGGGAGCGGGCCGCGAGAGTACCCTCGTCATCGACTGAGGCCACGACGACAGCTTCCTGGCCTGTCACGTCCGCAACGGTCGGCGCGGTAAGGGGATCCACGCGCACCACGCGGCCATCGATCCACCATTGATCGGCACGCGCCTCGGAGAGCGGGCCGGAGAACTTGACTGAAGGACGACGCCATGCCGCATCAGCCGCCACGGGGCGACGGGCGGCTCCGCCGCACAGCAAGACGAGGACGGCGACAAGCGCCAGGGCGGCCGCCGTGGGGGCGAAGCGAGTTCTTGTCTCCTTCATCTGCTGCCAGACCTCGGCTAGCCGGGCTACTGACCTGGCCCTAGCTCAGGGGCGGGCCCGACCGGGGGAGGAACCGCCTGCACGACGATGCGCCTTCCCAGTACAGCGCCGTCGGCCAGCAACAGCCCCTGAACCTCCACTTGAGCGCCAACCTCCGGTGAGCCTTCCACCACAGTCCCGGCGTCGAACCTGACGACAACTCCTTCGACGACCCATTCCCCGACGCTCATGGACTGAATCACGCCCTCAAACTGCACCTCTTCGGTGGGCAGCCGGATGATGATCTGCTTCGCCAGGATGGTGCCATCGCTCAGACGAACCGCCTTGATCTCGGCCAGCAGCCCCTTCTGAGGGTTGCCCTCGACCAGCGTGTAAGGATTGACTATCAGGTCGTATCCGCCGACGAACCACCGCTCCTCAGTCCAGCTTTCGATGAGCCCCTGGAACTCGAAGGGCTGCTCGGGGATCGAAGCGGCCGCCTCTACCTTGATCTCGACCGCCACGAGACTCTCATCCTCATTGCGGATGGCCAGCACGGTGGCCGTTGCACCGACCGCGGCGGGTGCCTGGGACTCGTCGATAGCCGTGCCCGGCCGGATCAGCACTTGCACGCCATCCACTGTCCAGGCCTCAGCCGACATCGCGTCGATCCTGCCCTTGACGCGCACCTTCACCTCTCGCGGCGGCAGGGGTGTGGGCGGTACGCGCGTCTCTGTGGATGTGGCGGTGGCGGTTGGGAGCGGCGTCGGCATGCTGCTTGGTGTCGCCGAAGGAATCACTTCCACGGGAAGGGTGGTGGGCTTGGACTGGGGTATCGTCGGTACCTCGGTCGGTGGTTCGCTCGTGGGCACAGCGGCCCGGGTCGACTCGGGCGTGTCCGAAGGTGCAGGCGCCGCGGCCAACGGCTCAGGCTCAACGGCAATACGCATGGCCCGCAGGGTGCCATCGCTCATCGAACGCGCGTCCACGCGGACCCTGGAGCCCAGGTCAAGCTCACCCTCCATGGCCGTATCGGATGAGACCAGGACCACGACTCCGCCCACGGTCCACTGGTCGGGAGATACACGCTCCACCGTACCGCGAAATGACAGATCCGCCACGCGATGAGTGGTCACGATGGCCCTGGCTTCTTCGCGCCGGCGTTCGTCAAGCTGCTGCTGGAGCTGCGCTTTGGCTTCAGGATTGACCGTGAAGACCAGCTGGAACTCCTCGGCCATGCGCTTGACCGGGTAGAGGGCATCGCCCGGCAGACTGTTGGCGGACGCGGCCAGCGTTCCGCGACCCAGCAACACCACCAGTAGAATGCTCGCTAATGTTACCACAATGGCACTACGACGCATCAGGGCCTGAACGCCGCCCCAGACGGTGACGCGCCGCCTTACTCTGCGGTCGCTCTCGGCTATGTTCAGTCGCGCGGCTTCCTGGAGCAGGCGCTGACGCCCGGCCTTCAGCCCTCCCGGAGGAGGAGGAACGTCCTCCCGCAGGGCTATCAGCTCTGCGGCCAGTTCCAGAAGTGGTCTGACCTCATCCGCCCGGTCAGGATGCTGCGCGAGAAAGGAGTCGAGGTCCCCCTCTGTCTCCTCTCCCGCGAAACGAGCGTCTATTCGATTGAGCCCTTCGTCCAATGCGGCTTCGAGGCTTTTGCTCATAGCTCTTCTCCGCCGATGATTCGACGCAGTGACGCCAGTGCCCTGAACTGCAACGACTTGACCGCTCCTTCCGATTTCCCGATGGCCCTTGCCACTTCGGAATTGCTGAACCCTTCCAAAAACTTGAGTGTGATAACCACGTTCTGCTCACCCGTGAGCTGCCCGATGGCGGCACGAAGACGCTGCTGGGCCATGGATCGCTCCGCAATATCCGCCGGGTGCTCATTGACCGGGACCGGCCACTCCTCCAGAGGCAACTCCTCCTGGTGACCGGTGCGGAAGTAGTCCACCACCAGATTGTGCGCGATGCGATAAAGCCAGCCCGAGAAGGAACTCTCCCAGGCTCGCGAAGAGCGGATCGCCTCCAGCATGCGCAGGAAGACCGTAGCCGTCAGGTCCTCTGCCAGATGGGCATTACCGAGACGGTGGTATATATAGTTGTAGATGCGCAGCGAGTAACGATCATAGATCTCGGCGATGGCGGCCTGATCGTACTCTCTGGCCCTGCTCAGGAGTGCCGCTTCGGCATTCGGCTGCATCCTAGAGCCGCTCTCCTCTCTTGAAGACGTGGCGGGGTGGTGGAAGATACGGCATACCTCTACAACTGGCTTGAACGGTCCGCTACATGATACCCCTGCCATGTGCTATTGTCAAGCCACTTGCACAAATGCCGGCATCCGAATAACATACCCTTATGCGCCGGGAGCGAGTGCGATGCTGTGCCCGGCGGACAAGAGGAGGTCGGTATGGAGTATAGCAAGATTCTCAAGAGGGCGGCCCACATCACGTGGAACCACAGGGCGCTGTGGCTCTTTGGCTTTCTGCTCGCCCTGTTTGGGTCGGGCGGAGGGAGTAGTTCAGGCCGGGGCATGCAGTGGACTCTGGATCGAACGGACCTGAACCGGCCAGAGTGGATCGGCCTGCTTGTGGTGGCGATCGTTGTGGCCGTGTTCGTTTTCGTGGTGCTCTCCATCGTGCTGAACAGCATCAGCCGTGGAGCGCTGATCGGCATGGTGCGTGAGGTGGAAGAGAGCGACGGCACCACCGTGCGCAGCGGATGGAAGGCCGGGGCGTCGCGAATGCTGTCGATGATCGGCATCGACCTGCTGACGGGGATCCCGGCGGCCATCGTGGCCCTGACGCTCTTCGCCCTGGCCGCCTCGCCGCTCCTGCTCCTTTTCGTGCGTCAGGGATCCGCCGGGCGGGGTGAGGCAACTGCGACCGTCGCGATCCTCTTCACAGTGCTGTTCGAACTGGGGGCCTTCGCCATAGTGGTGATCGGCTTCCTGGTCCTGAGCATGGTCGTGGAGCTCGCCTACCGGCGCTGCGTGCTGGAGAACGAGGGAGTCGTCGCGTCCCTGCGCGGCGGCTGGAACATGCTTCGCGCCAACAAGGGCAAGATCGCGGGGCTCTGGCTGGTTCTGATTGGGACGGGGCTGGTTGCCGGACTGGTCACCCTGCCCGTGTACCTGCTCGTCTTTGGCCTGGCGGGCGGCCTGGGCACAGGCGTCTACCTGGCAACGGAGTCGACGACCTTGGGCGTGCTGGCCGGGTTACTGCTCGCCGTGCCAGGAATGCTGGCCGCCGCTTTTGTCAGTGGCCTGTATCAGGCCTTCCAGTCGACGGCCTGGACGCTCGGCTACTCTGAGCTCGACACCCTGCCTGTCGTGGACTAGACCCACTATAACACAGGGGCTGCCCGGGGTGACTCAGGGCAGCCCCTTCTTCTGTCAATCGAAACTGGATTCAGGAGACCTCTTCCCTCGGGGCCAGGCCGGTCCGAACAAAGACCCACGGGGCGAGCAGCGACGCCCAGAGCCCGATGAGCCCGTAACGCAGGACGCGAAAACCGAGGCCCGCCGGGAATACGATCTTGAGTCCGAAGTACAGCCCCACCAGCACGACAATCCCCAGCAGAAAGCGCAACGCCCGCTTCATCGCTGTGCCTGCCGTGCTGAAGCGGACGTACTCGCGTTCCAGTACCACTCCGAATCCAAGCCCCAGGAGTGTACCCATCGACGACCCTGTGTCTGTCTCCGCGTGCAGCAAGAGCAGGATGAGGGGCGCCACGAGAGCAAGGAGCAACCGAGTCCCAAGGGACAGGTGGAACCTCCCCACGATCCGCTTCTCGAGCCAGATGAACAGGGCCACCAGCACTGCGCCCACCAGCGTGCCCGCAATGACATCCTGCGGGTAGTGCACGCCCAGGTACACCCGCGACAGCCCGACCAGCAGGACGGCGAGGAGGGTCAGCGTCCACAGCCAGCGCCTGCGCGCACTGGCGGCCAGATAGCCCCACGCCGTCGTGGTCGACTGCGCGTGCCCGCTGGGAAACGAGTAGCCGGTGGCCTCGTCCAGCACGCGCACTTCCGTGGCAGGCGGCCGCGGGATGGTGAAGATCGCCTTGAGCACCGTGTTGACGTAGGCGGAGGTCAGATAGAGCACGCCGGCGCGCAGAGCCAGACGCTTGTCGACCACCCAGTAGAGAAGCGGCACCAGCAGCAGGTAGAACTTTTCGTCGCCCAGCATGGTGATCGCCCGGAACAGAGCATCCAGAGTGGGATTCCCCCACGCCTGGACCGCCTGATTGCCCCGCAGTCCCCATTCCAAAAGAGCTTCCATCTCCCCTCCCCTTCGGTCTGTTTCGAGTTCAGGCGGCAAAGCCCCGAACGCAGCGCAGGACGATCGACGCGCAGGTCACCAGATCCGCCACAGCCACCTGCTCGTGCAACGTATGTTCGCCTTGGGCACCCATGCTCAGATTGACCACTTGTTTGCCGTGGGCGTTGAGGATATTGGCATCGCTTCCGCCGCCGCTGGGCACCAGCACGGGCTCGACCCCCTCCTGGCGGCAGGCTTCGGCCAGGGCCTGGACCATCCGCGCAGACTCCGTTAACGCATAACCCTGGTAGGAGCGAGCGATCTCCACATCCACCGTCGCGTCGTGAGCTCGCGCTGCCTGCTCCAGGGCCTCGCGCATGCTCGCCGTTTGCGCTTCCAGCTTGGCCACCTGGCGGCTGCGCGCCTCGCCGGTCAACTCGACCCGGTCCGGCACGATGTTGCGGGCGAGACCCCCATGGATGATGCCGATGTTGGCGGTGGTCTCCGCATCGATGCGGCCCAGAGGCATGTTGTGGATGGCCTCTGCGGCCACGACGATGGCATTGACGCCCAATTCTGGATGCGCACCGGCGTGGGCAGCCCTGCCGTGCACGACGGCAGTGACCAGGTCGTGGGTAGGAGCAGACACAACGATGGCTCCGGGCGGCCCTCCGCAGTCCAGCGAGACACCGAACCGCGAGAGCAGGCGAGATTTGTCCAGGAGCTTGATACCGTTCAGTCCCGTCTCTTCCTGGACCGTCACCAGCACCTCCAGGGGCGGATGAGCTGATCCTGTCTCCGAGAGGACGGCCAGCGTCTCCAGGATCACCGCCACGCCCGCTTTGTCGTCAGCTCCCAGGATGGTGGTGCCATCGCTGCGCACCACACCATCCTGCACCACGGGCCTGATTCCACGACCGGGCATGACCGTATCCATATGTGCCGCCAGCATCAGGGGCTCTCCCTGACCAGGCAAAAACGCCACCAGATTGTGGTGAGCGTCCAGCTCCACACCCAGGCCAAGCCCGGTAAACCGGGCCGCGAGATCCTGAGCCATGGTCGCTTCCTCGCCCGAAGGACTGTCGACCTGCACCAGCTCCAGGAACGTGTTCAACAATCGCTGCTCATTGACCAATCGATCCCCTCCCGTAATGACTTGCATTTTGCCCCTGCCCAGCTATAATTAGCCGGTTCTATCGTGGAGAGGTCGCATAGTCCGGTCTAGTGCGCGCGACTCGAAATCGCGTGGGCAGCAATGTCCCGTGGGTTCAAATCCCACCCTCTCCGCTCCAAAGGGCAGGCGTCCCGGTCCGTTCGGGCGCCTGCTCTGCTATCCCTGCCGACCCGTATCGGCCTCCATCGACTGACCGGCTATGAGATCGCTCAGACGATCCGCCAGCAGTACAGGCACGCCCACGGCCGCCTGGATATCCTTCAGAGAACAGTCATCCAGGGTGACCTCGGCGCTCGCATCGAACATGACACGCGGCAAGACCAGCAGCCGGCCAGGGTCTACTCCGGACAGGGCTCGCTTCACATCTCCGCCGGTAAGCAGCCCGGAGACTGTGACCGTGGAGCCAAAAAACTCGTTCTCGACGGGTACGAGACTGACCCGGATGCCCGCCGCCTGAGCCAGCTCGGCAGCCAGTCTCGCCAACGTCGGGGCGATCAGCCTTCCGCACACCAGGGTGATGTGCCCGTACGCCGTCAGGCGCTCCAGACTGCGCCGGCGGGCTCTGGACCAGTCATCCAGCAAAAGACGAGTCAGCCCTATGCCATTGGCCAGTTGCGGAAAGCCGTCATACGTGCTGCTGCCGGGAATGGGCATGCCGGCGAGCAGGTAGACCTCATCCGAAGGGTAGACCAACCTCAAACCCAGGCGTCTTTGCAGCTCGCGGCGTCGCGGGGTGGCCCAGGCCAGCAGGGCTCGCGCCTCCACGCCCGTCATCGTGCGCACGCTGGCGGATTGATAGCGGGTGAGACCAACAGGCACGATGCCGACCGACGTCACGGTCGGGAACAGCTTGGCCAGTTCGTCCACAGAGCGCTGCAGAACCTGTCCGTCGTTGACGCCCGGCACAACGACAATCTGGGCATGCACCTCGACACCCAGCCTGCCGAGTCGGCTAATCTGCTGCAGCACGTCCGGAGCGTCCGGCAGTCCCAGCATCCTGGCACGAAGCGTCCTGTCTGTGGCGTGAACGGATACATACAGGGGGCTTAGCCTTTGTTCCGCAAGCCGCTCCCAGTCCTCCTCGGTCAGGTTGGTGAGGGTAACAAAGTTGCCGTAGAGAAAGGAATATCGGAGATCGTCGTCGCGCACGTAGAGGGTCTTGCGCATGCCGGGCGGCATCTGGTGAATGAAGCAGAACTCGCAGTGGTTATTGCAGCGCCGAATGCCGTCAAAAGTGGGGTCTGTGAACTCCAGGCCCATGTCATCGTCGACCCAGCGGTCGACCTGCACATGCTCGGCCCGGCCATCCGCGCGGCGCACCGTCAGAGCCAGCGATTCATCGGCAGAGTAGAACTGGTAGTCGATGACGTCGCGCAGATTGTGTCCGTTGATCGCCAGCAAGCGATCGCCAGGGTGCAGGTCAATCCGGTGCGCGAGGCTGCCTTCGCGAACGGCCAGAATCTCACCTCCCGGCGACTGTCTCACCGATTCTGGCCTTCCGGCTGGCGGTAGGGATGAAGTGTGTCGGAGGTCGCCTGGCTCAGGTCGCTGTAGACCCCACGATACTCGGGCGGCAGGAGCGCCGACAGGCGATACATCGCCTCCCGGGTCATTCTGCGGAGCTGAGGGCGCTGCGGCAGGCCCGGGTCGGCCTGGAGCACAAACGGCTCACCGAAAGTAATCCGAAAGGGGGTTCGGCGCAGCCGCCTGACGTTCGACCCCAGTCTTTCGTGGCCGCTCAGGGCAACGGGAACTACAGGCAAGGCGGAGCGAACTGCCAGCCAGGCTAGCCCATCCCTTCCCTCCTGCAGCGAATGGATCTTGCTGCGTGTGCCCTCGGGCGCCATCAAGAGACCATGCCCCTTCTCGATCAGCGACAGGGCCGTGCGGATCGCATTCAGGTCCAGCTCACCGCGGTGTACCGGGAAGGTGCCGTAAAGACGAAGGGCGAGCGCCGCCACAGGGTTCTTGTAGTTCTCGATCTTGGACATGATGACGATGGGCCGCGGCGCAAGAGCACCTACCAGCACCGGGTCGATAAAGTAGATGTGGTTCATCATCGCGATGAACCCGCCCTGGCGAGGCACGTTGTCCGATCCGCTCAGCTCGATCCGGTACAGGAGATGGAACAGAGTGCGCATGAGCCAGTTGGCGACGGTGCGAAACACAGCGACCTCCTCAGCCGTAGACGCCGCGGTACTCTTGAGGCAAAAGCACCGCAATGCTGCGCATGATCTCATCACGCCCCTGCTCGAGCTGTGCACGGCGTGCGGCGCCCCGCTCGAGAGGCCCCTGGAGACGAAAGGGCGGGCCCATGTTCAAAGTCAGCCGCGTGCGGCGCAGACTCCTCCAGTCCGAGTAGGCCCTTTCCGTTCCCGTGATGCCCACGGGCAGAATCGGAGCTCCGCTGCGCAGTGCCAGGTAGGCGGCGCCGCTCTGGCCTCGCTCAAGGGCGTGGGTCGGGCTCTGTCTGGCTTCCGGGGCCAGGGCAAGCGTGCCTCCCCCAGACAGCACCTCCAGGGCACGCACCAGCAGGGCGCGGTCGTACTCTCCGCGGTGCACGGGAATCACGCCATAGAGACGCAAGAACGCCCCTGTGACGGGCACCCGGTACAGGTCGGCAAGGGCCAGGCCCTCCACTTCGAATGGCATCTGCGAGATGACCAGCGGTCCATCGAGGTGAGCAACGTGGTTGAACACCACGAGCAATGGTCCGCCGTCAGGCACGTTCGAGCGACCGCTGACCTCGCAGTGGGACAAGACGCGGAAAGCGGCCCGCACCGTTCCCATCAGGACCTTCCGCATCGGTCTCAAGGGTCGCGCTCCTGCGCCAGCTTCAGCACTGTGGCCACCACCTGATTTACCGGCATATCGGTGGTATCGATGACCACCGCATCTGCTGCCGCGCGCAGGGGCGCAGTGTCGCGCTGGCTGTCGATGCGGTCGCGGCGGCGCATGGCGCGCAGGATGTCCGAATAGCGCGCTCTGTGCCCTCGCGCGGCGTTCTCCAGGTACCGGCGACGCGCCCTCGCCTCGACCGTGGCATCGAGATACACCTTGAGGGGAGCCTCAGGCAGTACCACCGTGCCTATGTCGCGGCCGACCATCACTACATGGCCGCGCTGTCCGATCCGTCTCTGCTGAGCCGTGAGAGCAGTGCGAACTCCCGGGTAGGCCGATACGGGGGAAACGTTATCGTCCACTTGCGACTTGCGCAAGTCCCAGGTTACGTCGCGGCCATCGACCAGGACAGTATACTGGCGACCATCGCTCACGTCGGCCGGACCGACGTCAATCTGCGCCTGCTCGGCGAGCTCTGTGATCGCGGCTTCGTCGTCGACCGACAGCCCTCGCTCCAGAACAAGCCACGTGATGGCGCGATACATGATCCCCGTGTCAAAGTAGAGGTAATGCAGCTCGGCAGCCAGGAACTCACCGACCGTGCTCTTGCCCGCTGCCGCCGGACCGTCGATAGCGATCACATCAGGATAAGGCAATGTCACCTCTCTGCAAGGAGATGGTAGGGTCTCTCACATCCTGCGATAGTGGCTCATTCCTGGCATGCCTGGTCGCGCGCCGATAAGGCGGGCCTCACAAGGCCGGCAGAGTCCAGCAGCGTGACGCGCTCGCCTTCGCTCAGAAAGCGCCACTTGCCCGGGGCGAGGTTTCCGAGCTGCAAGGTACCCACCCGCACGCGGATGAGTTTGAGCACCGGATGCCCGATGGCCTCGAACATACGGCGCAGCTGCCGCTTGCGCCCCTCGTGGAGCGTGACTCGCACCCACGTTTCCTGGATCTCCTCCCGTTCGACCAGCACGGTGGCCGGAGCAGTGAGACCATCCTCCAACAGCACTCCCTGCCTCAGCCGGTCCAGGTTATCGGCACCGGGCGTTCCCCGAACCAGCAGACGGTACTCCTTCTCGTGCTCGTAGCGCGGGTGCGTAAGGCGCAAGGTGAGCTCTCCATCGTCCGTGAGCAACAGCAGCCCCTCGCTGTCCTTGTCCAGCCTGCCGACAGGATACAGGCGCCGCTTGACCCTTACCAGGTCCAGCGCGGAGCGAGGTGCGTGAGGATCGCGTACGGTGGAAACGTAGCCCCTCGGTTTGTGCAGCATGACGTACAGGTATCCGGAAACTGGCAACACCCGCTTGCCGTCCAGCTCGACGCGGTCCGTCTGCTCGTCCACCTTGCTGCCAGGCAGGGTCACCCGCACCCCGTTCACGGTCACTCTGCCCTCGGCGATGATCTCGTCGGCCTGTCGGCGCGAGGCGACCCCGGACCGGCCCAGATACTTGTTCAATCGCTCCATCAGAATAGGTCTTTGCGTTACCGAAGTGAGCTTTCTGCGTCATCATATGTAGCAGGTTGAGACGCTGCCACGACTATTGTAGCCACCCGGGGAGACCCGGTCAACTGAAGGACGTGGCGCCTGTTTGTGTTGTTGCCGAATCGTGTATAATGTTGCTGTATTGCGTCTAATTAGTAACAGATTGGTTACTTCTTGCGTGGGAGGTCCGATGAGTTTGCACCGCACAATGCAGGCCCCGTCCTGGGTTTCGCTGGCGTGGAGAGGCCGCGTCCTTCTGAGTGCCCTTCTGTTGTGCGTGCTGTGCCTTCTCTCCGGCCCTACCGTGTCCGCCGACCTTCCACGAGAGTATACCCTTCCTCCCTTCGTGCTTGATTCCACTCTGCCGTCCACGGTCGTGCTCAACGCGGAGCAGGGACTGGGACAGTGCCACTGGGTAGATCCCACGATGATCTCTCACCCCTACATCGGCTGGGCGTACGATGGTGGTTGGTCTGCGAGCTCCTGGGCGAGCATCGAGGCGCAACCAGGTGTGTTCAACTTTGACCGGATGGATGCAGAGGTCAACAGGGCACGCGTTCGCGGCAAAAAGATCTGGATCCAGGTGATCACGACGGAAGGGATGACGCCGCAGTGGGCCAGGGACGCAGGCGTGCCCGTGCTCGGCGGGCGGGGGGGCATGCCGGTGGCCTGGAACCCCACCTACCAGATGCTCCTGCGGCGAGTGGTGCACGCCATGGCAGCGCGCTACGATAATGACCCGGCGGTCGATGCCGTGATCTTGATGGCCGGTGGCTGCTATGGCGAGATGACCATCTGCGATTCGCACCTCTTTGCCTCCACCTGGTTGGCGGCAGGCTACACGGATGCCGTCTTTGCCAAAGCGGTGAGTGACATCATCGACATCTATCTGGAGGAAGAGTACACCTGGGAAGACGGAACGGTTACGCACGGTTTTCGCAAGACCCCGGTGGTGCTGCAGCTCGGGGCCGGTCTGTACGGCCACGGCGCCGCCCGGGAGCCGGTGATCAAGCACGGGGTCGAGACATACGGCATGCGCGTGTGGCTCAAGAGCAACGGCATGGGCGGATTTGGCGACCAGTCAGACGTGTACCCTTACTGGGACACTCAGACCCGGGTCGGCTATGAGCCGGCTGGCGACACGGACTTTATCAATCGTCCCGACTACTACATCGAAGAGGCACTGAGGCAACACTGCAGCTACATCTGTCTGCAGGACACTTACTTCTGGGCGACGGGAACACAGTGGGACCGTATGCGTGACCTGGCCGCGCGCTACCTGGGATCACAGATCGTGTTCCGCGGCCTACGGGCGCCCGCGACTGTGGTGCCCGGGCAAGAGTACGACTTTACCATGGAATGGGTCAACCGCGGCACCACGCCGCTGATGTACGGGCAGCGAGTGGGCGTAAAGGATGTACCCACCTCCTACAACATCGTGCTGTCCTTCGTCAATCCGAGCACGGGAGCGGTCGGTTTCGAATTCCAGTTCACCCCCTATGTCCCGACCACGGCCTGGTTCTCCTCCCAGCCAGTGTTCATCCAGCAGCCAATCTACATTCCTGCCTCAGTACCGGTCGGCGATTATGACGTGCGTGTGTCCCTGGTCCGCCCGGACCTTCCTTCGTCCGATTCGAATCGCTACTGGAAGCTGGTCAATTCGGAGCTGCACGACGGTCAGGGCCGTTACAGCGTTGGTGGAATCGTGGTGCAGCCGGCCACAGGCACACCCTGGCCGACCCGCACTCCATCGGCCACGCCAACGCGCACGGTCATTCCAACCGGCACCCAGACTCTCACCACCACGCCGACAAGGACCGCCAGCCCCACCGCCACTGCCACGCCCTACGGCATGCCCACCCGCGCCGACATGCTCCATCGTGAGGCGGAAAGCGGGGTCATCGACCTGCCGATGACGGTGGGATTCGATGTGGAGGCATCAGGGGGAGAGTACCTGTACACCCCTCTGGCCTACGGTATGGCCGGGTTCGTCACCCTTGACTTCTGGGTGTCAGATGAAGGAAGCTACGAGGTCTGGGGCAGGGTCTACGGGCCCAGCTACGGCTCCGACTCGTTCTGGGTGAGCGTGGACGATGGGCCCGAGGTACTCTGGGACATCTGTGTCGGCGAGTGGAAATGGATGGACGTGACGGATCGGGATAATCTGGGCTACATCGTGACACAGGTGTACTACCTCGCGCCCGGAGCTCACACGGTCAGGATCGAGACCAGAGAGGTTATGTCGCGCATCGACGTGGTGGAGCTGAGGCCTTCGTCCGGAACGCCCACGCCGATTGTGCCTCCCCCCACGCCCTACCTGACGCCCACCGAGACGCCTCTGCATTCCGCGACTCCCACGGTGACCAGGACAGCAACGCCAACCCAGACTCCCACGCGGACGGCAACGGAAGTGGGCACCTCCGGTCTGCTGCGTGAAGCCGAATCAGGCCTCATCGAAGCCCCGATGACCGTGGGCTACGACGACGCTGCCTCAGGCGGCATGTACGTGTATACGCCCATCGACCCGGGAGTCGGGGGCCAGATGATGCTGACCTTCTGGGCTCCAGCCACCGGAATCTACCAGCTCTGGGGACGCGCCTGCGGCGATAGCATCGGCCACGACTCTTTCTGGGTGACCGTGGACGGTGGAACACGGGCGCTATGGGATATCCCGGTGGGGGACTGGGCCTGGCGGGTCGTGTCGAACCGCGACGAGACCTACACCTATGTGGTGATGTCCTACAACCTGGGCTATGGCCCCCACACAGTGCAGCTCGAGACGCGCGAACCAGGCGCCAAGCTGGACCTGATGGAGCTGCGTCTGGGAGGCGCTGCGCCAACTCCTTTCGCCACCCCCACTCCGTCGCAGACGCCTCTGGGATGGGTGCCGCCGACGGCGACTCAAACCACCATCGTCATTCCCACCTGGACGCCGACTCGAACGCCGACAAGGACCTTCACTCCTACGCGCACGGCCACGCCCATCGGGATGCCCACTGCCGTCCCATCCGGGTTCGTGGAGGCAGAGAGCGCAGCAATCGAGTCGCCTATGACCATCGATACCGATCCGGAAGCTTCCGGGGGACAGTACGTCTACACTCCACCGTTGCTCGGGTCTACAGGCGGGATCACCTTCACTCTCCTGGCCGACCACGAAGCAGACTATGAGATCTGGGCACGCGTGCGAGCCGAGGGTTATGGCTCAGACTCTTTCTACTTTTCTTTCGAGGGAGCCCCTCTCATCGAGTGGGTGATTCCGCAGGGCGGATGGTCGTGGCAACCACTTGTCTCCAGAACCGCCGACTGGGTCACCTCACTGAAGGTATTCCACCTGCAGGCAAACCAGACCTACAAACTGGTGATCAGAACCCGTGAGGCAGGCACCAAGCTCGACGCGGTTGAGCTGCGCGCACAGGGTGGTACCGCCACACCTGTGGTTACGCGCACCTACACCCCCACAACCGGGGCCAGCCCCACCCGCACGCGCACAGCAACCGCCACGGGAACGAGCATAGCCCAGACGCCGACCGCGCCGACTCTCACACCCACGAGAACCCGGACCCCTTCGCCCACCCTCACGCCCAGCCCATCGGCCACGCGGTCCGAGATCGTGGTCACCTTGCAGCAGGGCGTGAATGGCTACGCCGGCTGCCAGGACACTTTCATGTATATGTACGCCCCGACCTCGAACTACTGCAGCCACACGCTGCTCAAGGTCGGCGAGCGGCAGCGTTATGCCGCGCTGGTCCGGTTCGACATCTCACCGCTGCCAGAGGAGGCGATCATCACCAGGGCGGTGCTGCAACTCTACTCTGTGGGCTGGAGCGGCGCTGTGTTCACCATCGATGCATTCCAGGTGAACCCCTCGGTCAGCTTCTGCCAGGCAAGCTGGAGCGAATCCCGCGCAGGCGCCGGCTGGTCTGCCCCTGGCTGCACCGGCTCCGCCGACCGGGTCGGCGCGGCGCTCAGTACCATGACCACCTTGGGCGTATTCCAGTGGCACAGTCTGGACGTGACCTCCGCCGTTCTGTCCTGGAAATCCGGCCTCACGCCCAACAACGGCATCGTGGTGCATGGCGGCTACCCGGTGTCACTGCAGAGCGCCTACTTTGCCAGCGCCGATCACGGCACGATTTCCTTCCGGCCCAGGCTGGTGGTCACCTACCGCCTGCCCACTGGACCGACGAACACGCCAACCATCACCCGCACCGCCACCCGGACAAGCGCGCCGACCGAAACGCCCACAGTGACGCCGACCGTGGACCCATCTCTGATCCCCACCGTGACCCCCACGTCCCAGGCCACCGCTACGCCCACGCCGACCCAGGGTGTGATCTCCGCCACCGTCATCTTGCGTCAGGGTGTGGGTGGATATCTCGGTGCTCTGGACACGGACATGTACGTTTACGCGCCCGACACAAACAACTCCGCCACGACCAGTCTGAGAGTCGGGACCAGGCGGTCGCACGCTTCACTGCTGCGCTTTGACCTATCGGCCATTCCGGCCAATGCGACCATCCAGAAGGCAACTCTGGAGCTCTTCTCCTCCGGTTGGAGCGGGGTAACCCTTTCGGTGGACCTGTTCCGGGTGCTTCGCGATTCCAACCTGACTCAGTCCACCTGGAACCAGGCCAAAAGCGGCGTGAGCTGGGAAATCGCCGGATGCAACGGCTCCTCCGACCGCGCTCAGAGTCCGGACCGTACCGTCCAGACCAACAGTCTGTTCCAGTGGACGAGCTTTGATGTGAGCGCCCTGGTGGGCGACTGGGTCTCGGGACGCCTTATGAACAATGGCGTGCTATTGCGGGGTGCCGTAGCATCATCTCCGGACATCGTCTACTTTGCCAGCGCCCAGCACAGCAACATCGACTGGCGGCCGCGGCTCGTGGTGAGCTACCAGGCGACGGGTGTCGCACCGACACCGACGCCGACCAGAACCCCGACGCGTGTTGTGCCGGAGCTGACCCCGATCGCCGCCACGCCCACCGCACCTCTGCCCGGGACGGAGACAACGGTCGTTCTGCAGGTGGGCAGCAACGGCTACATCCGAGGCGACGACACACAGATCTACATCTACGACCCCACCGGAAACTACTGCACCCTGGACATGATCAGGGTGGGCGAACGGCGGCGTTACGTTGGGCTGATGCGCTTTGACTTGACGCCCGTCCCGTCCAACGTGACCATTGTGCGGGCTGCTCTCAATATGTACTCGGTTGGCTGGGGAGGCGCCGAGATTCCGATCGATGTCTTCCGGCTGCTCAGGCCCGTGACCTTCTGCGAAGCGAGCTGGAACCTGGCCAAAAGCGGCTCGCCCTGGGGCACGGTGGGCTGCGAGAACACCACCACCGACCGCGAAGCGCTGCCGATGACCACCATCATGACATCTGGACTCAACAAATGGCACACCTTCGACCTCACCCAGGTGACGCAGGGCTGGGCGGACCAGACGGTCCCGAACTATGGCATCACCCTGCAGCAGGGCTACCCTGCCCTCAACAGCGGCTACTACTTCGCCAGCGCCCAGCACTACAACGTGGCCCTGCGGCCCAAGCTCGAGATCACCTATCGCGCCAGGTAGACAGCAGCACGGGCGGTAACGACAGAGGGGGCGGACTCGAGTCCGCCCCTTTTCGCTTCTCTCTCCACGAGATTGCGCGGTCGGCGACGCAGTGCTATAATGGCCCGAAATCCGGCATCGCTGTTTAGGTGTGAGGGGAGTGCCACGATGACTGAATCCGCGACGTCAACCCATTTCATCCGCGAGATCATCCTCCAGGACCTGCGTACCGACAAGTACGGCGGACGGGTGCACACGCGCTTCCCGCCCGAGCCGAACGGCTACCTGCACCTTGGCCACGCCAAGGCGATCTGGATCG
>DCVA01000001.1 GCA_002327925.1 Anaerolineales bacterium UBA2200
AACGATGTGTTGGCGCAAGAACAGATGCCGCTTGACAATCGGCAACGCCTGTGGTAAGCTGATTCGCGAGTCGGCAGGTCTGGATATTCGAACCTGATGCGACGGCCCTATCGGCGTAGCCGGTTCGGCTTCTGTACCTTGCACAACACGTCGCGCTGTGAGTTCATTTCACAGCCTCCGATGTCTCACGTCCCTCGGGGAGGTCAGACACGATAGGGTGTGGGGAGCAATCCCTGCGCCTGCCGCGCTAGCAAAGGAGGCATCTCCGGCGGTCTACGGACCTATGGTTGATGGCTTCTTTTTTTTCGCCGCCGCCGTGAATGCGCACAACAAGCTGATCGAAGGGAGGTGGTAGGCAGCAAGAGAGGTCTCAGCGGTTTCAGTTTGTCTCACTTTTCTGATTTCGAACCCAATCGAGACGGAAGAGGATTCCAAGAGGAGAAGAGAGGATGACTGACAGAATTACCGAGAAGCTTCAGCGCATGCAGGAGCAGCTCGCCGCGGGCGCGATCTCGCGACGCGATTTCCTGCGCTACACCACGATGATGGGTGTGACAGTTGGAGCCGCGGAGGCGTTGGCCGCCTGCGCTCCCAAGCCCACACCGACCGCCGTGCCTCCGACCAAGGTGCCGCCAACGGCAGTTCCGCCGACGGCAGTCCCACCGACGGCAGTCGCACCGACAGCGGTGGCGCCGACGGCGCCTGCTCCAGCGGCTGAGAAGCAGCCAGCGGCGGGCCGCATGATCCGCTACAACCCGCAGTTGTGCACGGGCTGCTTGGTCTGCGCGTTCGCCTGCGCCGACAAGTGGATGACCAAGTATTTCCCCGAAGAGGCAGCAGACACAATCAACCTGGAGTTCTCGCGTATCCGCCCGATGCGCTTCCAGTGGGTTGATGTTCTCAATCAGTGCCAGGACTGCCGTTTGATCAAGTGGGCTGAGGGCTCGACCGCTGCCCCCTGCGAGCAGGTTTGCCCGCAGGCAGCCATTCACACGGTTCCGGAGGGCCAGGGCGAGGCGAGCTACACCGGCTACGGCTACCTGACCGTAGACCGCGAACTGTGCACCGGTCTCGACCTGTGCGGGCGTTGTTTGGAGGTCTGCGAGGATCAATTCGGAAGTGGTATCTCGTTCGACCCGATTCAGAAGAAGGCCCAGATCTGCTCGCGCTGCGGCGGTCTGCCTGCGTGCGTGGATGCGTGCCCCGAGCCGGGCGCGCTGGCGTTCTTCCCGCAGCAAAGCAACGGCCGCTACTGGGCGAACACGCCATCAGCGATGGCGGAGTTGCTGTTTATGAAGATCTACCAGCAGAGGAGGACGGTGTGATGGCCGAGTTGAAAGGTTACTGGAACAAGATCCTGCGGGTTGACCTGTCCAAGGGGACCATCGATTCGGTGGTCACCCCTGAGCCCGTCCTGCGCAAGTTCCTGGGCGGCTCGGCGCTGGGTGCCTACTATCTGATGAAGGAAGGCATCGCCGATCCCAAGATCAAGCCGTTCGACCCAGAGAACCTGCTGCAGATCCTGTCGGGACCTATGAACGGCTACGGGCCTAACGCCCGGTCCACCGCTGTAACCAAGGGCCCCTACAACGCTTTCGCTGCATCCCTTAGTGGTGGTTACAATAGTGCGTTCCTCAAGTTCGCCGGCTGGGATGGTATCCAGGTCGTTGGTAAGGCCAGCAAGCCCGTCTATCTGGAGATCATTGATGACAACGTCGCGATCAAGGACGCCAGCCATCTGTGGGGCAAGGGCGCGGAAGAGACAGAGATGGAGCTGATCCGCAGCACGCTCTCCCCGCTTGAGATGCGCGAGCCGCTCATCACAGATGCCGACATGACCCCCGAGTGGGCTGCGATCCACCCGGTCAAGGGCAAGGGCATCGGCGCCAAGCGTCTGGCTGCGGCCTGGGTGATTGGCCAGGCTGGTGAGAAGCAAGTCTGGAACTCTATCATCGGCACAGAAGGCGCTCGCGCCCATGGCCGCTGGGGGACCGGCGGCGTAATGGGCTCCAAGATGCTCAAGGGCATCGTCGTTCGCGGCACCAAGGGCCAGAAGCTCGCCGACAAGGCCACTTTCCAGCAGATCCTGCTGGAAATCCAGAATGCCATGAGGACCAACTATGGCAACCTGTCCTTCGGCACGGCCCGCATCGGCAACCGCGCCACCAACACCGAGGGCGCGTTCCCGATCCGCAACTGGCAGTGGGGCTCGTGGTCGGATCCGACCAACGTCAAGGCCCTCGATGGACCGTTCATGTCCGACGCTAGCTTTGTCAAGCAGATCGCCTGCCCCGGCTGCGTCATGCACTGCATGTACCTCAGCCAGGTCACGAGCAAAGACGAGCTGATGGACGGCACCATCACCGACATGCCCGACTGGGAAGCCATGGGCCAGGTCGGCGGTATGCTGGGCTACCTCGAGCAGGACGGCAAGACCCCGAGCGACGGCTTCACCGGCGACCACTGGGACCTGGCCGAGGCCCTTGCCAAGACTCAGTACACCACCTACATCTACGACAACTATGGTATGGACTATATCGAGGGTGGCTGTATGCTGGGTCTGATCATGGAACTTCGCCAGCGCAACCTGATCACGGTGGCCGACCTGGACGGCATCGACGTCAAGTGGGGCGATGTGCACTCTGTGGACGCGATCCTGAAGAAGGTTGTCGCCCGCGAAGGCATCGGCGACGTACTGGCCAACGGCACCTGGGAAACGGCCAAGTACTTTGCCAACAAGTATAACAAGCCTGAGATCATGAAGTACTCCCAGACCACCCACCGCTACGGCCAGCCGGCACACGGCGTCCGCGGCATCGACAAGGATGCTCTGGAGTACATGACGGTCAACCGTGCGAACGCGCACACAGGCGGCGGCGGCGCAGGTTTCCTCAAGGGGGACTATGCCGCAGCCGTTGCCGGCCAGAACTCCACGTGCGCCACTAACTCGCTCGTCTACTGCAGCTTTGCCGCCGGCCACTGGACCGGAAAGACGGCCAAGTTCGTCGCGGCCGCTACCGGCTGGACCGACTTTGCGGAAGAAGAGCTGCCTCTGGTGGGCGCTCGCGAGTATGCCATGAGCCGCGTTTTCGACCTGACCACTCAGGAGCTCACCGATCCCAAGACGCAGTGGGATGGCCTGCTCACAGACAGATGGTTCGAGGATCCTCTGGTGAACGGACCCGACAAGGGTGGCCTGGCCTACGATGGCAACAAGGACAAGGTCATGAACGAAGCCCTGCCCGCTTACTGGAAGGCGCGCGGCTGGACTGAGGACAAGGGCGTGCCCACCGCAGAAACGCTCAAGACGCTCGGCATTGACGACGTCACTGAGCAGTACGCGGCCAAATTGCGCTAGGCGCCATCGATGACCTTTTCGGAGAGGGCGTGAGCGCCCTCTCCGGAGCCCGACGCTCTGGTTGGGTGTGGCACTGAGGCCCGAAGCAGCATCAAGGCCCCAACCTGGTATGTTGTAGCGGGTTGGGGCCTTCTTTGTACATAATGATGGTCACGAGTCCTACGTAGCATCGGTTTTGGCTTCTGCTTTGACTCTCACAATGGGCCATGCTACAATAACGCGCAGAGGCATACAGGATGAAGAGGATGTGGTATGGCGTGTAGCTCTAGCATCGTGCGTGCCACTGCTGTGTCACAGAGGGGAGCGATATGAGCGTTTGCTGGACCTATGACGACTTTTTCGCCCGCAATCTGGGTGTGTTTACTGCTGAGGAGCAAGAGAGGATCAAGAACGCGCGCATGGCCATCCTCGGCTGTGGCGGCATTGGCGGCGTGATCGCCGTGATCCTGGCGCGCAGCGGCTGCGAGCACTTTGTCCTCGTCGACCGCGATCGCTACGAACCCTCCAACATGAACCGCCAGGTCGCCTGCTTTTGCGACACCATCGGTCGCAACAAGGCCGAGTGCGTCCGTGATGAGATTCTTCGCATCAACCCGCAGGCCCAGGTCGAGGTGCAAACTCGCGAGGTGACCGCGGAGGATGTCCCCCATGTGGCCGACATGGGCGACGTCATCTTTCCGGTCATGGACGAGTGGCCACTCAGCCTGACCATGCTGGAGGAGGCCCGGAAATCCAGACCGGTGGTCATGGCCTATCCCGTCGGGGCGCTGGGTCGCGTATCGGTCTTTACCGCCTCGAGTCCGACCGTTGCCGAGTGCCTGGTGATGCCCTACCGCTTTGGGCTGGAGAAGCTGCAGGACTATACACACCGTCCCGAAGCGCGGCGGTTACTGATGTACTATGAGACCGAAGGTGGATGGCGTAAGGACTGGTTTGAGCAGTGGACAGAGGGCAAGAAACCGCACGCGCAGATCGTTTCCATCGTCTGGATCACGGCTTGCCTGGCGGCCATGGAGGCGGTCAAGCTCGTCTCTGGCAAGTGGAAGCCGGTGGTGGCCCCCCGCTACTGGTCGGTTACCCCCGAGGGTGCAAGCGTGCGAAGGTTCGGCCTGGTACGCAAACTGGCTTCGCGGCTCTCGCGCCACGAGTGGCTGCTAAGTCGTCTGCCGACGCTTTCGAGGAACGAGACCCTAGTCCGCTGGTTCACGCGTCTGATCGACTGACGGAGAAGGGAGTGTACGGTGAAGGGTAAGCTGGTCTTTCCCAACATTCTGGGCCTGGCGGCCGGGGTGGTTATGGCCGTCGCGGCTCGCACGCCATGGTGGATCATCACCAAGGAGGACACCATGGAAGATAGCCTGGTGTACCCCAACATCGTTCGCGGCCCGATTACTGAGGCCATCGGCTATCGCAGCACCGAACAGATGAAGTACCTGACGGCTGCGCTGGTGGTGGGTATTGTCCTCTGCCTGCTGGGCAGTTTCCTTAGCCGCTGGAAGGGGCGCCTGGCTCTGCTGATCGCGGGGACGCTGGGCGGTCTGATCATTTGGCGTTTTGTGGTCCGCATCGCCGACATGGCCAGCCGCTTCGACATGCCACTCAGCGGCCGGGGCGCGGTCTACTATTCCGGCTTTGAACAGATGGGGGTCACAAACCGCTTTGGGCAGGGGCTCTACCTGATGGGTGCTGCGAGCGGCCTGGCCGTTTTCGCCGCCCTCCTGCACGGCTGGCTGCGCCGGCCGAAGTGACCGACCTGCGTCACTGCGAGCCGCTACTACTCTCTTGAGGTAACAGGCAATCATGAAACCGGACATCCACCAAGTCACCGAACTACAGAACCGCCTGCGTCAGGGGACCCTGAGCCGGCGCGATTTCCTGCGTACCATCACGCTGCTGGGCGTTTCGCTGGGCGCAGCGGAATCGCTGGCCGCGTGTGTCCAGTCGCCCGCCGGCAGCGAGGTTCCGCCTACACCGACGCTTGAGGCCGCGTACACGAGCTACGGTCCGACACCAACCGATACCCTGCCGTCGGCGGGCGGGAACCTCGTCCCGGGTGCCACGGCGCAGTCTCTTCCCACCCACACGCCGGCGCCCAGGGCAGTCTACCCTACGCCGAGTCCGACCCCGGTGATGTGGGAGGCGGGTTTGTGGATGTGTCCGTCGTGTCAAGG
>DCVA01000048.1 GCA_002327925.1 Anaerolineales bacterium UBA2200
TGACATTTTACGTGATAGAATGCGCCGGATTGACAGGACTCTGGCCGGCGTCTATACTCGCCGTGGAGGGCAAGAGGATGCAGCGTCGATGGGTCGCGTACCTGTGTGTGGCTCTGGCGGCAGTGGGCTGGATTGGCCTGGGCTATTTCACCTACAACAATCCGCCGACGGGCGGGAATCGCTGGATCGCCGTCGCCGCCCTGTGGCCAACCGTGTTGTTCACGATTCTGCCGCCGATTGTCTGGCTCCATCAGCGGTTGGGAGACGGAGATGGGGCAATGGCCCGTCCCCTGCGCCAGAGCGCTCTGGCAGCGCTCTATCTCAGCATCTGCGTATGGCTACGGATGGTCCGGGCTCTCAACTGGGCCAACGCCTCATTGCTGCTGATACTCTTTGTGCTAACGGATGTTCTGCTTGTGTCGCGCAGCTCTGGCTGAGCGAGGAGGAAGATGCCCCCGTTACTGGAATGTGCGCTCAATTTTTCCGAGGGTCGCCGACGTGAGGTGATCGAAGCCATCGTCGCGGCAGCACAGGGGGCCCGCGTTCTGGACGTGTCTTCGGATGCGGATCACAACCGTACTGTGGTCAGCTTTGTCGGCGCTCCCGAGACGGCGGCATCGGCCGCCCTGGCCGTCAGTGCGAGGGCCGTTGAACTGATCGATATGAACTCACATCGAGGCGCGCATCCACGCATGGGGGCGGTCGATGTGATTCCCTTCGTTCCTCTGGGGGGAGCAACGATGGAGGTCGCCGTGGCCACGGCCCGGTCTGTAGGGTGCGAGCTCGGGGAGAGGCTGGGCCTGCCAGTGTTCCTCTATGAAGCAGCGGCCAGCCGGCCGGAAAGGCGAAACCTGGCCGATGTCCGCCGGGGCGAGTATGAGGGCCTCTCAGAAAAGATGGCTGACCCGGCCTGGAAGCCCGATTTCGGCCCCACCCGCCCTCATCCGACGGCGGGCGCCGCTGCCGTGGGCGCTCGCATCTTCCTGGTTGCCTACAATGTCAACCTGGGAACGCCCGACGTATCCATAGCCAGGTCCATCGCCCGAGCCGTTCGGGCCAAAACCGGCGGCCTGCAGAACGTCAAGGCACTAGGGGTGATGCTGCAGGAGCGCAATCTGGCTCAGGTGACGATGAACGTGGTGGACCCTTTTCAGACACCCCTCTACCGCGTACTCGAGCTAGTGCGTCTGGAGGCGGCTCGGTATGGGGTGACTGTGGTAGGTAGCGAGGTCGTTGGGCTGCTGCCACAGGCTGTTCTGCTGGAGTCGGCGCGCTACTACCTGCAGCTCGAAGGATTTAGCGATGATCAGGTGCTGGAGAGCCGACTCTGGGGACAGGAAGGCTGATCTGCCGTCCGGCGCCCTGCTAATGGCCGAGGGCCAGGCGTGAGCACAGGGCGTACCTGGCCGCTTCGTGATCGCTCCATGGGTACTCAGTCGTGCCGAAGCACATGGACTGCTCGTGGCCTTTGCCTGTGACGATGACCAGGTCGCCGGTCCGGGCCATGGAAATCGCCTGGTTGATGGCCTCCTGCCGGTCCGCGACACGCCAGTAGTCTCTCCCCTCCTGACCTCCAACTGCTCTGCAACCATCTGCGATCTCGGCGATGATCGTGTTCACGTCCTCGGTGCGTGGGTCTTCAGCCGTCAGGAAGGAGTAGTCGGCCAGGCGCGCCGCAACCTCTCCCATAGGCCGACGTTTGGTGGGATCGCGTAAACCGGCGCAGCCAAAGACCACGAGTACTTTGCCCCGGGTCAACTGGCGTACCGTGCGGAGAGCGTTCTCCAGCGCATTGGGTGTGTGCGCAAAGTCGATCAGGACTGTGTAGTCCTGGCCCATGTCAATGCGCTCCATCCGACCCGCTACTCCCGTGACGGACCGAATGCCCTCCACCATCGCCTGCGGTGCGACCCCCTGCGTGAGGCAGGCGGTGATGGCCGCCAGAACGTTGTAGACGTTGAACCGTCCCGGCAGAGGTGAGCTGACGGAGAATGTGCCGGAGGGTGCCTCAACCTGGAACTCGATGCCCCCGGGCGCCAGGCGCAGGGCAGTTGCCGACACCTCGGCGGGTTGGTCCACACCATAGGTCAGGCAAGGGGCGGACGCGTGCTCCCTGAGGTACTCGTAGGAGGGATCGTCGGCGTTGAGCACCGCACCCTTGGGTGTCGACGCCTTGCGGTATGAGCCACCCAGGCCCTCGAATAGCAGACCTTTCGCGGCGCGGTACTCCTCGAAGGTATGGTGATAGTCAAGATGCTCGCGTGTGACGTTGGTGACAACGGCCACGTCGAACTCGCAGGCCGTTACGCGGTGCTGGGCCAGCCCGTGCGATGTAGCTTCGACCACTGCATACCGTGTGCCAGCGGCTACCATCTGGGAGAGAAGGCGCTGTACATCAGGCGCGTCAGGTGTGGTGGTGTGGAAGCCAGTGTCCACCAGCCCGTCGCCGATGCGAGCGTCCACCGTGCTGATCCAACCCACGGCATGTCCGGCTGCCTGCAGGATCGAGGCAATGAGACGTACGGTCGTGGTCTTGCCGTCTGTGCCGGTGACTCCGACCACGCCCATCTGACGAGCGGGGAAACCGTGCCACGCCGCCGAGAGCCAGGCCAGCGCCTCGCGCGAGTCACGAACCTGCAGGTAAGGCAACTCACCGATGCCCGGCACCTCGCTGGCAGGCCTCTGCCCGACCACGGCGGCGGCCCCTCTCCGCAGAGCATCTGGGATGTACTGATGACCATCGCGGTCTACGCCCGGGATGGCCACGAAGAGGCTGCCTGGCTCAGCGGAACGCGAGTCGCAGGTGATGCTCGACACTGCAAGATCACCACGCGGGAAGGGAGGGCCTGCTGCCAGCGTGGCAGGCAGGCCCACGAGAAGCTCAGAAAGCCTGATCATGCGCTCACACCAGCCGGCAATGCGGCCTTACGCAAACACGTGCACAAAGGACGACCAGAGCTGGAACCAGTCGGTGGAAAAGATGATGCTGCAGGCCAGGAGCAGGAAGATAACAAGCAGCACAAAACCGCATCCGCAGCCTGTGCACGAAGCTCCGCGGCCGAATCCGAACTTTTTCTGGAGCCAGTCGAAGAGGACGTTGAGCATGGTAAGCTCAAGTAATCCTTCGAGACACCCTTGCTGACGTCGTTGCATGGTTTCTGTCCTTTCGCGACGGTCGGTTGGTTATTTGTGGCCGTCAAAGTATAGTACGCAGGGAGGCAGGGTCAAGTTGCGGCCGCAATCTGCCCTGATTCGCAAGGTGCGAAGCTGGCCGGGCGCAGGGTGACCGCCTAGCTGTGCCCGGCCTTGCCAAGAGGGAATGAGATGTGAGCTACGCCGAGCGATACGGTGACTGTGGGGTAGAAGCCGCTGCGGGCCAAGAAGGCGCTGTGCAATAGCACGTTCTCGGTCAGCACGTTGGCCACAAAGGTAGTGAGGCCTGCTGTGCGCGCGATGACCGTCAAGTGCTGAAGCAGCGCTGATCCGATTCCCCTGTGCTGATGGGCATCGGCCACGGCGTAGGCCACCTCGGCGTTTCCGTCTTTCTGCACTGCGTAGCGCCCTACGCCGATGATCTGCTCTTCCTGATTCTCACAGCTAGGCGATGCTATCTGGGGCTCGGCGCGGATGACGGCAGCCAGTGCAACGTGCTGCACAAAGTCGAGACGTGTGAGAAAGTCCAGCTCTGCCTCGGAGAGTTCCCTCTTCTGGGTGGAGAAGCGGCTGTAGATCGACTGCTCGCTCAGGCTGTGGAAGAGCCCCCGCAGGCGCTGCCTGTCGTCCGGGCGTACGGCCCGGATGTGGATCTTGCCTCCGTCGCGCAGCAGGACCTCCGTGGCGTAGGTTCGAGCCTCCATTGGTTCAGTCAAGAGACAGCCTTCCCGGGCACACTACAATTCCTCGCCAGAATCGACACACAGCTGCGTGGCTGGCTACGTCGCGGTTTCAAACGCCGCCCGCACGATGGCCTGAGCCTCATCCTGGATCACTTTCAGATGCTCTGCGCCTTTAAAGCTCTCTGCATAGATCTTGTACAGGTCCTCCGTGCCTGATGGTCGGGCGGCAAACCAGCCGTTCGCAGTGACAACCTTGAGCCCGCCGATGGGCGCATCGTTGCCGGGTGCGCGAGTGAGCTTGGCCTGGATGCTCTCTCCCGCTAGCTCCGCGGCTTTCACCATCTCGGGCGAGAGGTTGCCCAACACTTCCTTCTGCTCCTTTGTGGCCGGCACGTCCATCCGCGCATATACTGAGCTGCCGACCTGCTCTTCCAGCGACTTGTAGTGCTCTCCTGGATCGCGCCCGGTTGTGGCTGTAATCTCGGCGGCGAGAAGATCCATGATCAAGCCGTCCTTGTCCGTGGTCCACACGTGGCCATCTTTTCGCAGGAACGATGCGCCCGCACTCTCCTCCCCCCCGAAGGCGAGTGAGCCATCCAGCAGTCCATCCACGAACCACTTGAAGCCCACCGGCACCTCGCACAGCTTTCGTCCGAGGTGAGCAGCGACGCGGTCGACTACTGAGCTTGAGACGACCGTCTTGCCTACGGCCGCGTCCTTGCGCCAGCCCGGGCGGTTCTGGAGTAGGTGCCCGATGGCGACTGCCAGATAGTGGTTCGGATTCAAAAGTCCTGTGCTGGGAGTGACAATGCCATGGCGGTCACCGTCCGGATCGTTGCCGAAGGCGACGTCGAACCGATCCTTGAGCTTGACCAGGCCTGCCATGGCGAAAGGCGAGGAACAATCCATGCGGATCTGGCCGTCGTGATCCACGCTCATGAAAGAGAAAGTTGGGTCGACGTAGGGGTTGACGATCTCGATGTCGAGTCTGTACCCCTCGGCGATGGGCTGCCAGAATGCGACTGTCGCGCCGCCCAGCGGGTCTGCGCCTATCTTGAGACCCGCCGCGGCGATGGCCTCCATATCGATCATGTCGGCCAAATCTGCCACATAGGGTGAGACATAGTCGTACTGATGTGTGGTAGTCGCTCGGAGAGCCCTCTCGAAAGGAACTCGCTTCACCGCCTTCGATCCGTTGCTCAGAATCTCGTTGGCTCGGTTCTGAATGGTCCTGGTGGTGGTTGTGTCTGCTGGCCCCGCCGTCGGCGGATTGTACTTGAACCCCCCGTACTCGGGCGGGTTGTGCGAGGGCGTGATGACCACACCGTCGGCAAGTCCCGACGTCCTGCCTCGATTATGGGCCAGGATGGCGTGTGAAATGACCGGTGTGGGAGTGTAGCCGGCCCCTGCCTGTACCATGATGTCCAGACCATTGGCGGCAAAGACCTCAACCGCCGTGATGAATGCGGGCTCAGAGAGCGCATGGGTGTCCATTCCGACGTACAGGGGACCGTTTGTGCTCTGCGCCTGTCGGTACTCGCAGGTCGCCTGGCAGATGGCTGAGACATGGTCCTCATTGAACGAGTTGGTCAGAGACGAGCCACGATGCCCCGAGGTGCCAAACGCGACGCGCTGCTCCCGGATGGCGACGTCGGGCCTGCGCGTGTAGTAGGCCGAGACAAGTCGCGGCGTGTTGATGAGGAGCTCTGGTGGTGCAGGCTTGCCTGCAAGTCGATGTATGCTCACAATCACCTCGATGAGATGTGCTGCGGCGACGCACCTACGTTCAGCCGGGAGTCTAGTGCGAGTTCTGCCGGATGACAAAACGCGAGGGTGCGTTGCGGGAGACACACGGGCATTGTGGGTGACCACCGCCCTTGAAGACACCCGTGCTTTACGTGACCAGCCTGGCTGTCACCGGCCGGGAAGTCGCGGCGATCCAGAGCACGGGTCCTAGCTTCCCCGGCCAGCGCATCACGGTTTTTCGGGAATGAGGAAGGCGGCAAGCTAGCTGCTCCGGCGGCCTCTCTGTCGCGGGGAGCGGTGTTCACTCCGTGAGCCGGGCGCCGGCTGAGCGCCGTACGGCTGGGGGAGCGGACCATACAGCGCCTGCTGATAGTGGTCATCCAGAAGCATGGTCAGCAGTGCCCTGCCCTCATCACTCTCGATCAGGTCGCCAACCAGGGGCTCAAAGCGCTGCATCCGCTCGACCGCAAGCCGGTCGCGCTCGCGCAGGCGCGTCTCCAGCAACACGGTCAATCTCTCCGCGACGATGGTCTGGACGTCCTCATCGCGGGGCAGCGGCCATTCTTGCATTTCTATGCCGTACCGCTTGGCGATCCGGTCCAGCACCATTTTCTGCATCACGTCCACGAGCGAAATGGCAACCCCGCCCGCTCCGGCGCGCCCGGTCCGGCCGGCGCGGTGGATGTACTGCTCCAGCTCATCCGGCGGATCGTAGAGGAAGACGTGTGACAGGTCCGGGAGGTCGATCCCTCTCGACGCCACGTCGGTGGCGACCAGAAAGCGCAAGGCACCCCTGCGCATCCGGGCCATGATGGTTTCCCGTGCCCCCTGCGACAGGTCCGAGCTCAGCTCGTCGGCGTCGTAGCCAAACCGCTGTAAGACGGCGGTCACATAGCTCACCCCGGCCCGGGTGTTGCAGAAGATGAGGGCCGAGGGAGGCATCTCCACCTCGATGATGCGCACCAGACTGCGGTCCTTGTCCATACCCGGTACGACGTAATAGACGTGTTGGACGTCGGTTACGTGAACGTGGTCGCCGCTCAGGCTCAGAAAGTCGGGCTGCTGCAGGAACTCGCCGGCCAGCCGTCTGACGTGAGCGGGAAAGGTAGCCGAAAACATGCAAACCTGCACACTTCTGGACGGCAGATAGCGCTGGATGGCCCGCATATCGGGATAAAAGCCCACGGACAACATGCGGTCCGCTTCGTCAAAGACGAGGATTTTCAGGTTCTGGAGCGACAGGTTGCGTTTGAGGAGGTGGTCCAAGATGCGCCCCGGCGTTCCCACCACCAGATGAGCTCCGTCGCGAAGCGCCTGAATCTGAGGGCCATAGGCCACACCGCCGTACAGGGCGGCCGTGCGCATTCCCGTTGCGCCGCCCAAGATCTCGGCCTCCCTGGCCACCTGCCCGGCAAGCTCCCGCGTGGGCACCAAAACCAGAGCCTGGCAGGCAGCTCTGGCTGGGTCGATGCGCTCCAGCATGGGCAGGAGATAGGCCCCGGTCTTGCCGCTACCCGTTCGCGACTGAACGAGCAGGTCGCGACCGGCCAGCAGGTAGGGTATGGCCCGGCTCTGCACCGGCATCAGCTCGGGCCAGCCAGCCCTGGCCACCGCCTGGCGCAGAGGTTGAGGCAGATCCGTTACAGTCACTACGGGCAGGGCACTCACGGGCTCGACCAGGCCCGC
Source organism: Anaerolineales bacterium UBA2200 (assembly GCA_002327925.1). Classification (GTDB taxonomy): domain Bacteria; phylum Chloroflexota; class Anaerolineae; order UBA2200; family UBA2200; genus UBA2200. The sequence continues at coordinate 7,269 of DCVA01000048.1, forward strand.
GTCAGGGTGCTGGTCTGCCTGCATATCAGGCGTGATGGGCTCTTTCACTGGTTCCTCTCAATTCCTTTGTTGACGTCGAGTCGCCCGGGCAACGGGAGCAGCGATCTCACGCGGAGATGGCCCGCCAGCCCTGAGCCGTGCTGCAGGAGATTCGACCACCCGCAGTGTACTCCCAAAGTCGGTGTGGCGCAAGGGTCGGATGGCACATGCTCAATGGTCACCCTCTATGGCATGCTCTCCGAGCGGTGCTATAATATCCCCCAGCGAGGCACTCTTCTTCCAGGAGGCATCCATGCTCGCCAAAGTGACCAGTCTGGCTGTCATCGGCCTGGATGGTGCGGCGATCCAGGTGGAAGTAGATATCTCCAGAGGGCTGCCCAACTTTATCATCGTGGGGCTGCCCGATACGGCGGTGCAGGAGTCCAGGGAACGAGTGCGCGCTGCGATCAAGAACTCGGGGGCCAGCTTCCCCGACCAGCGCATCACGGTCAACCTGGCCCCTGCCGACCTGCGCAAGGCTGGCCCCGCCTACGACCTGCCCATAGCCGTCGGCGTTTTGGCTGCGTCGGAGCAGGTGTGGCCGGACCTGCAGGGTGCGGTGTTCATTGGCGAGATGTCGCTCGATGGCGGAGTAAGGCACACGGCGGGCGTTCTCCCCATGATCAGCGTGGCCCGGGAGCAAGGCTACTCGAGGGCGTTTGTTCCGGCAGAGGACGCGCCTGAGGCGAGCCTGGTAACGGGCATCGACGTCGTGCCCGTGCGCAGTCTGAGCGAGCTGGTAGGCCACCTGCAGAACCTCAGCCCCATTGCCCCGTACGAGTCGCGTTTCGACTATGACATTCTATCTCAGCCGACCTATGGGACGGACTTTCGCGACATCAAAGGTCAGGAGCACGTCAAACGGGCCCTCGAGGTCGCGGCGGCGGGTGGACACTGCGTTCTGATGAGTGGGCCTCCCGGAGCGGGCAAGACCCTGCTTGCCCGTGCCATGCCCTCCATTCTGCCCAGACTCACCATCGAGGAGGCGCTGGAGATCACCAAGATCTACTCGGTAAGCGGGATGCTGCCATCCGACCAGCCCCTGGTCACGGAGCGTCCCTTCCGCTCACCCCATCACACCACCAGCCACGTCGGTCTGGTGGGAGGCGGCAACTGGCCGCGACCGGGAGAGATTTCGCTGGCACATCGAGGGGTGTTGTTTCTGGACGAGATGCCGGAATTCGGGCGCCATGTGTTGGAGGTGTTGCGCCAGCCTCTGGAGGACAAGGTAGTGACGATCAGCCGCGCTTCGGGCACGCTGACCTTTCCGGCCAACTTTATGCTGATCGGCGCGATGAACCCTTGCCCCTGTGGCTACTATGGCGACCCGGTCAAGGAATGCACCTGTTCCCCTGTGATGATCAGCCGCTACAGCAAGCGCCTGTCCGGTCCGTTGCTGGATCGTATTGACATTCACGTTGAGGTGCCGCGGGTCGACTATGACAAGCTCACTGATGAGAGGCTGGGGGAGCCCAGTGGGGCGATCCGTGAGCGCATCGAAAGGGCCCGCCAGGTGCAACGGCTACGGTTCGCCGGATTGCGGGGTGAGGCAAGGAGTGGTGGAGCGGTGCTCTGCAATGCCGATATGGGCCCGGCCGAGGTGCGTGAGGCCTGCCGGCTGGATGAAGGTGGGCGAAGCCTGATCCGCGCGGCGATGTCGCAGCTGGGATTGAGTGCCAGAGCGTTCCACCGTGTCCTCAAGCTGGCGCGGACCATCGCCGACCTTGCCGGGGAGTCGGATATCAAGTCGGTGCATCTAGCCGAGGCAGTTCAGTACAGGCCGCGTCGCCAGTTGTAACCTCTGTGCCGATTGTCGTGTACAATGTCCCCGCCGTAATGAGCCAGTTGTGCGGAGGAAGTGCCGATTGTTCCATAAGGTTCTGATCGCCAACCGGGGCGAAGTGGCAGTGAGGCTGCTGCGTGCCTCCAGAGAGCTCGGCCTGCGAACGGTAACCGTCTACTCGGAAGTGGACCGTACTGCTCTGCACGTGCGCTACGCCGATGAGGCCTACGCCATCGGCACGGCAGCCGCAAGTGACAGCTACCTGCGGATGGACCGCATCCTAGACGTCGCCAGGAAGGCACAGGTCGGCGCAATCCACCCCGGATATGGATTCCTTGCCGAAAACCCGCTGTTTGCACAGGCGTGTCTGGACGCAGGTTTCATATTCGTGGGTCCCCGGCCGAAAACCCTGGCCACTCTCGGCAACAAGATAGCGGCCCGCCGGTTGATCGCCAGCACGGGCATCCCTGTGGTTGCCGGCTCAGAGCGGCTGACTCATGATGGTGAAAGTCTCTTCGAGCCTCAGGGCGAAGACCCGGTCGCTACTGCCCGGCGCATTGGATTCCCGGTCCTGGTCAAGGCGGCAGCGGGCGGCGGCGGCAAGGGTATGCGCGTCGTGCGGTCAGAGGAAGAGCTTCCTGCGGCCCTTCTGTTTGCCAGCCGTGCGGCCAAGGCTTCGTTTGGCGACGGTACCGTGTACTTGGAGCGTCTCATCGCCGGCGTGCGCCACATCGAGTTCCAGATCCTGGCCGATGAGCAAGGTCATGTGATCCACCTGGGTGAACGAGAGTGCTCTATCCAGAGGAGGTTCCAGAAACTGATCGAGGAATCTCCTTCAACTGCGCTGGACGAGGAGCTGCGCGCGCGAATGGGACAGGCGGCAGTCGACGTGGCCCGAGCGGCCGGCTACCTGGGTGCCGGAACGGTAGAGTTCCTGCTCGATAAGACTAACCAGTTCTACTTTCTGGAGGTGAACCCTCGACTGCAGGTGGAGCACGCAGTGACCGAGATGGTCACAGGCGTTGACATTGTGAAGGAGCAGCTCCGCGTCGCTTCGGGCCGTCGATTACGCTACGAGCAGGAGGACATCAAGCCTCACGGATGGGCGATGGAATGCCGGATTCTGGCCGAGGACCCCGATGACGACTTTATGCCCTCGACTGGCAAGGTCAGCCGCCTCTACGAGCCATCGGGACCGGGCGTCCGTGTGGACAGCGGTATCTACGAGGGCTTTGAGGTTTCGCCATTCTATGACTCGCTCATCAGCAAGCTGGCGACCTGGGGGGAAGCCCGGCCTGAGGCTCTGTTGCGGATGCTCCGCGCGCTGGCAGAGTACCGGATCGTGGGCATCAAGACCACCATACCATTCTTCCAGCGCATCCTCAGCAGCGTGCGTTTCATGATGGGGAACCTGCACACAGGCTTCCTGGAAGAGGCGGAGCCGCCTGTGGTGGACAACGATCCGGCCGCGCCGGCAGTTGCAGCCATTGCCGCTGCCTGGATGTTTCATCGGCAGGCCAAGGCCCCTCTGCTTTCGCAGGGCTCGGGAGATGGAAGTACGCAGAGCAACTGGAAACGCTCGTCGCGCTGGAGAGGTGCACCGTGAAATACATAGCGATGGTGGATGACAGCGAATTCGCCATCGATGTCCTAGATGATGGCAGGAGGATCGAACTGGGTGGCCAGGAGCACGACCTCGAGGTCAAGGACGTCGGGAGTCACAGGCTCTTTTCTCTCCTGTTGGACCATCGTTCGTACGAAATCCTCATTGAGCCGATCACAGACCCGGACGGAGGATCCAGAATCACCGGTTACTGGGTGCTGGTCGAGGACAAGGTGTACTCTGTCGCCATCGAGAGCCTTGAGCACCATCTGTTATCGCAGGTTGCGGTTCCGCTGGCCCCTCCCAGGGAGGAAGTGGTGGTCAGGGCGCCGATGCCGGGCCTGGTTGTGTCGCTGGCTGTCACTGTGGGGGAGCACATTACCACCGGGCAGGTTCTGCTGGTGCTCGAATCGATGAAGATGGAGAATGAGGTGTGCGCACCGTGCGACGGCGTGGTGAGAGCCGTGCACATTGTTGCGGGTGAGCTGGTGGCGGGCCAGAAGGTGCTACTCCGAATTGACTGACGGAAAAGGCGAATCCGCCCCATTAAGCGTGTGTGCGCGACGAGCCAGTGTTTGACCTCGGCGGTCAGGTGAGGCGCAGCCCCCCTGCTTCTACAGCACCCTGTAGAGCGGATGCTGGTTGTTTGCCGGGCGCACACCGCTGAGGCGACCGCCGTAGGCCAGGAGCGCATTGGCCGCGCCGATCGTGGCGTACACCCAGGGCGCAAAGCGCATCGGCCCGTAGAGCAGGAAATCCGCACCCTGAAAGGCCATCATCGCCAGTGCAGTGGCCATTGCGGCTGTGTAGGCCCCGCTGCCCCGCACCTTCATCTTCTCCCAGGTACAGATGGCGTTAGCCGGCGCGCACCCGGTGGGGTAGCCCAGGGCCGCCTTGACCTCACGGATGGCCACCGCCGACCAGCTCGCGCTGGCGATGTCCAGCACGCCTGTGTCAATTAGGATGTTCTCGATACCCGCCGAATGGGCCGCGGGAATCAGCTCGTCCTCCAGCAGCTTGATGCGCTGGGCCGGCTTCATTGCCTTCAAGCTGAATGCCAGGACGATGGCAGTCTGGATACCGCTTTCGCGGATTGCGGAGAGCTCTTCGTCTGTGCGATCTTCCGCAATCGAGTTGTAGACCAGGCGGGGCATCACTGCCGTTCCGGCAAAGTGACGCAGGGCCTCGATGCGTACCTTGGGCAGAGGCGAATCCACCAGGATAGGTGCCGTCGTGCGCCTGGCCAGGAACTCGATGTAGCGAATCAGCGCCACGCCCGTATCGCCCACCGGGTCGATGAAACGGGGGTTGCCGGAAAAGGCAGAGGCCTCGGCTTCGGCGCTGAGCAGCGCCTCCGCCTTCCCCTCGTCGAAGATGCCTCGCTGTGCGTCCCGGACAATCTGGTGTCCGGCGAAAAAGATGCTGCCGATCAGCACGGTGGGTCTCTCGCCTGGCTGACCCCCGATCTCGACATCGCCGACTCGGCAGACCCTCTGTTCTCGCTCGAATTTGAGCATGGCTGCTATCTCCCGAAAAGCGGTGGACTTAGACTTTGCTACCGCACAGCTCCAACCTCTCTCGTACCTTTCGATGGCCTGCCGGAGCAAGGCAGGTTCGGCCTATCATAGCTTTGGAGCCTGGCTGTGTCAACCAGAGGCGACGCGTTGTGTCCTCCGCGATGTGGACTATAATAGGCCTGTTGCCTGTTCGCGTCGTGACCCTCGCAGGACGTGAACGTGGCCTTCTGTGCGCTTCGCCCGAATCGGTCCGCCAAAGAAGGAGACGCCAGTGCAGCACGGGAATGGCAACGCTATGGAGTTCCACGTCTCGCGTAAGGCACGTGATCTCTACTCTTTCGACCTGTCCCTGTTTTCGCTGGGCGGTAATGTGGTCCTGGCCAATTTCCTCGCCGCACGCACGTTCGCCCAGAAGATGAATCAGCGGCGCGACCTGGTGCGTTTTCCCGAGCGGGCAGTGCGGGCGGGCCAGATCAACGCCATGGGCCTGATCGACGAGATCCTGCACTACGTGGTGGGCCTTTATCGCCAGCAGAGGAACCCGCAGGCGATGCAGCAGGCGCTGGCTTTTGTTGAGGAGCGCCTGGGCCACCAGTCGGTGGACGAGGCGCTGCGCCGTTTCGCCGAGGAGTTTCCCCCACTGGCCGTGTACCGACGCGAGACCGGGCTGGACGTCTATCTGGACGGTCAGACCGGTGGGGTGCCGAACCGACAAGTCGTGCTGGAGGAGCTCCTGCTTCTCTGGTTGGCCAATGCAAACCCTGCCTTCGCTCCCTTTGCCGAGCTGTTCGACGATGCGGCTCTTGAGAAGGAGACCTCATACCGGTCTCTGATCGACCAAGTCAACAAGTTCTTTGAAGGGCAGCCGCGGTTCGGCCCGGGCGACCAGCCCCTGCTTGCCATGTTGCGAGAGCCGGCCATTGCCGTGCCCCATTCGCTCACCGGTCAGTTGGAGTACATTCGCGAAAAGTGGGGGCCGCTGCTGGGTCAACTGCGCTTTCGTTTGCTGGGCGGCCTGGATCTGGTGGCAGAGGAAGAAAAGATGCGCCTGTGGGGTGGAGGCGGAGGCGGGCCAGGGCCTGTTCGGGTCGTGGAGTTCACACAGCAGCAGCGACTGGAGCCGGAACAGTACAGCCCCGACAAGGATTGGATGCCGCGCGCTGTGTTGATGGCCAAGAGCACGTACGTCTGGCTGGACCAGCTCACCAAGAAGTACCAGCGCCCAATTACGCAGCTTGACCAGATACCCGATGAAGAGCTGGATGCCCTGTCTCGCTGGGGCTTTAACGGTCTGTGGCTGATTGGCCTGTGGCAGCGCAGCAAGGCATCACAGCGCGTAAAACAACTGTGCGGCAAGCATGACGCAGTTGCATCGGCCTATTCCTTGTTTGACTACCAGATCGCGGATGACGTGGGCGGAGAGCTCGCCTTTGAGAATCTGAAGGGGCGCGCTCGCCAGAGGGGCATCCGCCTGGCCGGTGACATGGTCCCCAACCACACGGGCATCGATGGCCGCTGGGTGATCGAGCACCCGGACTGGTTCATCTCTCGTGATGACCAGCCTTTCCCCTCGTACACCTTCAACGGGCCCGACCTTTCTTGGGACGGACGAGCGGGCATTTTCCTGGAAGATCACTACTACGACCACACGGACGCGGCGGTGGTGTTCAAGCGTTTCGACAGAGAGACAGGCGCCGTCAAGTACGTCTATCATGGTAACGATGGCACCAGCATGCCGTGGAATGACACAGCCCAGCTGAACTACCTGAATCCTCAGGTGCGGGAGGCGGTCATCCAGACGATCCTGCAGGTAGCCCGCAGGTTTCCGATCATCCGCTTTGACGCGGCCATGACTCTGAGCAAGAAACACTTCCAGCGGCTGTGGTTCCCTGAGCCGGGAACGGGCGGCGCCATACCGACACGCTCCGAGTATGCCTTGACCCGCCAGCAGTTCGATGCAGCCATGCCCCAGGAATTCTGGCGCGAGGTAGTGGATCGGGTGGCGCAAGAGACGCCCGATACCCTGCTGCTGGCCGAAGCGTTCTGGATGATGGAAGGATATTTCGTGCGCACTCTGGGGATGCACCGCGTGTACAACAGCGCTTTCATGAACATGCTCAAGGCGGAGGAGAACGCCAACTACCGCAGTACCATCAAGAACGTGCTCGAGTTCGACCCGGAGATTCTGAAGCGCCATGTGAATTTTATGAACAACCCGGACGAAGAGACGGCTGTGGCACAATTCGGCAAGGACGACAAGTACTTTGGCGTCTGCACGTTGATGGTTACCATGCCCGGTCTACCCATGTTCGGCCATGGCCAGGTGGAAGGGTTCACGGAGAAGTATGGGATGGAGTACCGCCGCGCCTACTGGGACGAGCAGCCAGATGCTCACCTGTTGTGGCGTCACGAGCGCGAACTATTCCCCCTGCTGCACCGCCGCTATCTGTTTGCGGAGGTGAAGGACTTTTGCCTGTACGATTTCTTCACTCCGGACGGGCAGGTCAATGAGGACGTGTTTGCCTACTCCAACCGCGCGGGAGGAGAACGCGGGCTGGTCGTGTACCACAACCGCTACGCGACTGCGGCAGGCTGGATCGGCAAATCCGTGGCATACCTGGACAAGTCCACGGGCGGCAGGGTGCAGAAGAGTCTGGGCGATGGTCTGGGACTGCTGAATCGGCATGACTACTTCTGTATCTTCCGTGATCAGGTGAGCGGCCTGGAGTTCATTCGCAGCAACCGTGAGATGCACGACAAAGGGCTCTATGTGGAACTCGGCGCCTACAAGCGCCAGGTACTGCTGGATTTTCGGGAGGTGCAGGACAACGAGTGGCACCATTACTCTCACCTGGCTGCCTACCTGGATGGACGGGGCGTATCGAGCATCGATGAGGCACTCAAGGAAACCTTCCTCTTGCCTGTCCACCAGGCCTTCAAGGAATTAGCCAACGCTGGCAACTTCCGAGCGCTAATGCGAGCTGCAATGGACAAGGCACCCCTGGATGAGGTTTTCCTGACGGACCTGGAGGGCAACGTAGGCGAGGTCCTGCGACAGGCGGGCCAGTTCTCTGGAGCCGCGGGCGACTATTCGCAGCTAGTGCCCGGCAAACGCAGAGAGCTCGAGGCCATCCTGAGCCTGCCGATTCTGAATGGACAGGCGAACCCTCGGGACAAGCACGAGCTGGCTCTGGTCACCTATCTGGCTACCGCCCCCGACGACAACGTCTTCCGCTGGGGCTGCCTGCTGGGGTGGTGGTGTGTTCATTCCCTTGGCCAGGTGGTCTCAGTTGATGGATTCGAGGCGCGCAGCCGGAGCTGGATTGATGAGTGGCTGCTGGGCAAGGTGCTGGCCGGGGTGCTGCAGGATCTGGGGCTTGAAGAAGGGCCAGCATGGCGTGGCGTGGCGATCATCAAGTTGCTCACGACCCATCAGAGGGTGCTGGGCACAGGCGAAGCGGATTCTGCGGCCAGAGCGTACTCTCTGCTGGAGCAGCTGCTGAAGGATGAAGAGGTACAGCAGTTTCTGGGCGTCAATCGCTACAGAGATGTGCTCTGGTTCAACAAGGAGTCACTGGAACAGCTGCTCTGGTGGCTGCTTCTGGTAGCTGAAGTGGATCTCGGCTCACGGACTGCGGCAGACAAAGATAGAGCGGCGATTGTAAACAGCTATGCGACCGTGCAGAGGTTGTTGACGGGTGCGCAGGAATCCGGGTATCAGGTCGAAGAGTTGATGCACAGACTCCGTTCCAATGAGCCCCGCTCGCCTGGAGCGCTTCATGGCAAGGCCAGGGGCAGGTCGACGCCTGCTGGTGTAGCGAAACGGACCGGTTCGCATAGATAGCTGCAGGACGGAGACGTGACGATGGTGACGAAGGCACAGATTCTGCATTGTCTCGAGCAGGGCCATGCTGCACAGGAGGCATTCCTGGCCGGGCTGACCGCAAGACAGCGCTCCGACAAGGGCACCTACGAATGGTGGTCGGCCAAGGATGCCATCGCCCACATGGCCTACTGGCAGGAGCACCAGGCCGAGAGGGTTGCCGCCTTGACGAGTGGGCTGGAGCCGCCCGCGCCTCGCCATTTCGAGGAAGCCAACGCCGCCTGTTTTGCTCGCTTCTGCGAGTGCTCATTCGAAAAAGTGCAGAGCTATGCCCGCACAGCGCTGGAGAAGCTGAAGGAGGCAGTCAGTCAGGCCGACGAGTCCTTGCTGACCAGCCCTCCAGCTGACGCGCCTGGCAGAGCACTCTGGCTGGACGTAGTGGGCACTGGCTACACCCACACACTGCAGCATATGGCCGATTTCTACACCAAGCTTGGCCAGGCAGAGAGGGCCAGCCGGCTGTGGCTCGAGTGGGGTAAGGTCGTCACTCCCCTGGACGATGGCCCGCACTGGCAGAGTCTGACGCACTACAACATCGCCTGCGGTCTGGCGCTGGCCAACAGTTTTGACCTGGCCATTGCCAAGCTCAGGCAGGCACTGAGACTCAAGCCGAGCTGGCTTGCCTGGTCGCGCCAGGACTCGGACCTGTCCTCGCTGCACAGTCTGCCCGCATTCCGTGAGCTCTACGCGCCCGAGCACTGGTGGAAGGCGCTACAGGCGAGCCCTCAGGCCGAGGCGATGGCCGATCAATTCGTGCGCACGACTCTGATGCTGCGAGAAGCTATCCGGGCCTTTCCTGCCGAGGAATGGTGCAAGGGGGAGACGCCGTACCAGCGCCCGGCTGGCCTCGCTCTGCATGCCATTGACGCAATGCTGGACTGCAGCGTGGTCAAGCCAGGACAGGCGCGTCCCGACTCTCCGTTCCATGTGAGCTGGGAGGAACGCGACTCATCCAGGCTGCCTTCTCAGGAGGATTTGCTCAAGTACCTTGATCAAGTCGAGAAGGCGCTGGCGCAGTTCCTGGCGACGGCTGATCTGAGCGCCCCTGAGGAGTGGCTACGCTGGAGCGGCTCCACGCTGCTGAGCCGGGCTGCCTACTTCCTGCGTCACACGCAGCACCACCTGGCGGAGCTGTGCCTTGAGCTGCACCGTCGCGGGATCAAGGCGCCTGAGTGGCAGTAGTCCCCAAAGGAAAATTGACGGGGAGGAGAGCCATGACACGCAGGGTTATCCTGGTCAACCGGGCGCCTGTGCTGACGCTATGGGCGGCAGTTGTGGCGGAGCGACTGGGTTTCGACCGGGCAGCGGCGCTCACCCTTGGCCGGGCTGTTGCCGCACTCAATGCTCAGGCCAAAGGACGACAGCTCGGCATCTTTCGGCCCCGCCAGGCCGAAAAGGACACCGCCGACCAGACCCGGAAGCCGGACGAGGGCGAAGCTTTCACGGTCGAGCTGCTGGGAAGACAGGTACCTGTGGTGAACACGGAGCAGGGAGTCAGGGCGGCCGACAAGGGCAAACCCGCTAACTCGCAGAGCGTCAGTCGCTACCTGGCAGCCAAGTTCGGCGAGGATCTACCGGCGGTTCGTGAGGCAATGGAGAGCCTGGCTCAATCCGTGGAGCCAACGCAACTTTCCGCAAGGGCCTATTCGCTCTATGAGCAATTCCGTCCGGTGGTTCCCCCGGGCAAACGTGGGTGGGGAGCACCGGGAGAGTTGGACCTGGATTTGGTGGTCGCACTGGGCAGACCCAGGGCATAGCAATCGATATCAACTGGTCAGGAGGCAATCATGGGCAAGCAGCCTTTCACCCTGCCGCCGGGCTCCAAGTTCCGGCTCGAGGAGTTCGATCCGGGTTACACAGGCAAGTACGATGATGACGACGACGCCAAGAAGGACGCGAAGGAGAACTTGAAGCGGCTGTACGAGCTGCAGGAGATGATGTACGCGCAGGGTAAGAGAGCGCTGCTGATCGTGTTTCAGGGAATGGATACATCCGGCAAGGATGGCGTGATCAAGGATGTGGTGGGCGCCTTCAACCCACAGGGTGCTCATATACACTCCTTCAAGGTTCCCAACTCTGAGGAGCTCGCCCACGACTATCTGTGGCGCGTGCACAAGGTCACGCCTGCACGCGGAACGGTAGGCGTGTTCAACCGTTCGCAGTATGAAGATGTGCTGGTGGTTCGTGTGGCCAAGCTGGCGCCCAAGGAAGTGTGGAGCAAGCGGTACGACCATATCAATGACTTTGAGCGATTGCTGTCTGACTGCGGGGTCAGCATCGTCAAGTTCTTCCTGCACATCAGCTCCGAGGAACAGGTCGAGCGCCTGCGCGATCGTCAGGAGACCCCCTCGAAGCAATGGAAGTTCTCGCCGGGCGACCTCGACGTGCGCAAGCAGTGGGACGAGTACCAGCGTGCGTACGAGGATGCGCTCACTCTGTGCAACACAGAGCACGCTCCGTGGTACGTCATACCGGCCAATCGCAAGTGGTACCGCGACCTGGCCGTGTCGACCATCCTGGTGCAAACGATGGAAAAGATGGACCTGCGCTATCCTGATCCGGTGCCCAACATCCACTCGTACAGCGTCGAGTGAACGGTGATTTGCCCATGACACACTCGGGCCTGCTCCTTGATTCGACGACGACGCTACCGGATGGCTATGTGGAGACGCACGGAATCACGGTGATTCCCGTGCCGATCTATGCCTCCGGGAGAGAATATCGCAACGGCATCGATATCGATGAGGAAGGGTTCCTGCGCCTGCTGGAGACCTCGAAGGATCGCCCGTCGACGGCAGTTCCCGGAATTGGCGAGTTTGTGTCCTGGTATGAGCGTGTTCTTGGTGATCATCGCAATGTGATCTACCCCATCGCCAGCCGCCGTCTTTCCGGTCTGTTCAATGCGGCCGTCCAGGCGGGATTGAGCATGGATGGTGCGTCTGTGGTGGCGCTTGACCCTGAAGAAGGGCAGCAGGACGGCGTGGTCGCCATGTTCTCAGGTGCGAAGGATCCGGAGCAGCAACTTGCCCGTGTCGCCGGGCTCCCCCCGCCCGTGATTGTGGTGCTGAACTCGGATTCAGTGTCGGGAGGCGTAGGGCTGATCGCAATACACGGCTGTGATGCCATCGACCGGGGGTCCTCGCTGGAGGGTGTACTGGCACGGATGATCGCCTGTAAGAGCACGCTCCGGCTGCACTTTATTCTCTCCAGCCTGGACTATGTGGTGGATCGTGTGGGCCAACTCCAGGTTCTGCTGGGCACGATGCTGCAAATACGGCCTGTGATGGCCATCAACAATGGCATGGTCGAGGATGTGGCCAAAGCGCGGGGTCGCAGCAGATCCAAACATCAGATGCTGGAGCTGACGCGCAGACATACCGGGGACAGGCTGGTCGACGTGGTGGTGCTGCACTCGCGGGAGCCGGATGAAGCGCAGGCACTTCTGGAGGAAACCAGGGCCTGCCTCAACGTCCACAGATCGTGGGTTACTGGCATCGGGTGCACTGTGAGCCGCTATACAGGTCGCGGCGGGCTGGGCATCGTCGTCGCCGACGCACAGGCTAGTTCAGGAGCGTAGACCTGCCGGGTTGCTCCGTATCGTTCTCGCCGTCGGATGAGTCTGCGAGGCGTCGCGCCCGCTCCATATACTCCATGGATTGGTGGCGGAAGTACGTGTTGTACAATTCTGCGTAGTGGCCCTGTGCCTGAAGCAGAGTCTGGTGGTCCCCCTCCTCGATGATCTCCCCATTACGCAGCACGATGATGCGATCAACGTTGCGCACGGTGGACAGGCGGTGGGCAATTACGACGGCGGTGCGGCCGCGCATCACCTCGGCAAGCCCCTCCTGGATCTGCGCTTCAGTAAAGGGATCCACGCTTGCTGTGGCCTCATCCAGGATCAGGATTGGTGGATCCTTCAGCAACACACGAGACAGGGCAACCAGCTGACGCTGCCCAGTCGATAGAGAAGCCCCTCGTTCACCCACATCCGTTTGCAGACCGCACGGCAGAGCCAACAGCCAGTCCCCCTGACCGATGCGCGTGGCTGCCTGCTCAACCTCGTCGTCGGTCGCGCCTGCGTTGCCGTAGCGGATGTTGTCGCTGATGGTTCCCGAAAACAGGAACGGCTCTTGTGGCACCAGGCCGACCTTCTGACGATAATCTCGCAGGTTCAGGGTCCGAATGTCGCGGCCGTCGACCAACAGGTACCCTCCCTGGAACTCGTAGAACCGGGTCAGCAGACGGGCCATGCTGGATTTGCCGGCTCCCGTGTGTCCAACCAGGGCCACTGTCTCCCGCGGGCGGATGAGCAGGCTCAGGCCTGGTAGAACTAACTCTCGCCCTGTGTAGCTGAGGCGAAGATCGCGAAACTCGATGCGCCCTTCGAGTTGGTCCACAGGGAGATTGTCGGTCTGAACCACCTTCGGCTCGGCATCGATCAGCGCAAACACGCGCTCGGCAGCCGACAGGCCATCCTGGAACTGGCTCCAGAAGGACGAAATGCTCATGATTGGCCACCAGTAGAAACCAACCGTCTGCATGAAGAGGAACCAGTCGCCGGGGCTGATGGTTCCGCTGCGCGTGGCCAGGCCGCCGGCGTAGACCAGGAGGGCCGTTCCGATCCCGGACGAGATGCCCAGAATAGGAAAGATGGTATTGAGGGTCAGGCCGCGGCGCAGGCCCACTCGATGTGCTTCCTGATTGCGATTCACGAAGGCGTCGAAAATGGCCTGCTCTTGCCGGAAGCTCTTGGCAACCATGATCCCGCTGATGCTCTCCTGGATATCAGCGTTGATTTTCGCCGTGACCTGCTTGGCGTGAAGGGTTACCCGGCGGGCGACGCGACGGAAGCTGAGGGCAATCACGGCGGATATTGGGGTCATGCCCATGAGAATGAGAGCCAGACGCGGTTCAATGTGGAAGAGCCAGACTGTGAGTAGCAGCACCTGCAGTATCTGGCTGATCACGTCGATGGTCAGGGTGACCACGTTCGAGAAATCCTGCGTGTCCGACGTGATTCGGCTGACGATCTTACCCGAGGGGTGCTCATCGAAGAAGGAGAGGTCGTGAAGCACGGTCGCGTCGAACACGTCCTCGCGCAGCTTGAGCACCACATCGCCCACAACCCTCGCGGAGAACCACTGCCTGATAAAGTTGAGTACCCAGCCGGATACCCCGAGAAGAAGCACGCCGGACGCAAGCAGTACGATGGCCCCGCTGGAGGCCTCTGCCAACAGGTTGTCCAGCGCGCGGGAGATGAGGATGGGGCCGGCAGCGGTCGTAATGGTGTTCAGGGTCAACGCCAACGAAACGAGTCCCATCCGGCGGGCATGAGGTCGCAGGTAGGCGGCAATGCGGCGGATCAGGTCCCTGTCCCTGTAAGTTCGGTCATAGGCCTCCGTCTCAAGGCCATCGAGAACAAAACCCATTACTCTTCCTGTTGGCGGCCGGTCTTATTCATAGCGTGCAAAGATGCGTTTGTATGCGTCGCAGCGTGCCAGTAACTCCTCGTGATTGCCCTGATCCACCAGCTCACCATGACGCAGGACCAGAATATGGTCGGCCCAGCGAATCTGGCTCAGCCTGTGCGTGATCAGGAAGGTGGTTCTCTGTCTGCTAATCCGGCGCATGGCGCGCTGGATGAGATCCTCCGTCGCGCTGTCTATGGCGCTCGTGCTGTCGTCCAGAATCAGAATGCGCGGATTGGTGAGGAAGGCCCGGGCAATTGCCAGTCTCTGTCGCTGGCCGCCGGACAAGTTGACGCCTCTCTCTCCGAGCATCGTGTCGTATCCTTGAGGGAGGCGCGCGATGAACTCTTCCGCCTGTGCCTCGCGCGCGGCCTGCTCGATCTCCTGCTGGCTCGCATCGGCTCGGCCGAAGGCGATGTTGTCCCTCACGGAGCGCGAGAAGAGGAATACATCTTGTTCGATGGTCGATATCTGCGAGCGCAGGGAAGCCAGGCTCCAGTGACGGACGTCCGTGGAGTCCACCAGTACCCGTCCGCTGTCGGCGTCAAAGATGCGGTTGATCAGGCGTGTGAGCGTCGTCTTGCCGGAACCGGTCTCGCCGACAATCGCTACCGTTTCGCCTGACCGGGCCAGGAAGCTGATGTTCTTGAGAATCGGCTGGCCGCCGTAGCCGAAGCAGACGTTCTCAAAGACCACCCCTCCCTGGATAGTCTGAGCGAAACCCTGCCGGTTCTCGTCCATGCCCGTTTCGGCATTGATAATCTCGAGAACACGGTCACCGGAGGCAAGCCCCATCTGCACCAGGTTGAACGAGAAGATGGAGATGAAGGTGACAAAGCTCATCGCCCGCATCAGCCCCACGAAGCCAACGGCTTCTCCCAGAGTGATCACGCCACCCTGCCATAGCCAGAGAGCGTGCAGCAGGGCAGCAGCCGAGGCGACGGTGTAGACCAACATCGGCAGATAGCGAGCCTCGATCTCGCCGCTTTGCACGAAGGAATCGCGGTAATGTCGGGCATCCTGTGCGAACTTGGTCCATTCGTAGCGTTCCTGAACGTTCGCCTTGACCACCTCGATGCCGGCAATCGCCTCTTCGAGACCTGCGTTCATCGCGCCAAACTGGTCGCGCATGGCGACACTAACCGGCTTGAGCCTGCGGTTGTGGTCGATCACGGTAACGGCCAGGAAGAACAGGAAGATGAGCGGCACCAGCAGCAGCCGCGTGTTGATCCTGGCCATCATGACGATGGGCATCACTGTGCCCAGGAGCGAATCCAGGATCAGCATGAGGCCGGGACTGAACATCAGGTTGAGCATATGTACGTCATTCGTTGCGCGCGCCATGATGTCGCCGACGCGCTGTCGCCCGTGGAAGGCCTGGTCCTTGCCGAGAAGACTGGTGTATAGCTCTTGACGCGCATCGCGTTCGACGAGCTGGGCGAGGAACTCCATGGCATAATTGCGCAGCAGGCCGGCCAATCCCTGGCCGACCCCCGCACCGACTACTAGGAGGGCGCTGGACAGCAGAGCTGCAGTCGCCCACCCGGGTTGAATGAGGAGGTCGAATGCACGCCCCACCAGTACCTGCAGCGAACTGTAGAAGGTATTGTTGAGAACAGCTCCGAGCAGGGCAAGGAGCGGGAAGAGAGGGTAGCGCAACAGATGCGAGGCGATCCAGCGCACTGTGCCGGCGCGGTTGTAACGGTATTCGTTTTCGACGGAGAATTCGCGCTTGTCCAATGCCATCTGCGAGCATAATCACGATCAGCCGCTTGTCAAGCTTGCGCCTTGCCTGAGTTGGGCCAGCGTGTCTATAATCGGCCTATGCCAAGGTCACTGCGTCACTCGCTGGAGGAATACCCTCGTGTGCTGCTGGAGGCCATCGCTGAAGGCTGGCACGTCGCCCTGACGGATGAGCAGACAAGTGAGATCGTTGATCTGCTGATAGCAGCGATGAGCGATCCTGTTTGGGCCACCCTTGTCGTTCAGAAGCTGGGCAACGCTGAACGGGAAGCCCTCGGCCATGTCGCGGCACTGGGCACTGTCAGAGCCCATGTGTTGCAGCGCAAGTTTGGCACACTGCGCCGTCTGGGACCAGGGCGGCTTGAGTGGGAAGATGCCTGGCGGCATCCCGCATCCCCAACCGAGCGGCTCTGGTTTCTGGGGCTGCTCTTCCGTGAGTACTCGAAGGACCGAGACTATCACGGTGAGGTGTTCTACGTCGCCCCGGAGGTCCTCACAGCTCTGCCAGCCCTGCCAGCAGACCTGCCTCGATTTCGCCTGGTGCCGGCGCCCGCCTCCGCTGTTCGGCAAGACGACGGCGATGCCCTGGCGCGCGACGCCTTTTTGCTGCTGAGCTATGTCAGGCGGCGCGCCATAAGGTCACGCAAGGCGGGTTGGTCATTGCGCGTGGGAAGCGAGCTGCACAGCAGGTTGGCCGGGCCTGAAGAGCCCGAGCGGCTGCTTCTGCTGGAACGGCTATGCGCCAGGGCGGGATGGTTGGCCCAGGATGAGGGTGTCTGGCGGCCAACAGCGCGTGCCGCCGGCTGGATGAAGAAGGGCTCCGTGGCGAGACAGAGGCAAATGTACGACGCCTGGCGTCTGGATAAGGACTGGAACGAGCTCTTGCACATTCCTGGCCTTCGCTGCGAAGACACAGGTTGGCGCAGCAATCCTCGCCTGGCTCGGGAGGCGATGGCAAGGCATCTGCTCGCGTGCCCGGTCGGTGCCTGGCACACCATAGATTCCTTCGTGTCGTCGCTGAAGGACGTCGATCCGGATCTTATGCGTCCGGACGGAGACTATGACTCGTGGTACGTCAGGAGCACCCGTACGGACTCGTATCTGACCGGCTTTGCGCACTGGGACGATGTGGAGGGGGCTGTGATTCGGCACCTCCTGGAGCGTCCGCTGCGCTGGCTTGGCATTGTGGCTCTGGCAGCCTCGGCGCCACGCGGCAGAGTGGACTGCTTCAGCCTGACGCCCCTGGGCTATGCCGTATTGAACCGACCAACCGCAGCCTCAAAGGTGCTCCCTCCTGACGGGGCAGGCAGGCAGAGCTGTTTGCTGATCGTACGTCCCGATCTCCGGGTCATCGTACCCCCGGGAGGAAGCTGGTACGACCGCTGGCTTCTGGGACGATTCTCGCGCTGGGCAGGGGAACGAGAAGGGGCAATGGCCTATCGCCTGGACGCTGCTTCGGTTCGGGCCTGTCTGGCCGAAGGCATCACCCTCAGACAGATTACCGCTTTCCTCAAGCGCGCCTCCGGGGACCGCGTGCCGCAACAAGTGGTGGAGGCCCTGCAACTGTACGCCAGGGGCAAGAACTGACCCCCGTGGATAGCTACCAGGTCATGCTTTTCACGTTGGCCCAGTCGCCTGCCTCGCAGTAGAGTATTGCCCCGGTAAAGCCCTGCACGCGGTAGGCCCTGTCCTTCCAGGAAATATCGAACTCTGGCGTCACGGGTGACCCCAGCCGGTACTGCCGGGCGTATTTCGGGAAGGTTGCCTCAGGGTTGTAGGCGATACCCCGGCGGTTCCAGGCGGCGTTGCGCAGAGCCTCGTCCAAGGGCAGAGGAGGCGGAGGCACGGGCTCGACGCCCATCGCCTTCAAGGCCGCAACCACGGGCAGGTCGCGGTTCATCTGATACCAGGCGTGTTCCGACCAGGCCGGGTCGATGTGCCCCATGCGTTCATTGGCCACCAGCCATGGGCACATGGCGAGGAAATTGTCTTCGGCATTAGCCCTCAGCCAGTTGAACATGGCCACGGTTCGCTCGGCGTGCCCATCATAGTTGTAGCCAGGATAGCGAGTGTCCATTTGCTCCCATCCGCCTCTGGGCGCGACCACGCCACCCTCGGTGGAGATGACCGGCACCCGCAGGTTGAAGTGATCCTGCAACAGCTTGACCGGCACCTGGTGCCCGATCAGCGAGTTGTCATCCTCCATGATGGTCTTGCCCGGCTGGTCCGCCTGGCAAATGGGGTCGTAGGGGTACTCAAAGTGCCATTCCCCCTTGTCATCGCGGTAACAGTGGTTGAGCACGAGGTTATGAACGGCCAACCACGCACCGTTACCGAACACGTCGAGCGCTTCGGACCGCGCGTGGTCGTCGAGCCACTGGAAAGCCCGGGTGTACCAGTGGATGCTTCCATGTTCGGGGTGCAGACTGCTCTGCGTAAGCGCAGGGAAAGCCGGATAGCCGCCCAGTTTGATGACCGTGCGGGCATCTTCCAGCCAGTGCTGCAGCACGATCTCCACACGGCCGCCGGTCTGCCACTCGCCTGGCTGCCACTCTTCGGGTAGATTCGGCTCGTTGTTGACCTCAAAGTAACGCACACCGAGCGCGATCAGCCCGGCCACCGTCTTCTTCTCCCGGTCGCTCATGTGCCCGGGGTTGGGCTTGGGTCGGTACAAGCGCACGATGGGAATGACGTCCCTGGTCATCAGATTCTGGCAGACGTGTCTGGACGACCCCCCGCCATCGTCAAGCAGTTTGACCCACTTGATGCCCATGGCGCAGATCTCGTTCAACCACCACTCGAGGGAAGAGCCAAAGGGATGGAATACGGTCGCGGACCAGTGAATGCCGCGGCGGCTGCCGTTGCTCGGACGAGGAAAGTCCTGCAGATTCATTACGCCGTCTCCTCTCACACCCTCGGTTTTCGCGGGAGCAGACATGGGTCAGGTGAGTCTTGCCCTGGCGACCCGGCGCCTCCCGCAGCGCGTGCCCGCGAAAGGAAGACGGGGGCAGGAGTAGTTGGAGCGAGTCGCCGTCGAACGGATTGTAACACCGATTCAGCGGGTCATCAACATCCCCGGCGGATTCCGCAGGCGGCGTGCTGGTTGCCCGGTCAGCCGGCTTGCTGGTCGAAAAGCTCAGTTAGCGACTGCAGGGTGGCTCGGTCGAGGACAGAGGACCGAGTCGCCTCGCGCAGGTAGCTTTTGAGCTCATCCAGCCTGACAACGGGAACCGACGGCTCCTCGAGCTTGAGGTCAGCCCGGGGGTGCGCAAAGACTATGACTGGTTGGATGGGCACCTCGACATCAGGCAGGCGCGAGGATAGCCATTTCTTAAGAGCGGCCGCATCTTTTCGGGCCTGACGAGTTGGGTTGCCGAGGCGCGCCCCGAAGAGCGACCGAAACATCGACGTGAGTGACCACCGACGGCGCCATGTATCGCCCCGGCAGGTAATCTGACCGTCCTGAGACTTGAGCGTGAGCGTGAAGAGGCCGGCCGGCGATAGAATGACATGATCGGCAGGCAGAACAAGGGCGTAGAGGCGCGAGCTGCCCTCAAGGCCCTTGAGTACCTTGTCCAAGAGCTGGTCGGCCCGCGGCCGCTGCATCCACTTCCCTCCGAAAGCAAGCCCGAGGTTCACCACGATGAGCGCCACGACCAGTACGCCGTAGGCAGGCAGGACCGTGTTCACGTTGAGCGAGAGGAATACTGAGAATACCAGCATGACGAGTCCGACGGTCATGATCCGACGCCCTCTGGCCGCCATCTTATTGATGTGTGGTTCGTTGATGATTACGCGCATTGATGCTACTCCTGGGTTGGGGTCGTGAGGTGTGCGGCGATGCTCTCGCGAATGGCGGGCAGCACATTGCTGTCGACGGCCTTCCTGGCAACGCCAATGGCGTTCTTGATCGCCACTGCGTCTGAGCGACCGTGTCCGACGATGACCACTCCATCGACACCCAAGAGGATGCCACCACCATATTCCCGGTAATCGAGGCGCTTGGCCACCTGTGCAAAGGCCCCCTTCGCCAGAGCGGCTCCGACTGTGGCAAGGGGTCTTGCCTTGATCTCTTCCTTGATGATCCCCAGGATGAGCTTGGCGGCGCCTTCGGACAACTTGACAATGACATTCCCCGTAAATCCGTCAGTCACTATGACGTCTGCCAGGCCGGCAGGGATGTCCTTGCCCTCGACATTGCCCACGAAATTGAGCCCGCTGGTCTTGAGCAAGGGGACCGTCTCCTGGACGAGGATGCTGCCCTTGTCCTCTTCTTCACCGTTGGAGACGATGGCCACCCGCGGTTTGGCGACGCCGAGCGCCCGTTCCGCGTAGACGCTACCCATGATAGCGAATTGCTGCAGGTAGAGCGGCTTGCAGTCCGTGTTTGCACCAATATCCAGCAGAAAGCAGTGACCGCTGCGGGTTGGAAATATGCTCGAAAGGGCAGGCCGCTCGACGCCCTTGATGCGGCCAAGATAGAAGATGGCCGAGGCCAGGCATCCTCCCGAGTTGCCGGCAGACACGAACGCATCGACCTCGCCCCGCTTGAGCATCTGCATAGCCACAACCATCGAGGCATCTCTCTTGCTTCTGACTGCGGCGGCGGGATGTTCGTTCATCTCGATGATCTGGCTGGCATGGAAGACTGATATGGGCAATGAGGCAGCCTGATGCTTGGCCAGCTCCGGTTCCACCACTTCTCTGTTGCCGACGAGAACGATCTCCACGCCGTATTCTCGGGCGGCGAGCACGGACCCCTCGACGTCTGGATGCGGGTAAGCGTCGCTCCCCATGGCGTCAACTGCGATCTTCATCAGACCTCCTCGGATACTACATACGCCCGGCACGGGCCTGCCGAAAGAATACGCGATTATACCGGAGAAGGCGTCACTCTCCCAATGCCCGGGCTAGGGCCCCGGGTGCGGCGAGCAGCGGGATCGAAGCAGCGCGGCTACCTCCGCCGGTGCGCGCACCCGATTCTCCAGAGTAATCTCGTACGCCGAGCAGTTGAGGTGTGGCAGCTTCCGGTGAAAGAGGTTGATCAGTGAGGTTCGCACAACCAGCAGACAGGGAGGCAATCGACCAGATCCCAGCAGTGGCACAAGGCGCAGGCCTGCGTCCTGTTCAAGCTCCAGGCGGCCCACCTCATCGACTACAAGCAAGTCGCAACTGCAGGAAAGGGCGCGCGCGACGACCTGATGTCCCCAGTCCAGCACCTGTGCGTCAAAGTGGTAGGGGCCGATGCTCGGCCCATCGAGGCCGCAATCCAGCCTGGCCAGGGTGCGCTGCTCCCCCGTCGAAAGGTCGATGATATCGACCGCGGTACGGACTCCGTCGTGGTCGAAAACCGGCGGGCTGACGATACCGGCCACACGTTGGCGACGTCGGCGGGCGAGAGTGATGACCGACCGGCACACGGTGGTTTTGCCGACGTGAATCTCTCCTGTGAGCAGAATGCAGTCGGTTCTGGCTGGCCGGTTGCTCATCGTGTTCCTCTGGTGTCCGGGGTCACCCGGCCCAGCCGCTGCAGGAGTGCAAGCAGTATTTCCTGCCAATCGCCCTGCCCCTCAGCCAGGGCCAGCCACATCTGGCCACGCCCAACCCAGGCGCGCCGTCCGAACTGGGAGGCCATGGCAGATGCGCGCCCCTGCGCCTGAGCATTGAGCTTGAGCACGAGATTGTTGTCGGCCCTCCCGACCGCCAGCACACCCGCCCGGGAGGCCAGCAGCCGCACGCGAAGCACATAGAGCAGGTTCTCCGTGGGAGAAGGCAGCAATCCGAAGCGGTCCTCCAGCTCGCTGTGGAGCGAGTCCAACTGCTCTTCGCTCTGCAGGCTGGTCATTCGCTGGTAGAGTCTGATGCGCAGGTCTTCCTCTGGCACATAGTCTTCCGGCAGGCAAGCTTGCAAAGGCAGCTCGATGACTGGCGGCAACTCTACAGGCGGAAGCTCGGCCCCACTCTCTGGCGGTGCTTTTTTCATCGTATCGACGGCCTGCGCCAGGAGACGAGTGTAGAGCTCAAAGCCAATGGCGGCAATGTGGCCGTGTTGGCTGGCGCCGAGTATCTCCCCTGCGCCGCGGATCTCGAGGTCGCGCATGGCGATACGAAAGCCGGCCCCGAGCTCGCTGGCCTCGAGGATCGCCTCCAAGCGACGGCGTGCCACTTCGGAGAGGCGAAGTCTCCTTTCGTGCAGAAAATAGGCGTACGCCTGCGCGGCACTTCGTCCGACACGGCCGCGCAACTGATAGAGTTGGGCCAGCCCGAACTGATCGGCGCGGTTGATGATGATGGTGTTGACGTTTGGGATGTCCAGGCCGCTCTCGATAATGGAGGTGCACGTTAGAACGTCATAGTCGCCCCGGCCAAAGTCCATCATCACCCCGGAAAGCTTGTCTTCAGGCATCTGGCCGTGGCCGATGGCGATGCTGGCCTCCGGTATAACCTTCTGCAGACGTTGGGCGATCTGCCGGATGCCCTGAACACGATTATGGACAAAGTACACCTGGCCGCCGCGGTTGAGCTCGCGCAGCACGGCGCGGCGGATCACTCCCTCGTCGTACTCAGAAACCTGAGTACGAATAGGCAGTCTCTCTTCAGGAGGTGTGTCGATGGTGCTCATGTCGCGCACGCCGCTCATGGCCATATAGAGCGTGCGCGGGATCGGGGTGGCGCTTAGTGTCAGCACGTCGACCTGTTGCCGCATCCGCTTCAGCCACTCTTTGTGGCGCACGCCAAAGCGTTGCTCCTCATCGACGATCAACAGCCCCAGATCCTTGAAGGTGATATCCTTCTGCAAAAGTCGATGTGTGCCTACGACTACGTCGACCGTGCCCTCTCGGAGACCATCCACAGCGATCCGCTCTTCCTGCGGCGAGCAGAAACGGGAGAGCATCGTGACGCGTACCGGAAAGGCGGACAGGCGCTGTTGAAAGGTCAGCAGATGCTGCTGTGCCAAAACCGTGGTCGGCACGAGAACCGCGACCTGCTTGCCATCCATCACGGCCTTGAAGGCAGCGCGTACCGCAACCTCGGTCTTGCCGTAGCCGACGTCGCCGCAGATCAGCCGGTCCATCGGCCTCGAGTTCTCCATATCCGCCTTTACTTCGGCCAAGGCGCGGAGCTGATCCTCGGTTTCCTCGTAGGGGAAGGAGGCCTCAAGTTCCTCCTGCCACAGCACATCGGGAGAGAATGCATGTCCCGGGACAACGGAGCGTGCGGCATAGAGAGCCAGAAGCTCGCGTGCTATGTCCTGAACAGCCTTCTGGGCGCGCGAGCGAGCCTGGATCCAGTCCGTTGATCCAAGCCGGTGGATTGAGGGCGGCTGGTCGCTGCCTCCTACGTAGCGGCTGACCCGGTCGATCTGGCTGACAGGGACGTAGACCCTGTCCCCTTCGGCATACTCGAGCTCGAGGTACTCGCGCACCGTCCCCTCAACCGTCCTCTGCACCAGGCCGCGGTAGATGCCAATGCCGTGGTCGATGTGAACAACGTGGTCGCCGCTGTGCAGCTCGGAGAAGAACGACTCGGGCGAGGCGGCTTTCTTGCGGGTAAAAGAACGGCGTTTCGGCCTTGCCCAGCCAAAGATCTCGGCGTCGCTGAGAAGGGTGATCATCGGCGTGTGAGGGACCGGCAGATGCGACCTTCTCGGTGCTGGCTCGCGCAGAGACCAGCCTTCGGCCAGAGAACCCTGGACCAGGGTAAGGCTGCCCGCACCGGGCAAGTCCATCACGTCTTCGACCGGGGCAAGCGACTCGCCGTGCTCGGCGAACAGATTGGAGAGGCGCTGTGCCTGCCTGGACACGATGACGACTCGCTGCTTCTCCGACCGCAGGCGCATCGTGTCTTCTACCATGTGTTCCACTCTCCCGCCATAGGCCGGCGGGAGATGGAACGGAGGATCCTCTTGAACAGGCGAGGGATCGTGCAACTCGGAATCGCTGTCCGGCGCAAGCAGGGGCAACTCTCCAACCGCCTCGGCCTCGGGCAAGTGCACCCTTGGTATCGATGGGGCGATGTGCCCGAGGTGAATGCCGGGAAGAGAGGCGATGGACCGGCCGAGCTCGTCCCAGGGAAGATAGGGGGAAGGGAAGTCTTCCGGAAGCTGGCCGCTGGCCACGAGTTCGGCCCGGATGTCCATAGCCTGCTGCTCGAGAGTGTGGGCGGCGTCTTCGACGGCCGACATATCATCGATTACCAGCAACACGTGTGGTGGAAGATAGTCGAGCACACTGGCCGGTCGTGGAAACAGGCAGGCCAAGTAGAACTCGGCACCACGGAAATACGAGTTCTGCGCGAGACGCTCGCGATCACGCTGCCAGCGCGCCAGCGCGGGAGACTCCGTTTGGCTGGGCAAGTGGGACAGACACTTCAGGGCTGGTTCATATCGCGCAAGGGCCTCACTGGCCGGGTAGAGGGTGAGCTGATCGAGCGTCTGCAGCGAACGCTGAGTGAGCGGGTCAAAGTAACGCAGGGTTTCGACCTGATCGCCATACCATTCGAGACGCACCGGCTGGTCTGCATTGGGTGGAAAGACGTCCAAAATGCCCCCGCGCTGGGCGAAGGTTCCTGCCTCCTCGACTACTGGGACCGGCTCATAGGCCTGCTCGACCAGAGCTTGAGCAAGGTCGCTTACGCGTGCCGTCTGCCCTACCTTCAGCGTGGTGATACTCCGGCGCAAGATCTCCACCGGGATGGTCCGGGTCATCAGTGCCCAGATCGACATAAAGATGATTGGAGGTCTGGAGTAGTCTTGATGGGCGAGTGCGGATAGCACCGACGCTCGCCTGTGGATCGTATCTCCATCCCATGGCGTCCGGTCGTAGAACAGCGCGTCCGGGGCCGGAACGTACCAGGATGGAGAACGGACTGACCAAATGGCGACCTGCTCCTGCAGAAAGTGGGCTCTCTCGGGTTGGGAGGTGAGGACCAGCAGCGGGCCAATCCAGTCCTGCTGCAGTGCACCCAGTACCGCCGGTCTGGCTGCATCCAGCAGTGGCCAGTGCAACGAGAGGGCCGAATCCCCGCCTTGAGGCGTCCAGAGCTTTTTCAGCGTTGCGGTGTAGGGTGTCGATTGCTGGACGAGAGGGAGAAGGCCGGCAAGTCTCATGTGGGATCCTCGCCGGGCAGGTTGAACCGATTCATGGCCTGGGTGATTCCGGCGGTGACGAAGGTCTCGACCGCGGAAACCGCCTGGTCGTAGGCGAACTCCATGGCAATCGCCTCATCGCGGGTAAAGTCGCCCAGCACATAATCGGGCGGCTCGCCGTAGAGAGGCCTGCCGATGCCGATCCTCAGGCGCGAGAACTCGTCACTACCCAGCTGCTCGATAACCGAGGACATCCCCTTATGCCCGCCTGAGCTGCCCTTCTGTCGCAGGCGGATGCGGCCGAGCGGAAGATCAAGATCATCGTAGATAACCAGCAAGTCCGGAAGAGCCACACGATACCAGCGCAGCAGCGGCCGCACCGACTGGCCGCTGAGGTTCATGAACGTGAGGGGCTTGGCCAGCAGAGCCCTGGTGCCCGCTACAAGGCCGGAGGCAATCTGAGCCTTGAACATCATCCTGCCAAATTGCAGGTCGTGCCGTCGCGCGACGCGCTCCAGGCACTGGTAGCCCACGTTGTGACGATTCCTGGCATAGCGCGGTCCCGGGTTGCCGAGGCCCACGATCAGTTTCACCTATCCTCCCAAGCTGGAGACGCCAACGAGGGGCTGGCCACAGAAGCCAGCCCCTAAACTAGTACCCGGGCCGAGGAGTGCAATCAACCCCCGGCTGGACAAGTAAGTTCGTCTATCGTAGAACGCCGGTCCGGCAGGCATCCGGCAGGTCAGGCGATGGGGCTCTTCGACTAGAAAAGCCGCCGCAACAGGAAGATTACGGCCAGGACTACCAGCAGTGCTGCCATGAGCTCAACACCCAGACATAAGGACTCGCGCCACGACCCGGTATCCAGTGTGCCGGGCAGAGTTGATCGTGTTGGGCGAGCCAGTGTGGGAGTCGGGCTGGGCTGGGTCAGTGGAGCGGTGGGCACGATGAACGTGGGAGTAGCGGCCTGGGTGCTGGTTGGCGTTGGCTCTGGCGTCCTGGTAGGCAGGCGTACCGGAGTCTCGGTGGGGGCGGCGTTGGCCACCAGCACGTTGTTCGCAAAGATCTCACGATAGTTACCTGTCTTGTCGACGACCCTCAGGCGAAGGGTGTAAGAGCCATCGGGAACCGAGGAGGTATCCCAGGTCTCCAGGAGGCCATCGCTCACGGCGCTCTCATGAACACTGCCGATGACTATCCACTGCTGAAGTGGGTTGGGATAGGGGGCATAGTGGACTTCATACTTCCAGAACTGCGCGTCTACAGCGGTGCCAACAATGGGCACAATTCCGCGCACCACGCTATTCTCGCCGGGCGATGCAATCCTGGGCATCGCCTGCTGCAGCGGGCTGCCTGCTACGACCGTCCCTAAGCCCCACAGAAGAAACACAATCAGGGCATGGATTAGAGCTCTCTTCATGCTGCCTTTCGCATCAGAGCGAGATAATCTTGCGTCCGCATCTTCAGTGTACCGCCTTCACGGACGGAGGCAAGTTTATCACAAAACCGTGACGCTGACAAGCTCAGACGCCGGACACGAGTCCTTGTCCGATCAGTGGAGGCGGTAACTCAGCAAACAGGCGGTCAGTTATCAGTCCGGATCATAGCGGCGGACCACAACTGTGGCGTTCTGGCCACCAAAGCCGAAGGCATTGGCCATCGCCGTGTCCACCCGCATCGTGCGCGCGTGGTTGGGCACATAGTCGAGGTCGCACTCGGGATCCGGGTACTCCAGGTTGATGGTCGGCGGAACGACTCCGTCGCGAATGGCAAGGACGCCTGCTGCAACGGAGATGCTACCGGCCGCGCCGAACATGTGACCCAGCATTGATTTGACGGCACTGATGGCAATTCGATGAGCGTGCTCTCCAAAGACCAGCCTGCAGGCCCTGGTCTCGACAACGTCATTGAGAGGAGTGCCTGTGCCGTGAGGTACGATCAAGTCCAGGGCCGTTGTCGCGATACCGGCCTCAGCAAGGGCGCGGGCCATGGCCCGGGCAGCCCCCTCCCCGCTTGGCTCCGGGGCGGCAAGATGGTACGCATCTTCGGTCAACGCGTATCCGAGGACCTCGGCGAGTACCGGTGCGCCGCGGCTCCTGGCGTGCTGCAAGGTCTCCATGATCACCACGGCAGCGCCCTCGCTGATCACGGTGCCATCGCGGCGGGCGTCAAATGGACGGAGGGCCGCTTCGGGGGCGTCGTTGCGCGTTGAGAGCGCCCCAATTCGGCTGAAGGCACCAATGTCCAGTGCGCTCATTGCTGATTCTGCGCCGCCCGCGATCATGACGTCTGCGTCACCATACTGCAGGTCACGCAGGGCGTCACCGATGGCTACTGTGCCCGTGGCACAGGCTGCTACAGGTGCGTGCGTCGGACCCTTGATGCCAAAAAGGATGGCCAGCTGGCAGGCGCCCGCGCTGGGCAACAGGATGGGAACCAGAACCGGATTGATTCGCCTCAGTCCGTGCTGCTGGAACACGATAGTCTGTTCTTCGATCAGGTCTGCGCCGCCGATGGCTGTGCCCAGCGAGATGCCTGTGCGAGTCAGGTCCACTTTGGACAGGTCGAGCTGAGCTGCCTGCAGCGCCTCTTTGGTGGCAGCAATGGCAAACTGGGTAAAGCGAGCTGTGCGCTTGGCATCTTTGAAATCCATGTACTTGACCGGGTCAAAGTCAAGCACTTCGCCGCCAATCTGCGTTGGGCAATCGGTTGGGTCGAAGCGGGTGATGCGCCGGATGCCCGAGCGCCCCGCAAGCAACGCCTGCCAGGTAGGCTCCAGGCCGATGCCAACCGGAGTCACGGCACCCATTCCAGTGATGACAACACGGTTCTTGTCCATTGAAAGGCTCCTTTGTTGTGTACGCATCAGGGAGACGTAGCTGGCTCGCCGGTGCAGACTCAAACCTTTTCCAGAACCAGCAGATGTGAGAGCCCGAAGATGCGCAGGGGCGTTTGCTCCAGCGCATACGTGAGGCCCCTAAGCATAGCCGCGGCGCGCGGGTGACGATGGGCTATCTTGTCATAGCCGGGGAAGATCTGCGTGTGGATGATAACCCGGTATGGCAGGCCCTCGTATAACCTTCGCAGTGAGGCGGACGTATAGACGCGCACATGGGGACAGAGGTGGTTACGGAGAGTGGTCGGGAGGTAGTTGACCAGAGGAACATTCCCGAAGTGATAGCTTCCGCGCCAGTAGACGCCATGCGTCTCGAAGGGGAAGAGGCGATTGGGCACAAAGATGACAACTCTTCCGCCTACCCGGGTAACACGAAACGCCTCGGTCAGGGAAGTACGATCATCCTCTACATGCTCCAGAACCTCATGCAGGAGAATAACGTCGAAGAAAGCGTCTGCGAAGGGTAGTCTCTCGGCCGGTGCCTGGAGGATGTTGGGCAGCTGCTGCTGTGCCTCTGACACCTTTTCGGAATCGATATCTACGCCGTAGACCTCCTGGCTGAACGCGCTCATCTTCCTCACGTAGGCGCCCAGGCCGCAGCCGACATCAAGGATGCGCTTGCCTGTCAGCTCTGCATAGCGATGGATGAGGTCCAGCCTTCTGTCCTGGCCATAACGCCAGACGTAGCTCGGGTGTCCGAGGGTGATTGCCTTGTCCTGAGTATCCATGCTTGGGGTCTGCCCTTCCACGGTGGCTCCAGTCTGATCACATCTTATCGGCAAATCAGCAGATTACCAAGCGCGAGTTTTGTCAGTGCCGCGAAAGGGCGTACAATAGCGCGAATCGCAATTGGGGGTTTGTCATGGATCAAGTGGTGATTCTGGGTTCGGGTCCTGCCGGATGGACGGCGGCAATCTATGCCAGCCGTTCTCTTCTGTCTCCCGTGCTGATCACAGGGAACGCACTGGGTGGTCAGGCTGCCACGACGAGCGAGATAGAAAACTACCCGGGCTTTCCACAGGGTATCGGCGGCATGGACCTGATGCAGTTGATGCAAGAACAGGCGGAGCGGCTGGGGACACGCGTGTTCTTTGACGAGGTGACCTCGGTCAATCTGCGTCAGCATCCTTTCCAGGTCCAAACGTACGGCGCGACGTACGAGGCAGGGACTCTGATTATCGCCACGGGTGTCGCCCCTCGTCTGCTGGGAGTGCCGGGGGAAACAGAGCTCAAAGGACGTGGTGTCTCCTACTGTGCGACCTGTGATGGTTTCTTCTACAAGGACAAGAAGGTTGCCGTGGTGGGGGGAGGCGATTCGGCAGTTGTCGAGGCCATCTACCTGACCCGCTTCGCCAGCAGGGTCTACCTGGTGCACCGGCGCCACGAGCTGCGCGCACAGAAGATCACCCAGGAGCGCGCACTGAAGAACGATAAGATCGAGCTGATCTGGGACTCGGTAGTCACGGAGGTGTTGGGGCCGGATCGGGTCACGGGCGTTCGTCTGAATAACGTCAAGACAGGAGCCGAGTCCACCCTGGAAGTGGACGGTGTGTTCTCATATATCGGCAACCTGCCCAATACGCAGCTATTCGCCGGGCAGCTGGAGCTGGACGACGCTGGATACATCCTCACGGACCGTGACAGACACACGAGTGTTCCGGGAGTGTATGCCGCCGGCGACGTGCAAGAACGGACCCTGAAGCAAGTGGCGACAGCCGTAGGGAGTGGTGCTATGGCGGCCATGGAAGCAGAAAAGTTCATCGCTGAGCTGGAAGGCCATGCCTATCCGGCCCGTCAGGGATAGGCAGAGCCAAACAGCACTGCGGTGTTTCTATCGCGAAAGGAGAAAGTCGTGACAATCACAAAGAGTATGCCGATTGGAGAGGTAGTGCAGAAGTACCCCGAGACGATCCCCGTGTTCCTGGAGCACGGCCTGATGTGCTTCGGGTGCGCAGTTGCTCGTTTCGAGAACATCGAGCAGGGTGCTATGGCGCATGGCATTGAGGTCGACCCACTGGTTGCGGATCTCAATGCAGCAGTCGCCAAGCCAGCGCCGGCAGCCAAGCCAGCCTGATCAACGGGTGCACAAGGATGACAGAGGACGAGCCATGAGTCAGATGGCTCGTCCTCTGTCTATCAGCCCGGTGGAGGCTTTCCCATGGCGTTGAAGCTAGTGTCTGGGCAGAAGGCCCACTATTCGTTTCACAGGTCCACTAGCCCTTCCGCAGACCATCTCTTGCTGGTCCATGGCGCCGGAGGGAACCACCAGCACTGGGGAGCGGCCGTCCGCAGACTTGCGGATGCAAACACCTACGCCCTGGACTTGCCCGGACATGGTCGCTCGGCCGGTGCCGGGCGCCGGTCTGTGTCCGAATATGCAACCTTTGTCGTCCAGTTCATGGATGCCATGGGCATTGAGAGGGGAGTTGTTGCCGGGCATTCGATGGGAGGTGCGATCGCCCTGTCGGCGGCCCTTGACAAGCCCGGGCGCGTGGCCGGCCTGGTGTTGGTGGGTACGGGCGCACGCTTGCGTGTGCTGCCAACGATCCTCGAAGGAACGCTCACGGACTGGCCGGCGACGGCACAGCTTGTGTGCCAGTATGCCTACTCCAGCAAAGCTCCGGCAGCATTGGTGCAACTTGGTCAGCGGCAGATGCTGGCTGTTCCCGGCGAGACAGTGCACGATGACTTTGCTGCCTGCAATGACTTTGACGTTACCAACCGACTGGGCGAAATCCGTTGCCCAACGCTGGTGCTCTGTGGCACAGAAGACAATCTGACGCCGCCCAAGTACTCGGCCTTCCTGGCCGAGCAGATACACGGCGCGCGCCTTCGCCTGATCGAGAAGGCGGGTCACATGGTTATGATCGAGAAAGAGCGGGAAGTGGCTGAGGCGATCTCTGAGTGGCTGAGGCAGTGCCTCTCCTGAGAAGAAAGCTGTGCCGGTGGGGGTTACCTCAGCAGAGGGGAGGAAGGATGAGTCCAAAGGAGTACCGTCCGCGGGGTCTTTATTTCGAAGAGTTCAAGGTAGGCGATACGATGCTCACACCTGGCCGGACTGTCACAGAGGGCGACATCAGCCAGTTCTGCGGTCTGGCGGGTGACTACAATGAGGTGCACACCAACGCCGAGTACGCTGGCGAGACGATATTCGGCCAGCGGATGGCACCGGGCATACTGGTTGCCGCCATTGCTTCCGGGCTGGCTACCCGCCTCGCGCTGCTCGAAGGCACTGTGTCGGCCTTTGTCCGCATGGACTGCAAGTTCAAGAGGCCAACCTTCATCGGGGACACCATTCATATGCAGTGCCAGGTGGTGCAGAAACGAGAGACCAGAGCGCTGGGTGGAGGAATGTTGAACCTTGAGGTTGAGGTGATTAACCAGCGGGAAGAGGTCGTTCAGGAAGCCAGGTGGACTGTGCTAATGAAGGGCCGGCCAGCCTAGGTAGTGACCCCAGGCTGGCGGCTCACTCTCGGCCAAAATCAGGCACCCTGCGATGTTTGGTGCCGGGAAACATCCGTACCTGTCAACAAGTACTATGCCGCAGCTCGGCGCCTAGGCGGGATTTTCGCCCTTCTCACGCCCGAGCTCCTCAATCAGGTCCTTCTTCTTTTTCGCGGCGGCCTGCTTGCCTTCCTCGATGGCTTCCTTCACGCGTGCGGTCTGCGTCTCGACTGTGGCGCGGCCCTCAGACTGGAACTCTTCCGCCTTCTTGCGGGCTTCCTCGGACAGCTCGATCATCCGGTCTTTGAGCTCAAGACTCTTCTCTCGGAGCTGTTCGCGAGTCTCCTCGCCCGGCTGAGGGGCAAGCAGTAAGGCGACCGCAGCGCCAACCAGGCCGCCCAGCACGACACCCGACAGGAATGCAAATCCATTACTCTCATCACTCATGCAACTTGCCTCCTCGAAGCCAGTCTTGTTTCGGGTTGATTTGCCGGTAGTAGAGTTTGGTTGATGTCAGAGTCACTTGCTCTCTGGCGGTTTCCTTGACGGTAATAGAATCTCCAGCGTACGGCGAGCGCCGGCGGTAAGGCTGCCAATCTTGATCGCCGGGGTCACCAGCGTCTCGCTCACTATGGAGGCAGTCCCCTTGACAGTACCGACGGTCTGGCGCATGGAGTCGAGCATCGGCTTGATCTGCTCCTGGAGCAGTTTGGTCAAGCTACGCACCTGCAGAAGGAGCAGGGCCAGGATGACGCCGACGACTACCGACTCGAGTGCTAGAACAATGATCGCCAAATCACGAATGGCATCGAGTGTCACTGTAGTCCCTCAGGGCAATTGTATCACAGGCGAAAGCGCTTGGCAAGAAACAGTAAGGCTGCGGAGCCGAGCGATGCGGACACCCAACGCACCTGACCGATGGTGAAGCCGGGCCAGCCGGTCATTGCACCCACCAGCTGGCCGAGGGCAAAGCCGGCGATCGCCGCCAACCAGGATACAGATAGCTGTCTCCACGTTTGTCCCCAGAGGATGTGAAAGGTGGCCGCATAGAGAGTGGCCAGGACCAGTGAAAGGATCAACGAAGGCGTGCTGAACATCGCCTATACCTCCCGGGGCCCAGGGGCTGAGATGATGCCGCCACCGAGGACGAACTCACCCTCGTAGAACACCACCCCCTGACCGGGCGTGATGGCCGGCTGGGGAGATGCGAACGAGACCTGTGCTCTCCGCTGTGGCAGGGGCTCTAGTGAAGCCGGGACCTCATCGGCATTGTAGCGTATCTTGGCGCGAATAGCCAGAGGACCCTGCGGCGTGCAGCCGGACACATATCTGACGTCGCGAGCCAGCAGGCTGCCGTGGTAAAGCTCCTGTCTGGCGCCGACCACGATGGCGTTGCGTGCGGCGTCAAGCTCGAGCACATAGCTGGGCTGTGGGCCGTAGATGCCCAGCCCCTGACGCTGGCCGACTGTGTAGAAGGCGATGCCCCTGTGCTCCCCGATTACCTTGCCGGATGAGTCCTCGATCGGACCGGGCCGAGAAGCGTGAGGGCGTTGCTGGGCCAGGAACTCACGGTAGTCGCCCCGCGCGAGGAAGCAAGCGTCCTGGCTCTCCTGGCGTTTTGCTGCCGGCAGTTGCAGCCGGGATGCAAACGCTCGAACCTGCTCCTTTGTGTAGGTTCCCAGAGGAAACAGAGTCTGCGAGAGCTCACGTTGCCCCAGCATATACAGGACATAGGATTGGTCCTTGCGCCGGTCCACGGCCCGCCGCAGTCGATACTGACCCTCTTGAAACGTGATCTGGGCGTAGTGACCGGTGGCCAGATGGCTGGCCCCCAGTTGAAGTGCCGTCGACAGAAGAATGCCGAACTTGATCTCGCGATTGCAGGTAAGGCATGGGTTCGGGGTATTGCCCAGGGCATAGTCGTCGCAGAAGGCATCCACGACCCTGGCCTTGAATGTATCCCGCACGTCGAGGAGGTGAAAGGGAATGCGCAACAGTTCACAGATGTGGCGTGCATCATCAACGTCTGTGGGCGGCAAGTCCCCTTCAGCCCCTGCCCGACCAGAGCGCGGCAACGACCACAGACGCATCGTGATGCCAATGACATCGAACCCGGCGTGCAACAGCAGGGCTGCTGCGACAGAGCTGTCCACGCCGCCGCTGAGAGCCACAGCCACCCGCCGGGGAGAGCTGCCGGCTGGGATCACTAGTGGCCTTTTGCGGGCGGTTCGCTGTAGAGTGGGGACATCGCCCGCAGTTTGCTCACGATGCCTGGCAGAACGGAGAGTACATAGTCCACGTCCTCTACCGTATTGTCGTTGCCCAGAGTCAGCCGCAGGCTGCCGTGGCACTGAGCTGCCGGCAGGCCCAGGGCGGTCAGGACGTGCGATGGCTCGACTGAACCGGAGGTACAGGCAGAACCGCTGCTGGCGCCAATTCCGAGCAGGTCCAGATTCAAGAGGATGGATTCGCCTTCGACGCCGTCGAACAAGAAGCTGGCATTGTTGGGCAGACGATCGTGGGGGTGGCCAGTGAGCTGGGTCTGCGGGATCGCCGCTAGTACGCCGCTGACCAGGCGGTCTCGCAGGGAGGCGATGCGGGCATTGTTGGACTCACATCGTTCATAGGCCAGCTCAAGCGCCCTGGCCAGGCCGATAATATAGGGCACGTTCTCGGTCCCTGCACGCAGACCGTGTTCGTGTCCACCTCCGGTCTGAGTAGGCAGGATGGGCGTTCCGCGACGACGGTAGAGCAGTCCGACACCCTTGGGACCGTAGAGCTTGTGTGCCGACAGGGCCAGCAGGTCCACGTTCAGGGCATCGACATCGAGACTTAGCGTGCCACCGGCCTGAACTGCATCTGTGTGGAAGGGGATGCCCTTTTCTCTTGCGATCTTGCCTATCTCCGCGATGGGCTGGATAGTGCCCACTTCGTTGTTGGCGTACATGACGCTGATCAAGACAGTACGTGAGTTGATGGCGCGTCCCACATCGTCAGGATCGACGCGGCCATAGCTGTCTACGGGCAGATAAGTTACTTCGAAGCCAAAGTGCTTCGCGAGCTGCTCGCAGGTGTGGGTGACGGCATGGTGCTCGATGGATGAGGTGATGAGGTGATTGCCTTTGCCTCGGCTGGCGTTGGCGACACCGCGAATAGCCAGATTGTCGCTCTCCGTACCGCAACTGGTGAAGATGATCTCCTCTGGATCGGCCTCTAGCAAGCCGGCTGCACTCCTGCGGGCCTGTTCCAGCGCATCGTGGGCGTCCCGCCCAAAGGTATGCACACTGGAGGCATTCCCGTAGACCTCCGTGAAGTATGGTAGCATTGCCTCAACTACGCGAGGATCGACTCTCGTGGTTGCGGCATGGTCCAAGTAAATGGGTCTGGTTGCTCGCGACATGGTCGGGGCTCCTTCGGTACTAGCTCTTGGCGTGAGGCGGGGCAGGTATTGCCCGGCGGTTCCGCAGCAGCATCTCCTGGCCGCATCGCTTGATGATAGTGCTGCCCTGAAATCCTGTCAACTGGACTGGTTCCAGCCTGCCGGATGCCGCGTCTCAGGGACAGCCGGGAAGGCTGCCACTATTGGAGGTCTAGGATAACGACCGTCTCCAGGTGGTATGTCTGGGGAAACATGTCCACAGGCTGCACGCTGACCAGGACATATCCGCCTGTCAGCAGATCCTTCAGATCTCGAGCCAGGGTCGCCGGATCACACGAGACGTAGATGATCCGCTTTGGGGCAAGCTGTAGCAATGAGGCGGTCACGCGTGGTGCAAGTCCTTCGCGCGGCGGATCCAGGACCACCACGGCGGCGTGGCTGGATAGGCTAGGGAGGATGTCCTCGACCGAACCATCAAGCAGGTCGATGTTGCCCATACCTGAGATGTTCACACGCGCGTCGCCGAGAGCGGCGATGCTGCTCTCTATGCCCACGATGTGACCTGCCTTTGGTGCGAGGGCCACGCTGAATGTCCCGACGCCGCAGTAGGCGTCGACCAGCTCATCTACTCCTGCCGGAACGTGAGAGCAGACGTGTTGGACCAGTTGCTCTGCCTGGAGGGTGTTGACCTGAAAGAAGCTGGTTGCAGATAGCTGGTACAGGCGTTCGAGCAGAATCTCGTGAATGTGCGAGCTACCCAGTAGTGTTACGGGCGTGCCATCGGAGAGCAGGAGGGTGCAGGAGACAGGCAGATTGACCTCGACCTCTGGTGGTTGGTCATCTGCCATTTCGAACACGATCATTCTTTCCCCGGTACGGATTCCCGCTCGGAGCGAGAAGCGTCGCAGCCCTGGCAGCTCCAGTTCCATGATGTCGAACAGATCCTGAAGCAGCGGGTGCATGATGAGGCACCTCTCTACAGGGACTACGTCGTGGCTGCGTGTCGCCATAAAACCCAGCCGGCCCTCCTCTGTAGCGTGGAATTGCACATGATTGCGGTAAGCCCAGGGGTCAGCCGCAGCCATGGTGGGCAGCACCTCGACATCCTGCAGACTCGCAATGCGCCGCAGTTGGCCGGCAAGAACCTGGCGTTTGAAATCGAGCTGAGCCGGATAGGCGATGTGCTGCCAGTGGCATCCGCCGCATCGCCCAAAGTGCGGACACGGGGGGTTGGCGCGCGCTGTGGAGGGTGTGATAACTTCCATCAACCTTGCCCGGGCGAAGCTGCCCCGATCCTGTACGATCTCGACGCGTACCTTTTCACCGGCGATGGCATAGGGAACAAAGACTACCCGGCCCTCGTGCCTGCCGATCGCTTCGCCACCATGGGCCATGTCCGTCAATTCGAGGGTGAGCTGGTCACCCCTTGTCTTTTCACCAGCCATCATCGGGACACTCCCGCGTGAAGCGTACGCCAAGTGGAGGCCGGACGCGTTGCCTGAGGATTCCTGTGGCAACGCAGGTTCGGGCCTGGCCCGCGGATCCGGCTGCGACCCCTGACTCGACTAAAGCAGTCCGGCCAACGCACTGTAGGGAATGCCAAATGCGTCCGCCACAGCCTGGTAGGTGACACGGCCCTGGTACGTGTTCACGCCCCTGGCCAGCACCGGATCCTGCCGAACCGCCGCGACGAATCCCAGATTGGCCAGACGACTGGCATAGGGCAGAGTGGCATTGGACAGACCGTAGGTGGACGTGCGCGGAACCGCACCAGGGATATTGGGCACGCAGTAGTGAACCACGCCGTTGATGTCATAAGTTGGCTGGCTATGCGACGTCGTGCGCGTTGTCTCCAGACAACCGCCCTGGTCCACAGCGACGTCCACGATCACGCTGCCCGGTTTCATGTCCTCTACCATCTGCCGGGTGACGATCCGGGGCGCCTTGGCCCCCTTCACGAGCACGGCGCCAATGACGAGGTCCGCACGCTTGAGCGCCTCGGCGATGTTGCGCGGTGTCGAGACGAGCGTCTTGAGATTGCCGTGCAGGACCTCGGTGAGGTAGCGCAACCGGTCCGCGTTGACGTCGACGATCAGGACCGATGCGCCCATGCCGAGGGCAACGATGGCTGCGTTGGTGCCGACCGTGCCACCACCCAGGATTACGACGTCCGCAGACAGCACACCGGGAATTCCACCGAGAAGCTTTCCCCTGCCGCCGTTCATCTTTTCCAGATAGTGAGCGCCGATCTGAACCGCCATCTTGCCGGCCACCTCGCTCATGGGGGTGAGCAGGGGCAGGCTACCGTTCGGCAGCTCTACCGTCTCGTAGGCGATACCAGTCACCTTGCGCTTCATCAGCTCGCGAGTCAGCTCTTCGTCGGCGGCAAGGTGCAGGTAGGTATACAGGATCAGACCCTCGCGCAGCAGGTCGAACTCCTGGCGCAGCGGCTCCTTCACCTTCATGATCATGTCGGCCGTGGACCATACCCGGGCTGCCTCTGGCACGAGTTCTGCGCCGGCCTCCGCATATTCCCCGTCACCAAATCCACTTCCGTCCCCGGCGCCGCTCTGAAGCAGGACGCGATGTCCCTCGCGAACCAGCTGGTGTACGCCGCCGGGAGTTGCCGACACGCGGTACTCGTTGTCCTTGATCTCCTTGGGAATACCAACGATCATCGGACTGTTGCCTCCTTCAATGATAGTAGCCCTTCTCTGCCCTGCTCCCCGCGTTACTCGCCGGGGGTGAGTTCAACCTGTGAAGAATCGCCCACATTGAGTCTCTGGAACGAGCCGCGAACGACTGCGTCCTTGCCGATCAGTGACTGGATCAGGTTGGCATCCTCGATGTGGGCGCGCTCGTTGACGATGGAATCCCGGACGATTGAACGCACGATGGTTGATCCTCCCGCCACGCTCACATAGGGTCCGATGACCGAGTCGCGGATAACGGCCGAGGAATCGATGTACACGGGCGGGACGATTACCGAGTTCTCGGTCTTGGCTTCCTGCGCGCCTCCGTGCTCCAGAAGATAGCGATTGGTATGCAGGACTGTTTCTGGCTTGCCGCAATCTTCCCAGACATCCACTGTGCGCGCCACAAAGCGAGCGCCGCGGTCGATCATCAACTGAAAGGCATCGGCCAGGAAGTATTCCCCCTGGGTCTTGATGTCCCGCTCGATCAACTCGGCGATGCACTCCAACATCAGCGCCGAGTTTTTCACGTAATACACGCCAATGACGGCGAGGTTGGATACCGGCGTGGTTGGCTTCTCTACGAGTCGAGTGATGCGGCCGTTCTCCGCAATAACGACTCCGAACCGGCGCGGGTCGTCGACCTCCTTGACGTAGATCACGCCATCGGCCTGCTCGTCCGCCAGAGTGGAGAGGTCCGCTTCGAAGATGGTGTCGACGAAAACGATCAGCACGGGTCCGGAGACATAGTCGGCAGTCAGGTGCAGGGCGTGGGCCTGGCCCTTCAGTTCCTTCTGCTCCACGTACCGTGCGGGAAAGGTGTAGTTCGCCGACACATACTCACGTATCTGATCCCCGAGGTAGCCGACGACAAAAATAGTCTCCTCGATGGGCAGGCCGGTCAGCTTGTCCAGAATGTGCCCCAGCACCGGCTTGCCAGCCACACGAACCAGTGGTTTGGGCTTGGTGTAGGTGTGGGGACGCAAGCGAGTACCAAAGCCAGCGAGGGGGATGATGACCTTCATTGTGTGCACTCCTTCGTGGTGGTTTCCATTTGCGCTGGCCCGGCGTCGTGCAGGGCCTGATCGCGAGTGAGCTCCACGGCGATCCTACCTCGTCGAGAGGAGCGGCGCGACCAGCAGGGCCAGTAGGCCGAGACAGCCCTTCTTCCGGCTTGTCTTGGGAACAGGCACAGCGACCTCGGGCCGGGACCCGGGTGCAACAGTAAGAGGTAGCCAGGCAGCCGAGCTGGGCAAGGTACCAGTGATGTCCTCGAGGTACTTGCTGGTCTGACCTGCGGGTGACATGGCCGCTCCCAGGGCAGGCGCGTAGACGGGTGGCTCGGAATCCTGATCCTCATACAGCCACGATGGCACCTCGCGTGGCTGGTTTTCCTGCTGGCGGGACGTGGGGCTGGCGGCAACTGGCACCTGGTCGGCCTCAGCTGTGCCGGCCGGGGAAGGGAGGAGTTGGACCCCGCAGAAGGCACAATAGGCACTGCCCGGGGGATTGAGTCTGTCGCAGGCCGGGCAACCGACACCCAGGGAGGGGTTCAGAGTTTGGCCGCAGTTGCCGCAGAACTTGCTTCCCCTTCGATTGCGGGTGCCGCAGCTCGGACATTCGATCATCGACTCAGCTTCTCCTCAGCGAGTTCTGTTTCGGGAGTAGATCCGCTCTGCAGTCAGTATACCACGCCTTGGGTCATCTGAAAAGGCAAGCTATAATCGGCCGAGGATGTGACGCCGTGACGGAAGAATCCCCTGCCCTGCCCAAGCCACCCTGGCTGAGAAGGCCGGCCTTGAACCCTGAGGTGCGGTCTCGAATGGTGGCGCTCCTGTCGGGCTTGTCTCTGCACACGGTCTGCCAGGAAGCGGATTGCCCCAACATCGGGGAGTGCTTTCGCAGCGGGACGGCTACTTTTCTCATTCTGGGCCGAGTTTGCACGCGCAATTGCCGCTTCTGTGCGGTTGAGCACGGTACGCCGAGCGCGGTTGATCCAGAAGAGCCGCAGCGCGTGTCGGATGCGGCGCTTCGGCTCGGCCTGCGTCATGTTGTCATCACATCAGTCACGCGCGATGACCTGCCTGATGGAGGTGCGAGCCAATTCGCAGACAGTGTGGAGGCGATCCGCCGACAGAGCAGGGCGACAGTTGAGCTGCTCGTGCCGGACATGGCGGGCGACCATGGGGCGCTGCTCACAGTGGTCGAGTCTGCGCCCGAAGTGCTGGGCCACAACGTGGAAGTGGTGCCTCGATTGTACCCCCAGTTCCGTTCCGGGGCCGATTATGGGCGGTCTCTCGCGCTGCTGGCTCGAGTGAAGCGCCTGGCGCCCGGGATGCGCACCAAATCCAGCCTGATGGTCGGTGTGGGCGAGACAGAGGAAGAGGTCTGTGCGACACTGCGCGACCTTCGCGCTGCGGAGTGCGATCTCCTGACCATCGGGCAATACCTGAGGCCCTCGCTTCACCATGCGCCTGTGGCCGAGTATGTTGCGCCCGGGGTCTTTGATCGCTATGCGGCACTCGCCCGCGAACTGGGCTTTGGTGGAGTGTTGAGTGGACCGTTCGTGAGGAGCTCTTACTGCGCCGCCTCACTGCTGCAGGGGCTGCCGGGCAGCGACAGCCGGTAGATCAGGCAGAGTCAGCTTCAGGGTCTGTGTTCGCTGCCTCATCGGTGGACGGAGGTGCGGCTTTCCCCGCCTCACGCCACAGCTTCAGGCGCTGTCCGATAGCCCTCTCGTACCCCAGCTCACCCGGCTCGTACCAGTGCCTTCCCTGCAGCGGATCAGGAAGGTACTGTTGCGCCACCCAATGATCAGGGAACTGGTGGGGGTATTTGTAACCCTGCCCGTGTCCGAGCGCCCCGCCGTCACGAGTGGTGTCCTTGAGGTGGTTGGGCACATCGGTCACTCCCAGGCGCTCCACCTCGCCCAGGGCGGCGAAGTAGGCCCCACAAGAGTTGCTCTTGGGAGCGGTCGCCAGATAGATGGCTGCCTCTGCCAGTGCATACTGGGCCTCGGGCAGGCCTACCCACTCCAGGGCTTGCGCCGCCGACGTGGCCACTACCAGAGCCTGCGGGTCAGCCAGGCCTACGTCTTCAGAGGCCAGTATGATCATCCGGCGGGCGATGAAGCGCGGATCCTCGCCGCTGTAGATCATGCGCGCCATCCAGTAGAGAGCTGCGTCTGGATCACCGCCGCGCAGGCTCTTGATGAACGCCGATATTGTGTCGTAGTGGGCGTCGCCGTCCCGGTCGTACAGCAGTGCCCGGCGCTGAATGGATTCCTGGGCTACCGTGAGGTCGATGGATACATTCCCCTGGCGGTCTGCCGGAGTGGTGGTTACAGCCAGCTCCAGCGCGTTCAGAGCGTTGCGCGCGTCTCCGCCTGCCACCTGCACCAGGTGCAGTAGTGCGTCCTCGTTCATTCTTACCGGGATCTTGCCAAGGCCCCGCTCGTCATCGGCCAGAGCCCGACGGAGAATCTCGAGTACCTGGTCATCGGTCAGCGGCTTCATCTGGAAGATGCGCGAGCGCGAGACGAGAGCGCCAATGACCTCAAAGTAGGGGTTCTCCGTGGTTGTTCCCACGAGAATGATCGCGCCATCTTCGACGTGAGGCAGTAGCGCGTCCTGCTGTGCCTTGTTGAAGCGGTGGATCTCGTCCACAAGTAGAATGGTGCGCTGTCCATGCATACCCAGGCGGTCTCTGGCATCCTGAACGAGTTGGCGAATATCTGCAACGCCAGCCATCACCGCACTGATCGCGGCAAAGTGCGAGTGTGTCTGATTGGCGATGATCATGGCGAGCGTGGTCTTGCCCGTGCCGGGAGGTCCCCAGAGCACCATGGAGGCGATGCGGTCTGCCTCGATGGCGCGGCGCAGCAGCGTCCCGGGGCCGACAATGTGGTCCTGCCCTACGAACTCATCCAGGGTTCGCGGCCTCATGCGCGCGGCCAGGGGTTGCCCCTTCTGCATCAAGAGTCTGCGCCGGTGGTCGAACAGGTCTCCGGCTTGTGTCTGGTATCCCGAGTCGGTCAGGTTTCGTAGTTTGCGCATCGGAGCCAGTGTAGCACAAAGGACAGATGACACCAAAAGCGTCAGGGATTGGACAGCCCTGTTCAGTCGTGCTACAATAGCGCCATGACAGGCCAGGTTACGGATGGGGTTCCGATGATTCTCGGGCATGACTGGGCCGTGGACCTGCTGCTGCAGAGCCTGGCCCGCGATCGTCTGGCCCATGCCTATCTCTTCGCCGGTCCACCGGGTATCGGCAAGACGAGCCTGGCACTCTATCTGGCTCGTGCCCTCAACTGTACGGATCCTGGGCCGAGGCCGTGCGGGTCCTGTGCTTCGTGCCGCAAGATAGGGCAGGGCCTTCACCCGGATGTGCGCGTGCTGGATGAGTCCGAGGGAGAGGGCAAGACAGCAGCAGGAGAGCCCTCGGAACCGGCGTCGCGGCGTAAGCCGGGTATCAAGATCAGCCAGGTACGTGAGCTGCAGACCCAGGCGGTCCTGTCTCCCTATGAGGGTCGCCGGCGCGTATACGTTCTCTGCGACTTTCAGCAGGCGAACGTCGAGGCGGCGAATTGTCTGCTCAAGACCCTGGAAGAGCCTCCGGGCAGCGTGGTGCTGATTCTGACCGCCCTGCAGGCAGAGGGGTTGCTGCCGACCATCGTATCGCGCTGTCAGGTGCTGAACCTGCGGCCATTGCCGGTTCGGCAAGTGCGGGACGCTCTCCGGAGTTACTGGGGGGTCGAGGAACCAAAGGCCAGCTTGCTGGCCGGGCTTTCCGGAGGGCGAATCGGCTGGGCGATTCGGGCCAGCCGGGATGAGTCTTTGTTGAGCAATCGCGAAAAGTACCTCGTGGCGCTCGAACAGGCGGCTAGGCTGAATCTCACGGAACGCATCAGCCTCGCGCAACAGCTAAGCAGGGATCCCTCGGCCCTGCCCGAGGTGCTTGACCTCTGGCGGGAGTGGTGGCGCGACCTGCTACTGGCCAGGAGTGGGAACCCAGGGGCGCTTATCAACGTGGATCGAGCGCAGGCCATCATGGCCGATGCGCAGAGGTACACGCTGCACGCTATCCAATCCTATCTTAGAGCTATTGAGAGAGCCAGCCAGCAAATGGATCAGAATGTGAGTCCCGGTCTGGCGATGGAAGTGCTGCTGCTAAAGCTCCCTCGTGTCTCTACAGAAGTGAGTCAGGTGTGATGCGATGACTATCGTAGTGGGTGTTCGTTTCAAACCGGCAACCAAGACCTATTTCTTCGATCCCTCGGGGGTTTCAGATGCGCTCCACGTTGGGGATCGGGTGATCGTGGAGACTACGCGCGCCAGGGAGCTGGGGCGGGTGGTGAGCGAGGCATCCGACGTTTCGAGCGAGGCCATTGTATCGCAGCTCAAACCTGTGCTGCGCAAGGCTACTGCCGCGGATCTGACCAATGCCGAACACTTTGGCGGACAGGAGGCGGAGGCTCTCCAGAGGTGTCGCGAGCGACTTGTGGAGTATCATCTTCCTGCCAAGCTGGTGAAGGCGGAGTACAACTTTGATGGTTCACACCTGACCTTCTCCTTCACGTCGGAGCAAAGGATCGACTTCCGTGACCTGGTGCGCGACCTGGCGCGGGTCTTTCACACGCGAATCGAGCTGCGTCAGGTGGGCGTTCGTGATGAGGCCAAATTGATACGTGGCATTGGGCCCTGCGGAAGGGAATTGTGCTGCTCCACCTATCTCTGTGAGTTCATCCCTGTCTCGATCAAGATGGCCAAGTTGCAGGGGTTGCCCCTCAGCCCGATGGAGATCTCGGGGTCCTGCGGCCGGCTGTTGTGCTGTCTGACCTACGAGAATGCCTGCTACGTGGAGACTCACCAGAGGATGCCGAGGGTGGGCGAAATCGTCGGAACCGCAGACGGTAATGGCAAGGTGATTGGTCTGAACGCCGTCAAGGAGACGGTGCACGTCCTTCTCGAGAGTGGTATGACTATGGACCTGCCGCTGGATCAAGTCAGGTGGCGGGGTTCAGAGCCAGCGACCGCGGGCGCTGTGACTCAGCAGCCCCAGGCGGCGCAGAATCTGCCGGCAGCAACGGAATCGGACGAGGACTAGCAGACACTCATCTGGCTAGGACGAGACGATCTTCTCATGGTAGGCCCGCAAGGCTGCCACGACCTCTAAGGGCATGTCGACTCCCCCCAGCAGGCTTTCTGGCTTGACGTGCTCGCCGTGAAAGTCGGAACCACCTGTGGCCAGGAGCTGGTGTTGCTGAGCTAGCGAAAGAAGCGAGCTGGTTTCCTCTTGTCCGTAGCCTGTGTAGTAAGCCTCGAGGCCCGCCAGCCCGTTTGCAGCCAGGTATCGAACACGAGTGGTCAGCAGGCGTGGATGGGCCAGCACGGGAACGCCTCCCGCGGCACGAATGATCGCGATGGCCTGCGCGGGGTGGATTTTGTGCCGGGGGACGTAAGCCGGCCGGTTCTGACCGATGTAGCGGTCGAATGCCTCGCGAATGGATGAGACGTAGCCCCTCTCTACCATCGCACCAGCGATGTGCGGGCGTCCCACACTGCCCCCGTTGGCCATCTCCTGGACTCGCCGGAAGTCCAGAGACAGCCCAAGTCGCGAAAGCCTGGCCACGATCTGCCGGGCGCGAACTGACCTGGAGTCTTTGAAGAGCTGCAACTGATGATGGAGGTTGGCGTCCGTTACGGCGATGAAGTAACCAAGGATATGGACCTCGGTCTCACGAACGTCCGTGCTGATCTCGACGCCAGGGATCACCTCCAGACTGGTGCCACTGGCCGCAGCAAGGGCCTCCCCCACGCCGCCGACCGTGTCGTGGTCGGTTATGGCGACAGTCGACAGCCCCATACGCAGGGCCTGCTGTACGACATCGGCAGGGGAGTACTCTCCATCCGATGCGTTCGTGTGCACGTGCAGATCCACAGCCCCCCTTGTCGGTGGGGCATCGGTGCCTGCCAACGGGGATGGTCCTACAGACACCCTCACTTCTTCTCTACCAGCAATTTGATGGCCGTCCGCTCCTGATCGGCGATGATCACCTCGGTGAATGACGGGATACAGACAATCTCGATCCCGTCTTCGGCGAGGTATCCGCGAGCGATCGCTACCGCTTTCACGGCCTGGTTGACCGCTCCTGCACCGATCGCCTGCACTTCTGTTCGTCCACACTCCCTGACTACGCCCGCAATTGCCCCGGCAACGGCCGTTGACCTGGATTTCGCCGACACTTTGAGGATGTCCATGTACGTTGTCTCCTTCGGTGGTGGTCTGTCCTCGTTGACAGATCCCAGCACGTTGGACGTGGGCCGTTCCTGCGCCAGGTCGCTCAAGCCGATTG
The DNA here is from genome assembly GCA_002327925.1 of Anaerolineales bacterium UBA2200. Classification (GTDB taxonomy): domain Bacteria; phylum Chloroflexota; class Anaerolineae; order UBA2200; family UBA2200; genus UBA2200. The sequence continues at coordinate 52,159 of DCVA01000048.1, forward strand.
GCCGCGCTCGTGGCTGCGAAGGGCAAGCCGCAGCGAAAAACTACTTGGCGTAGTCAACTGCCCTTGTCTCTCGGATGACGGTCACTTTGATCTGTCCAGGATACTGGAGGCTTTCCTCGACCTTCTTGGCGATATCCCTCGAGAGGGTGATGATACCCAGGTCGTCGATGGTTTCGGGCCGCACGATGATTCGGATCTCACGTCCCGCCTGGATAGCATACGACTTTTCGACCCCACTGAACGAATCGGCCAGACTTTCGAGCGATTCGACGCGCTTGATGTAGGTTTCCAGCGTTTCCCGTCTGGCCCCGGGTCGCGCGCCGGAAATGGCGTCGGCTGCCTGCACGAGTACTGCCTCGAGAGTGTGACACTCCTCTTCTGCATGGTGCGCAGCGATGGCGTTGACGATGTTGGCCGGACGGCCCAGACGCTGGGCGATCTCGGCCCCGATGATGGCGTGAGACCCTTCCGTCTCGTGCGTTACCGCTTTGCCGATGTCGTGCAGCAGCCCCGCCTCTTTGGCCATGGCGACGTTGGCGCCGAGCTCAACGGCCATGATCCCCGCCAGATGGGCGCTCTCCAGCGAGTGCATCAGCATATTCTGTCCGTAGCTGGTCCGGTACTTGAGCTGCCCCAGTAGACGAATGAGCTCCGGATGAAGACCGTGGATGCCGACCTCGAGAACGGCTGCGTCACCCGCTTCCTGGATGACTGCCTCGACCTCCTGCTGGGCCTTTTTGACTACCTTTTCGATGCGTGCGGGGTGAATTCGCCCGTCAACAATGAGCTTGGCGAGCGCGACGCGGGCCACTTCTCGACGCACCGGGTCAAAACTAGAGACGGTCACAGCCTCGGGCGTGTCATCGATCAACAGGTCGACGCCCGTGGCGTTCTCAATTGCTCGGATGTTGCGCCCACCGCGACCGATGATCCGCCCCTTCATCTCGTCGCTGGGCAGGGCCACAGTGGACACGGTTGTCTCTGCCACCTGATCCGAAGCGACACGCTGAATCGCCAGCGTAATGATCTCTCGCGCCTTGCGATCTGCCTCTTCCGTGGCTTGCTGCTCCACGTCGCGTATCACCCGCGCCATATCCTGGCGGGCTTCGTCGGCAACCCTGGCCAGCAGAATATCCTTGGCCTGCTCTGTGGTCAGGTTGGAGATGCGTTCCAGCTCCTCGAGTTCTTTGTGACGGAGCTCATCGAGCTCACTGCGTTGCGTGGTCAACTGCTTCTCTCGGGATTCCAGTTGCCTGGCTCGTTCCTCGAGAGAGTCCATACGTCGGTCGAGGCTGATGCGTCTCTGTTGAAAGCGCCGTTCCTGGCGCTCCAGCTCAGCACGCCTCCTGTTTGCCTCGCGCTCCGCCTCGTCGCGGATCTTCAAGGCCGATTCCTTGGCCATCAGCTCTGTCTCTTGCAGCTTGGTCTTGGCAAGGGCCAGACTCTTTTCGGCTTCCGAGCGCATCGAGCTGAGCTTGGCGCGCTCTGCGTTCTGTCGCAACGTGTAACCGAGCGCAAAGGCGGCCAGGCCGACCGCTCCTGCTATGAGTATCACCTGCACAATATTCATTGCTTGTCCCCTTGTGTATGTTCAACAGGCCGGTTCTGCGGTATTGACTACTTTCCCGCACGTGGCCTGGGATTACCTAAGGCGAAACTTCGACTTCCTCAGGATTGTGGATCTCGCGCCAGAGTCGCTCTACAACCTCCTTCACCACGTCATAGTTGAATCCGCGCCGTTGCAGGAACCCATCCAGTCGCCGGCGGAAGGTCGCATAATCGACCTGCTCAAGCCGGCGGGCTCGGGGCTCTGCAGCCCGATAGGCGCTCTCAGACTCATCCAGTTCAGTCAACACTTTGCTGACGGTCGAATCTGCTACGCCCTTGCCCCTTAGCTCATAGCGCAGCGAGCGTAACCCTCGCGGCCGGAACGACTCACGGTTCTCGACCCAGTAGCGTGCAAACGCATCATCGTCCAGCAGGGCTACGTTCTCCAGGCGCTCCAGCAACGCCGGGATCAATTCCTCAGGCACCCTCCGTCGCTTGAGGTAGGATTGCACCTCTGCGCGGCTACGCGGGCGGTAGCTGAGGTAGTTGAGCACTCGCTCGTACGCTGCCTCAGCAAGGTCCCGCCCCTGCAGCTCTGCGACCTGCTCCTCTGAAAGCTCCTGACCAACGCAGAGGGTGCCGGCGATAATCTCCTGGACGGCAAAGGCATAATCCCCGTCCAGGTACACGTTCACTCGCCGGCGGTTCTTCTTCTGATAGCGCAGGGCCGTGATCTTTTGCTGCATTGCATGTCCGTCTGTTAAGAAAAAAGCTGTGGTCGCGCGACCACAGCTCCATAACTCGGCATTCCCCAAATCGGAGCGTCGGCTCCGACCCGGGGATTCAGGCCAGTTTCCTTGGTTCCAAAGAACCGCAGCAGATCAGTTTCTGATAGGAGCCAGTTGACCTTTGCGACAGAGCCATGGCAGAGACGCCAAGCCCGTCTGTTTCCACTCGCTGCGTCGACTGATCAGAGCCCGCCGCATCAGAGTGGAGGCCCCATGTTCCGTGTGCTGATTCATTATGGCTCGTCGCCACTTGGTCAAACCAGTACCTATACTGAACAGAAACTTGATCGCCATCGGAAACCAGTCCTGCGCCAGCCCCGCCCCTTGCGTTGGGACCTTGGTCCCCGGGCCTGCTGCCCCTGTCCTTCGAAGAGGTGCGACAGACGGCGGTCGGGTTTGGCTAGCCGAGGTTCTTCCTCAGCGCTGTGATCGCGAGCGGCCTCGGGCGACTGGCTCTGCGCCATCCTATGGCCGTGAGGGGCCGCTCAGCGACTCAATTGGCTCGACTAGGATTGATCTTCAGAGAGGTCGTTTTCCTTCTCTCTGGCGGCGGACCCCTGGGAGGCAAACGCCTTGGTCGAGAGTGCCTTCATGCTTTCGCGCACCTTGAGGGTGAGCTCTTCGAGGATGGAATGATTCTCCTTCAGAAAAGCCTTGGCATTCTCGCGTCCCTGGCCCAGGCGCAGGTCGCCGTAGGTGAAGTAAGCGCCCTTCTTGTCGATTACGCCCACCTCGACCCCCATATCCAGCACATCGCCGGTCTTGGAGATCCCTTCGTTGTACATGATGTCGAACTCGGCGGTGCGGAACGGCGCTGCCACCTTGTTCTTCACCACGCGCACGC
>DCVA01000032.1 GCA_002327925.1 Anaerolineales bacterium UBA2200
ACATTATCATTTGATTTGACGCGGGCCCGATCTCACCTTCGGTTCGCCGAAATGATTGGCTTGTGAAAAATTCTATGGTATCATTCGATTGCAACTGCGATACTTCCTTCCAGGAGGGTGCCGACATGAAAGCTGTTGTAATGGCGGGGGGCGAAGGCTCCCGTCTGCGCCCGTTGACCATCAACCGACCCAAGCCTATGGTCCCTTTGGTCAACAAACCCGTGATCGCACATATCCTCGACTTGCTGAAGAGACACGGCATCACCAGCGTGGTGCTCACCCTGCAGTACATGGCTGATCATGTGCAGGACTACCTGGGCGATGGTTCTGCGATGGGCATGGAGATCAACTATTCGATTGAGGAAGTCCCCCTGGGCACAGCCGGCAGTGTGAAGAACGCTCAAAAGTACCTGGACGAACCCTTTATCGTCATTAGCGGCGATGCGGTCACCGATTTTGACTTGAAGGCCATTGCCGATTACCACACGTCCAAGGGCGCAAAGGCTACCCTGACCCTCTATCATGTCCCGAATCCGCTCGAGTACGGCGTGGTCATTGCCGCTCCCGACGGGCGCATCCAGGAGTTCCAGGAGAAGCCAAGCTGGGGGCAGGTGATCTCAGACACGGTGAACACTGGCATCTATGTGCTGGAACCTGATGTCCTGGACCTTTTCGAGGCAGGCAAACCGTTTGACTTCAGCAAGGATCTGTTCCCCATCCTTCTGAAGAATGGCGATCCGCTCTATGGCTATGTGGCCAACGGCTACTGGTGTGACGTAGGAAATATCCAGGAGTACATACGAGCCAGCAGCGATGTTCTCGAGGGCCGCGTCCGGCTCGATCCCATTGCCAAAGATAGCCGTGGAGGTGTGTGGAGCGGTGAGGGAGTCGAGATTGCACCCGACGCCCAGCTCTATGGGCCCATCTACCTGGGCGACGGCGTAAAGATCAAAGGCGGAGTGGTCATTCGCGGTCCCTCGGTCATACGCTCCTACACCATTGTGGACAACCGCGCGCAGGTGGACCGCAGTATCGTGTGGCGCAACTCCTACGTTGGGGAAGGCGCGGAGCTGCGGGGTGCCATCGTTGGCCGGCAATGCAACATCAAGAGCAACGCGGTCGTGTTCGAGGGCGCCGTGGTAGGCGATATGAGTACGGTCGGTGAGAGAGCCGTCATTCACCCCAATGTCAAGATCTGGCCGGAGAAGTTGGTGGAAGCGGGGGCCACGGTCAAGTCCAGCATCATCTGGGGATCCCAGGGCAGACGAGTGCTGTTTGGGCGCTACGGGATCACTGGGCAGGTCAACGTAGACCTCACGCCCGAGTACGCCACCAAACTCGGTGCAGCCTTCGGTGCCACTCTGCCCAAGGGGAGTATCGTTACCATCAACCGCGATCCTCATCGCAGCCCACGCATGCTCAAGAGGGCATTGATCTCTGGTCTTCCATCTGCCGGAGTGCATGTGCGCGACCTGCGCAGCGTGCCCATTCCTGTCGCCCGCTATGTCACTCGTAAGATCGGCGCCAGCGGTGGGCTTCACGTTCGTCTGTCACCACACGATGCACGTACGGTTGACATCAAGTTCCTGGACAGTCGTGGCCTGAATCTGAGCAAGGACGCGGAGCGCAACATCGAGCGTGTCTTCTTCCGCGAGGATTTTCGCCGCGTGTATCTGGACGAGATAGGTACCATCGACTACCAGTCTGACGTTATTGAAGGCTATACGGCCGATTTTCTGGCCACTCTCAACACTCAGGCCATCAGGGCAGCTCGTTTCTCCATCGTAGTGGACTATGCCAACGCTCCCACCTCACTGGTCTTGCCCAACATCCTCAGGCAGCTCGGTGTGAAGGTGGTAGAGCTCAATGCCGCCATGGACGAGAGCAAGATGTCCATTCCCCCACAGGAGTTCCAGCAGTCTCTGGAGCAGCTGGCGGCGATTTGCCTTGCCCTTCGCACCAACCTTGGAGCAAGGCTGGACGTTGGCGGCGAAAAACTCTTCCTGGTGGATGACCGCGGCAAGATTCTGCCCAGCGGCGTGGCCACGATGGCTATGGCTACCCTGGCCCTCCGCGCTGTGGGTGGCGGCATCGCGGCTGTGCCCGTCACTGTGTCGAGAACCATGGAGAGTGTGGCTGGCCAGTACGGGGGCAGCGTAATCCGCACCAAGACCGATATGCACGATGTGATGGAGACCGCAACGCGTGAGGGCGTCGTCCTAGCCGCAGATGGTATGGACAACTATGCTTTTCCACAGTTCCAGCCAGCGGTCGATGGTATGATGGCCCTGGCCAAGCTGCTAGAGTTCCTCTCAGTGCAGAAGGCCAGCCTTTCGCAAATCACAGATGCGCTGCCGCCGCAGCACATGGCTGTGAGACTGGTGCCCTGTCCCTGGGAGTCCAAAGGCATGGTGATGCGGCTCCTGCACGAGCGATACAAGGGAGATATGGATGCTCAGATCGACGGCGTAAAGGTGATGCTGGGCAACGACTGGGTTCTCGTTCTCCCTGATCCGGACCAGCCGCTCTTCCGTATCTATGCAGAGTCCGATTCAACACCGGCTGCCGAAGATCTGGCCGGCAAGTACGCGCGGATCGTCGAAAGCTTGCAGAAGTAGGCCTGGAGTCCAACTGTGCATCCCGTATTCCTGCGCTTGGGCTCTTACGTGGTGTACTGGTATTCGGCCCTCATCTGGCTGGGACTGTTGCTGGCTCTGGTTTATGCGATGTGGCTGGGTACTCGAGAGGGGTACCGCCATTCGCACGTACTGGACGCGGCCCTTTGCCTGCTCGCCGGCGGCCTGGTGGGTGCCCGTCTGGCTTACGTCATTTCCAACTGGGCCGACTACGGCGGCCGTCCGGCCGCGTTGCTCGGGTTCTGGGGAGGTGGGTACGTCTTCCAGGGAGGCCTGATCGGCGGTACGCTTGGCCTGTGGATCTATGCGCTCGCTTCGCGCAAGTCATTTCTCCGTCTGGCGGATCTTGCCGCACCCGCCGTGGCTCTGGCCCAGAGCGTTGGCTGGGCCGGTGCCTGGGCCCACGGAGCCAACTATGGCCTGGTGGTGCGTTCTACCTTCAGCATGTGGCTCCCCGACCTCTATGGAATCTACGGACCACGAGTGCCTGTCCAGATGCTTGCCTGCCTGGGTGGCATACTGCTCTTTCTGCGCCTCCACCGATTGCGGAAATGCAGACTGCCTCCCGGCGTGGTGGCCTTGCTGTATCTGCTGGGCAATGGAATCCTGCATTTCGTTCTAGGGTTCATGCGGGCCGACGAAACGGCCTATATTGGGCTGTTACGTTGGACCCAGGTCGCGCAGTTGATTGAGATCGCCTTTGCCCTCGGCATCCTGTTGTACCTGCGCGTCAGACAAACAACCACAGCGCCGGAGAAATCCATATGACCGAATTGCGGGTCGGACTTGCCCAGCTCAGCCCCGTGCTGGGGGACGTAGACAAGAACCTTCGTCTGCATCAAGAGATGATCGAACAGGCCCAAGTACAACAGTTGCACCTGTTATGCTTCCCCGAATTATCACTCACGGGCTATGTGCTGCGAGACCTGGTACCGGACGTCTCTATTCGTGTGGTGGACGGACAACCTATCCTGGTCGAGCTTCTGGAAGCCAGCAAGAACCTGGACCTGGCCTTTGGCTTTGTAGAGGAAGACGCTCGCCATCGTTACTACATTTCGTCGGCCTACTGCTCAGAAGGCCGGCTGCTGCACATCCACCGCAAGGTCTACCTGCCCACCTATGGCATGTTCGAGGAAGGGCGCTACTTCGCCGGAGGTGACCGCTTCCGTGCCTTCGACACGCCGTTCGGTCGTCTGGGCATGCTCATCTGTGAAGATTTCTGGCACATGAGCGCACCCTATGCGCTGTGGTTGGATGGCGCTGACCTGTTGCTTCTGATGTCGGCCAGCCCGGGCCGCGGGCTGAGTCCTGAGGTCGCCCTCGGCAGCTCGCGCTCGGTGGAGATCATCAACCAGACCTATGCCACGTTCCTGACAACGTTTGTGCTGCACTCCAACCGCGTGGGTTTTGAGGACGGGCTCAATTTCTGGGGCGGTTCGACCATATTCGGACCGGATGGCAAGCTGATCGCTCAGGCCCCCTACTTTGAACAGACCCTGTTGACCGCCACACTCGACCTGCACGCTTTGCGCCGGGTGCGACAGCAATTGCCCCTCTTGCGTGACGAGAGGCCGGGGCTTTTGTCCCGGGAACTCGACCGGCTGTCTATGCTTGACGAGGAATGCTCTTGACCCATAATCCCGCCGCATGCTCGAGTCAGAATGGAGGGCCTGTGGATATTGCCGCCCAATTGGTCCTGAATGCGGATGTCACCGGGCAGGTGCTGGTTGGTTTCCTGAAACGTGAGTTGGGCCGTTTCGGCTTCACCAAAGCGGTGCTCAACCTGTCCGGAGGGCTGGATTCTGCCCTGTCCTGCTTTCTCATCGCCGAGGCTTTGGGCGGGGAGAATGTGCTGACTCTGCTGCTTCCGTACCGCACCAGTGCACAGGAAAGCACGGATCATGCCCTGGAAGTGGTCAAACTCACCGGCGTGAACCACAAAGTCATCGACATCACTCCCATGGTCGATCCCTACCTGAATCAGAATCCGGATATGGATGGCGTCCGCCGTGGTAACGTGATGGCTCGCATGCGGATGATCCTGCTCTACGACCACTCGGTGCTCTGGAATGGGCTGGCCATCGGCACCAGCAACAAGACAGAACTCTTGCTCGGATACGGCACGATCTTTGGCGATATGGCATGCGCCATCAATCCCCTGGGCGACCTGTACAAGACCCAGGTACGCCAGATGGCGCGTGCGGTTGGCGTACCCGAGTCCATCGTCCAGAAAGCCCCCTCTGCTGATTTGTGGGCAGGCCAGACAGACGAGGGAGAGCTGGGCTTTACCTACGTCGAGGTTGACAAGCTGCTCTACCTGCTGGTGGACGAGAGATACAGCAGGGACGACGCCATCAGGGCCGGCTTCGACGCCAGGTTTGTGGACACAGTGCTGCGCCGCATCCGCAACTCACAGTTCAAGCGCATGCTGCCCGTCATCGCCAAGGTCAGCCGGCGCGATGTCGGGCACGACTTTCTATACCCACGCGATTGGGGCACCTAAATCGATGGCTTCCGCAGCGACGAACCAGACCCAACCTCGCCCCCAGCGCAACCTGTACGTCCAGATGGGCCGTTCCATGCTGTACGGCCTGCGCGAGAACATGGTACGCACGATCTGGCAACCTTTCGCGCTGAGCCTCGGTGCCTCGATGCCTCTGCTCGGGCTACTCGAAAGTCTGGGAGGCTTCTGGGGCATTGTTCCAACCCTCATGCAGCCCCTGGGGGGCTGGATCTCGGACCGGCGTGGACGCAAGCCGCTGGTACTGCTGGGTACGACTTTCAGCACGCTGGGGCTCAGTGTTCTGGTGCTTGCCGGATGGACACATAACTGGCTCTGGCTGCTGCCTGGCATAGCTCTCCTCGGGGGCCTGGCCATTGCCTTTCCGGCGCTCGACAGCCTCACGGCCGAGTCGGCCGTGCCCGAAGCCCGGGGCAGGGCTTTCAGCCTTACAAATACCTTCTATGCCCTTGCCGGAGTCGTGGCGCCGACGTTGGGCGGCCTGCTCGCCCAGCGCTCGGGTTTTCTGAGCGTCTTGATCGCAGGCACGGCTCTCGAGGCCCTTACCCTCGTTGCCCTGACGGCCCTGCTGCGCGAGACGATCAAGCCTCAGGACCGCAGGAAACTGGATGTGGCCGAGTCTCTGGACATGGTCAGGACGCTACTGACGCCCCCCGACAGGCTGCGCGGCTTTTACATCGCCATCACGGTCGATGCCATCGCCTACGGCACAGGTTACTCCCTCCTCTTCGGCCTGCTCAGCCGTTCCTATGGCTTCACGCCAGTTCAGCTCGGCCTCATGTCCAGCGCGTGCTCGCTCACCTGGGCCGCCTCGCAGTGGACATTTGGCAAGCAGGTGGACAAGAGAGGCACGGTTCCCTTCATGATCTTCTCAGAGCTGCTGGCGGTCGTCATCATGATTGCCTGGCTCTTCGTTCGCTCTTTCCCCGCGTTCCTGGTCCTGCACGCGCTCTGGGGCATCAACCTGGCTGCCTGGATGCCCGCCTTTCTGGCCTGGGTGACCAATAGTGTCACGGACAAGGAACGCGCGCAGGAGATGGGCCGCCTGGCTGCGTTCCGCGGTCTCATCGCCTTTCCGGCACCCTACGTCGGGGGATTGCTATACAACGCCTTTGGCTTTCGCGGTCCCATTCTGTTCAACATCGTCGGGGCGCTGATCGTGATTTTTATCTTATGGAGATGGGTTGGCGAGCCGCACCGCCCTCTCGCCAGTTAGCGTCCACAGTCATCACCCGATTTGGCCGGAGACCAGTGAATCACACACGCCCCTTGCGAGAGGCCTGATGACCCCACAAGAGAAGGCTTTGGAGTGCCGTCGCCGCCTGGTAGAGACGTACGGGGATCCTCCGCCACAGCTCCAGCTCGACCCCATTTCCGAGTTGGTGGCTACGATCATCAGCCAAAACACCAACGACCGGCTTAGAGACCAGGCCTACAGCGCATTGCGACATCGCTTCCCGACCTGGGAACAGGTCCGGGATGCGCCAACCGAGGATGTCGTCTCATGCATTCAGGTTGCCGGGCTTGGTAGTACCAAAGCCCCGCATATTCAGAACGCTCTGCGGCGTATTACCACAGAGCGAGGCAGACTCGAACTGGAATTCCTGCGCGGGTTGGGCGTTGAAGGGGCAAAGAAGTGGCTGACGGAAATGAAGGGGGTAGGGCCAAAAACAGCAGCGATTGTCCTGCTCTTCTCCCTGAACATGCCGGCTTTCCCCGTTGATACTCACATCCACAGGGTCAGCCGGCGCCTGGGACTGATCTCCGCCAAGACCTCACGTGAGCAGGCTCATGAACTGCTGGAGCGGATGGTCCCTCCCGAAACGTACTGCCCCTTCCATCTCAACCTCATCCGCCACGGGCGTGAGGTTTGTGCAGCGCGTAAGCCGACTTGTTCGCAATGCGTCTTGCGGGACTTGTGCGAACATTACGCTTCGGTCACAGCTCCTCGGGAGTGAACGCCACTACGTCGTCGATCGTTTCCGCGTCCTGAAGCAGCATTACCAGTCGGTCCACCCCCAGGGCAATCCCCGCTGAAGGGGGCATATCTGCCAGCTCCTCGAGGAACTTGTCTGCTACCGCATAAGGGTGCTTGCCCAGTGAGCGGCGATAGGCCTCCTCCTCCTCAAAACGCCGGCGTTGCTCCCCAGGGTCGACCAGCTCGGAAAAGCCATTGGCCACCTCCAGACCCGCTATGTAGAGCTCAAAACGTTCCGCCACGGAGGAATCGTCTGCCCTCAGACGGGCCAATGACCCACGTACAGCAGGATAGTCGTACAGAAAGGAGGGCCTCTCAAAGCCCAGATGTGGCTCGATATCACGCACCATCAACTCATCGAACGTCCCAGCGTTCAGCGCCTGCTCCGGCGAAACCCCGGCATGGCGCCCGTATGCCTCAGCCACGTTGATCCGTTGCCAGGGGCGTGCCAGACTGACTCTGTTTCCCTCGTAGAGCAGCGTCTTGCGACGGGTAACGTGGTACGCAACGCTGCAAACCAACTCCTCTGTTTCGTCCATCAAACCGTTGTAGTCGGCACCTGCGCGGTACCACTCGAGCATGGTGAACTCGGAGATGTGGCGTCTACCCCGTTCGCCCTGACGCCAGCAGTGGCAGAGCTGAAAGATACGCGGATAGCCGGCGGCCAGCATTCGTTTCATACACAGCTCAGGCGAGGTGTGCAGAAACCATCCGTCCGCCGGAATCGCATCGATGTGCGACTCTGGTGCGGGAGCGGGGATACGAAACGGAGTCTCGACCTCCAGGTAGCCGTGTCCCTGGAAGAACTTGCGAATGCCATTGATTGCGGCGGCCCGTGTCTCCAGCGCCCTCTTCTTGCTGGCCAGCCGCCAGTTAGAGCCCAAGCTCTACCCCTTGATCCGGGTTACGTAGCTGCCGGTGCGCGTATCGATCTGGATCAGATCACCCTCGTTGACAAAGGGGGGAACCCGCATCTGAAACCCTGTTTCCAGGCCTACTGTCTTTAGGTCAGAGCTCGATGTATCGCCTTTGGCCCAGGGGGCACTCTCCACGACGCGCAGGTTAACAAAGTTGGGCACGTCCACGCCGATAGGATGGTCGCGGAAGAACAGCACTTCGACGGAGACATTATCGATCAGATAATGCGGTGCATCTCCCAGAGCATCCTCGTGGATACCCAGTTGCTCATAGCTCTCCGAGTCCATAAAGTAGTAGTTTCCGCCCTCGTGGTACAGGTACTGCATGGTGCGCTGTTCCAGCACCGCCTGCTCCAGCGACTCGCCGGAGCGGTAGGTCCGGTCTATGATCGAGCCGTTCAGCATATTGCGCAGGCGCGTACGATAGATCCCCTGCCCTTTGCCTGGCTTGGTGAACTCGAACGAAATGACCGTATAAGGCTCATTGTCGATGGTAATCGTTAACCCTTTGCGCAAGTCCGATACTGTGTACATGTCCGAAACCCTCACTAGCAGAATAAGTGCTACAATAGCAACTTGTATATCATAGCACGCCCTCCGGGATTAGGCAAGATTACCCTGGTAATGCGGCCCAATTCGATGCCGATTCTGCTCACGGCACGCCAGCGCTCGAGTGCGCTGGTACACGCAGTTCCGATGCGACCACCAGGATCGAGGAGAAACCATGACCGGTTATGCGATCGAAACCAAGGAGATGACACGCTGCTTTGGCGCCCTGCGCGCGGTAGATCGTGTGTCGCTGCAGGTGCCCACGGGAAGCATCTTTGGCTTCCTGGGTCCCAACGGGGCAGGAAAGACAACCACCCTGCGGCTGCTGCTCGGCCTGCTGGAGCTCAACGGCGGATCAGCCACGGTGCTGGGATATGACGTGTCCACCCAGGCCGCGTCGATCCGCGAGCATACTGGCGTCCTGCTCGAACACGACGGACTCTACGCGCGCCTCAGCATATACGACAACCTCGAGTTCTTTGGACGCGTCTACCACCTCGACGTCAGAACCAGGCAGGCACGCATACAGGAACTGCTGAAGCACCTGGGGCTCTGGGATCGACGCGATGCCGATGTGACCAAGCTTTCCAAAGGAATGAAGCAAAAGGTCGCCGTTGCTCGCGCCCTGCTGCACCGGCCCAGTCTGGTCTTTCTTGACGAACCCTCGGCCGGCCTCGACCCGGTTGCTGCCGTTGCCCTTCGTGAGGACATCCAGAATCTGGCGCGTAAGGAAGGCACGACCATCTTTCTGACCACGCACAATCTGGCCGAGGCGGAAAAGATCTGCGATTGCGTGGGCGTCATCCGCAAGGGGCAGTTGCTGACGCAGACGTCTCCGGCGGAACTGCGCAGCCAGACAGGAAAAGCGACCGCTCGCATTGTCGGCCACGGTTTCTCAGACAGCTCTCTGGCGGCCCTGCGCGCTCTCCCGCAAGTAGAGTCCGCTGTCCTCCGCGACGATGAGCTGCATCTGGAGCTCGGCCCGGGCACGGAGATACCGCCACTGGTCACATGGCTCGTGCGAGAGGGTATCCAGATTGAAGAAGTGCACAAAGGCCGCGGCAGCCTGGAGGAGGCCTTTGTTGCCCTGATGCAGGAGAACGGGCAGGAACACCGGGAGGTGTTATCATGAAAGATATCTCAACCGTCGTCTGGAAAGAGCTGAGTGAGTTCTGGCGCGCCAGGGGCGGGTCACGCGCCCGCCTAATGTCGTTCCTGCCGATCTTTTTCGTTTTTGGCGTCTTCTGGCCCCTGCAGGGACGTGAGGCCTGGGTAACCGTGCCCTTTCTGCCAGGGTTCCTGTTCATGATTCTTCCCCTTACCCTGGCCGGAGGCACAGCCGCCGACAGCTTTGCCGGCGAGCGTGAGCGGCACACCCTGGAGACTCTGCTCGCCACGCGGCTTTCGGACCGCGACATCTTCGCCGGCAAAGTCCTGGCCACGACCATCTACTGCACCGCGCTCGTGTGGGCCTGTGCGCTGATCTCCCTGATCACGCTGAATGTCAGCCGTGGTTCCAATCCCATCTTCTGGTACAGTGAAATCTCGGTGTTTCTGATCGCTCTGGGCACGCCACTCCTCGCCGTCCTGATGACCGCAATCGGAGTGCTGGTCTCGCTACGGGCAGCGACGGTGCGTTCAGCGGCGCAGACCTTCAGCATCGTTACCTTGCTGGTCTTTATCGGCGTTCCTCTGTTGATACAGGCCCTGCCGCCGGCCATGCAGGCGTCACTGGTCGAAATGGTCGCCACGGCCAATATGACTCTCGTCGCACTGGCGGCGGGCACTGTCGTTCTGGCAGCGAGTATCGCCCTGCTGGCTCTGGGTATCGCCCGCTTCCAGCGGACGCGGTTGATCCTGGAGGAGTAGCTCAAGGGCAAACAAGAGGCTCCCGTCTTCATGAGAAGACGGGAGCCTCTGCTATCTCCTCCCTATTGCGCTCTGATCATGGGCAGTTGGGCGAAATCGTCCGCGGTCAGCTTGTCCATATCCTTTTCCTGCGAGGCAGGATACGTGCTCAGTGCCGTTTCTTGATCCACCGCCGCATCGGCCGGCAGGTACACGTCGATGATACGTGTATGATTGGTGCCGGACGGAGCGCCTCCAAAGCGCCACTGGCCATTCTGCGCCTCCACGTCACGCACGCGCCACACCCCTGAAGCCGGGTACCCCTCCTGACCCAGCACCACAGCGAGGTAACTCCAGCTCTTCGGTTCCCAGCCGGGGAAGGCGCTCTTGGGCACGCGCACGGTCACCTTCCTGGCCGCCGGGTCGACCACAACCTTGAGCGAAACGTCCACCTTCTGGGCAACGCCCTTGCTGTCGACCTTGAAAAGTCCCGGCGTCCAGCCTTCGACCCACACAGCATAGTCCCAGGCGTCATCAGCGCCGACTGCGGCGTTGCGGCCAGGCAGCAGCATGCGTGCGCCTGAGTTCGCCTTATGATCCATGTCGATGTAGACCTCAAAACTCTGCACGGACAGGTTGACCGCCGAACCCCACGGGTTGGCCACTGGACCGTACACGGAGAAGGTGAGTACCAAGTTTTTGTCATCATAGCCCACTACAAACTGCTGGGCATCGAACACCTGCGCCGGAAACACACCGTCGGTTGGATAGGTGTAGCTACCTGGACCATGATCGTCCTTCTCAGCGTCGTCGACGGTCAGCACTGGCAAAATGGCGCTGATATCCGGCACCACCAACAGAGCCGGCCCTCCCAGCGGCGCGCTATCTATGTCAACTCCCCCGCGGCTGACGACCAGCAGTACGTTCACCCGATCACCCGCTTCCAGGTCAGCCAGGTTCGTGAACGGCACGGCCAGCTCAAGTGTCGTGCCTTTGACCGCCACATCCGCAAGGCTCGACGGCTTGTCCCACTCGCTGTACCCGCTGGCATTGGAGTAGGTCGCGCTAATCGTACCATCCTTGATCAGCACGGCAGCCTCTCCGGCAGCACCAAAGCCAAGCACCGTCTTGGGGGTTGCTGTCGCTCCAAAACGCGAGAAGGTGTTGATCTGCTTGCTGTGGGGATTTGAGAAGTAGGCCGCGATGGTCAACTCAGGTGCCAGGGAGAGCCAGTCGCTGCGCCCGTCCACGCGCAGGTAGATGTTCTTCTTGTCGTAGCCGTAGTAGAGACCCGAGATCACGTCCTCAGCCCGTGCCATGGCCGTGCCTGACTTGAGGTAGTAGCCGGCCTGGGCCCACTCTTCTGGGACCGCCTGGCCATCCACAACAGGGGTCAGAGCCCCTGCCACTTCTTGCGTCGGTGCTGGGGGCTGCGGCGGCATGATGGGCACGTAGAGCCAATCCGGTACTTCCTCGCGCATGGTACGATAGATGTCAATCAGGGTCTGCCGGTACATCGTGTCAAAAGCACGCTCATCGGCAACGCTCTGGTCCGAGCCATACCACCAGAACCAGTCGGATCCTTCCGCAAAGTACATCAGTTCTAGCGCAGCATCATAGGTCTTGGCGTCCACCGTGTTGCGGCGGTTCATCAGCATCGTCCGGGTCTTGACCAGGTAGTTCCAGGCTGTGTTTTCCTCGTCCTCGCCGATCCACGTCGAGTAGTCGGGGGTGAACCAGCATCCCGGCCAGAGATCCTCGATCTTGCGCTGTTCGGGAAATTTGGCTAGGTACTCGGACGGTGTGATGGTCACCACATCTTTTGCCTCAGACAGCTTGCGATAGAGGGCGTTCAGGAACGCCTTTCCATCATTGTCATAGTTCTCCCAGGCATTCTCACCATCCAGCAGCACTGTTACCAGGTGCGGGCCAGTAGCATTCTCCGCCTTGAGCTGGACCTGGATGTCGCGCAGGCGCTTCATAAAGTCATCGGCAGCCACCTCTCCGGGCGTGCCGCTATAGGTGAAGCCAACCTTGTCTGAGATCAACAAGTCACGAAAGACCATCCCTACAGCTTGTCCGTCGCCCTGCTGCACATAGTAGGGACGGTAGAGCTGGTCCGCCTGCTGGACTACGTCTCTGCTGTTACGAGTAAAGCCCTCCAGCCCCAGTGATTTGGCCAGAACCTGTTCACCAGAAGCCATCCAGATCACGCCTGCGTTTGAGACCATCTTGACGATCTGCTGAGCGACAGAGCCTTCCCCTGGCCACATGCCACGGGGCTCGCGTCCGAACAGGGTCTTGTACTTCTCCACACCCTTCTGCACCTGGGCAATAGCATCGTTTGGAAAAGAGAATCGCTCAGGCAGCTTGACATCGGGCATGCCAACCTTGGCCAGGTCCGTATCGTAGAGCAGAGGAAGAATGGGGTGGGTGTAAGGCGTAAAGGTCACCTCAATCTGCCCCGCGTCTTGCAGCGCCTTATGCACGGGCACAACCATCTTGATGATCTCCAGCGCTTTGTCGAAGACAACCGTCTTGTCCGCCTCGCTGAAATCCTTGCCTTTCGCCACGAGCGCTTTGAGCGGCTCCTCCGCCAGAAAGCCAGGATCGAACCAGGCCAGGTTGAACCACACCTGCAGGTCACGGTAGTCGGCCTCTGTGTAGGTGGCAAGGGCCTTTTGCACTGTGGCGTCACTGTCATCGCTCCCGCGCTTGGCCAGCAGCTCGGCGTAGCGTGGGTAGAGTTTGATGATATGGTCCCAGTTGGCATCGAAGAAGCGCTTGAGGAGATAGGTCTTGTCCGCTTCCGTAAGCTGGTCCGCCGGCTTTTCAGCCAGCACCCAGTACTGATCCCTGGCTCCTGCAATCAAGTCTTCCAGCTGGAAGATCAAGCTGGGCGTCAGGTTGAACGTGGCCTTGACCGTGGGGTACTGTTTTAGCATGGCGGCCATATCATAGTAGTCTTTCTGGGCATGGGCGCGCACCCAGGGCTTGGTGTAGATGCCTGTCTCTGGATCCTTGTAGTACCTGGGCTGGTGCTGATGCCAGATGATAGACAGGTAGAGCGGCTCTTCAGCCACGGGGGTGGCAGTCGGTGGCACTGCCGTGGGCGGCCGCTGGGTCGCGGTCGGGGAAATCGGGGTGGCTTGTGGAGCGCACCCGACCACCAGGATCAGAACCATCAGCCAGACAAAGATTCGCTTCCAGGGCAACATCTCTCCTCCTTGAGTTACCGCGCAGCACCGGGGGTTGCGCACGGCCTAGCTTTGTCAGAATGAAACCGGACTATTATACTTCTATTGACTGTCGCAACGAAAGCCGGGCCGCCGTGTTGTGATAGAATATGGAGTAACACACAGGGGGTAACGAGTAGCATGCAAGTTGTACGCTACGTTATGGTGGTTGCCGCCGGTTACCTGCTGGGATCATTCCCAACAGGCTATCTGGCCGCTCGATTGTTCAAAGGCGTTGACCCACGTCGCCACGGCAGCGGCCGGACCGGCGGAACCAACATCCTGCGCACGGCAGGCAAGGGAGCAGCGCTGCTGACGATCACAGGCGACCTCCTCAAGGGTTTTCTGGCCGTGTGGGTGGCTCGCTCCTGGCTTGGCACCCAGACCTCCATGGTCCTGACCGGCCTGGCTGCCGTCGTTGGGCACAATCGCTCCATCTTCCTGAGGTTCCGCGGCGGAGCCGGCTCGATGACCAACGCAGGGGCTATGCTGGGGCTGGCTCCCCACGTGGTTCCATTCATGGCTGTCGCGGCCGTCATCAGCGCCAGAGTCACCCGCATGGGCTCAGTGACGTCCATCGCGGCTGCCGCTACGATGGTCATCGGCCTGGTCGTCTCGTATTTCCTTTCCCTGACTCCCCTGTCCTATGTGCTCTACGGAGTGCTGGCCTGCGCTCTGATCCTGCTAGAGCTCAAGCCGAACCTGCAGCGCCTCAGCAAAGGCACGGAACGGCGCGTCGAAGACTATTAACAAAAAGGAGGCCCCGGGGCTCTTGCCCCGGGGCCTTTCGTTTTCCCGACCTGCTAGCTCAGTATCTTGCCCAGGAACTGCCGCGTGCGCTCCTCTTTGCAGGCGCTCAGCGAGAGTCCATCAGGCGTCGTTTCCTCGATCACGTGTCCCTCGCACATAAAGATGATCCGTTTGGCCGCCGCCTTGACAAACCCCATTTCGTGAGAGACCACCACCATGGTCATCCCTTCCCTGGCCAGGTCCAGCATCACGTCCAGGACCTCTTTGATCATCTCGGGGTCGAGCGCTGACGTCGGCTCATCAAAGAGCATAATCCTGGGCTGCATGGCCAGCGCTCGGGCGATGGCCACACGTTGCTGCTGCCCACCGGAGAGCTGCGCCGGGTAGGCATCCGCCTTCTCGGGAATGCCCACCTTGGCCAACAGGTCGCGGGCGAGGCTGGTTGCCTCGCTCGCCGATGTCTTGCGCACCACGGTCTGCGCCAGGGTGATATTCTGCAAGGCGGTCAGGTGGGGGAACAGATTGAAGAGCTGGAACACCATGCCCACTTCTGCACGAACCTTGTCGATGTTCTTCGCCTGTGTGAGCGGTATCCCGTCGACAACGATGCGGCCGCTATCCACCGATTCCAGATGGTTGATGCAGCGCAGAAGAGTGGACTTGCCCGACCCACTGGGGCCGATGATGACCACGACCTCGCCCCTCTCCACGGTGAGGCTGACGTCGTCCAGGGCAACCACCCTCCCGAACTTTTTGCTTACATGCTCGATCTCAATGATGTTATCTGCCAATTCTTTCACCCAGATCCCTCACCCGGAATGGTGCCCCTGTGATTCTTGGGGCTACCGCTAGCGGGAGTAATTTGTCCGCTCCTCGATGTAGGCAACGATGCGCGAGAGGAAAAGCGTCATCAGCAAGTACACCAGTGCCACCATCAACCACGTCTCAAGGGCCATAAACGTGCTGGCCATGAACTCGCGCCCACGGCGTGTCAGGTCCGCTACTGCTACCACAGAGACTAGGGAAGAGTCCTTCAACAGGGCCACGAACTCGTTCCCCACAGGCGGCAGGATCATTCGAATCGCCTGGGGAAGGACCACAAAGCGCATGGATTGCAGGTATCCCATCCCCAGCGACCTTGCCGCTTCCATCTGCCCCTTGGGAATGGATTCGATGCCCGCGCGGAAGATTTCGGACATGTAAGCACCGTAGCAGATGGTCAGACCCACGATGGCGGCAACAAAGGGGTTGATCTTGATCGCAATCAGCCTCGCTGACATGGCGGGCCACGATTTAGCCAGACTCTCTCCCAGCCCGCGAATCACAATGGGAGAAGCGTAGTAGATGAACATCAACTGCACCAGCAGTGGGATGCCGCGAACGATCTCCACGTAGACAGAGGCAACGCCTTTGATGAGCGGGTTCTTGGAGATGCGCCCCAGACCCCCGATCAAGCCCACCAACACGATAAAGACAAAAGAAACAACTGTCACCCCTACGGTAACGCGGAGGCCATCCTCCAGATAGACGAGGATACGCCGGTAGGGGTCGGGCCTGGTCTGGGTCAGCCACAGGGTGAGTACCACCACACCCACAAAAAGCAGCCACCAGCGGTCGAGGCGCTGCCACAGGGATTTCTCCTCAGGAGTGGTCTCGCTGGTCTTGTTTTGCACAGGCCTTGTCTTCACCGTCATAGGTCAAGCGCACCTTTCGTCACACAGGCAGAGCTTGTGTTTATCGAGGGATCACATTCGCAGCCGGGGATCCAGAGCATCGCGCAATCCATCACCCAGCAGGTTGAAACCCAGTACGTTCAGCATGATCGCCAGCCCCGGAAAGATGACAATGTGGGGGGCTGTGAACACGGAACCACGCCCTTCGCCCAGCATCGATCCCCACTCTGGCGTTGGAGGGCGAGCACCCAGACCGAGAAAGCTCAGACCGGCCGCATCCAGGATCGCAGTGGCAATACCCAGGGTACCGGCCACCAGGACCGGCGTGAAGCTGTTGGGCAGGATCTCCCGCCAGAGAATTCGCATCGTAGGCACACCAACCGCCCGCGCCGCGACCACAAACTCCTGCTCCTTCACCGAGAGCACGCTGGCCCGCATGATGCGGGCATAGGCCGGAATCGACACGAAGGCGATGGCGTACATCATGTTCATCAGCCCGGGACCGAGAATGGATACCACGGCAATGGCCAGCAGCAGCCCCGGAAACGCCAGCAGGATGTCCATAAGACGCATGATGAGGTCATCCAGCCAGCCACCGACAAAGCCAGCAATGGCGCCGAGCATGGAACCAATGACGATAGCCAGAGTCACGGACAAGAGCCCGATCTGGAGCGATATCCGCGCGCCATAGATCAACCGGCTGAAGATATCGCGGCCAACTTCATCCAGCCCCATCCAGTGCAAACGCGACGGCGGCTGGCGGCGCAGAAGAATCTTCTGCGCGGTGGGATCGTAGGGTGCCAGGAGCGGGGCAAATACGGCCGCAATGACAAAGAGCACGATGATGACCAGGCCGGCGATGGCGAGCTTGTCGCGCTTGAGCCGTCTAAGGGCATCCTGCAGCAGACTGTTCGGCGCCTGACTTTGCCGCAGAGGGGCGGGGCTCGAAACCCTCGAGGTGGACGGGGTAAGGGCAGGGTCACTGCTACCGGGAGGTTGACTCTCCTCCGGGGGTATGATCTGGGCAGCGGGGTTGGACACTCCCACCGCCCCCGCAGGACTTTTCACAACGGATAATGGCATGGGTCTCACCCGTAACGAATGCGAGGGTCAAGGTAGGCATAGGAGATGTCTACGACGAGATTGAGCAACACAAACAGCACGGCAATGACCAGAACTGCGCCCTGCACCGTCGGATAGTCACGCGCCAGAATGCGTTCCACCACCAACCTGCCCATCCCTGGCCAGGAAAAGATGGTTTCCGTGAGAATCGCTCCCGCCAGGAGGGTGCCGAACTGCAGCCCCAGAACGGTGGTGATTGGCAAGAGGGCGTTCTTCATCGCATGCACCATCAGCACGACGCGTTCGTGCTGCCCTTTTGCCCTGGCGGTGCGGATATAGTCCATACCCAGCACTTCCAACAGACTGGACCGGGTAATGCGGGCGATGATGGACATAGGGATTGTGCTCAGAGCGACCGACGGCAGGACCAGATGCTTGAGCGAGTCGATCAGAGCGTCCGGATTGCCGGTTACGATGCTGTCGAATACGTACAGGTTGGACAGAAAGTTGAGGATGGACATCGCCACAGAGCCGAGTCCACCCGTTAGATGGATGTTGTATGCTGCCGGAATGGTCTGCAACTGGATGCCGACGGTGAGCCGTGCCGAGGGCGGCAGCCAGTGCAGCTTGAAACCGAACACATAGCTGAGCATCAACCCCAACCAGAACACGGGAACGGACACGCCAATGAGCGCGCCCACCATGGTGCCCAGGTCAAACAGAGAGTTGTGCTTGTAGGCGGCAACGACCCCGGCGGAGATGCCAAAGATAGAGGCAATCAACATGGCACCCAGGCTCAGCTCAATCGTCGCCGGCAGCCTCTGCGCCAGCTCCACCGTCACCCACTCCTGCCGGGCGATGGAACGACCCAGGTCGCCACGTACGAGGCGGCCCAGGTAGCGCACGTACTGAACCGGGATGGGGTCATCCAAGCCCATCGACTCGCGAAACCTAGCAATGGATTCCGCGGTTGCATGCTCACCCAGCATGATTCGTGCCGGATCCCCGGGGATCAGGCGCAGCATGCCGAAGGTCACCAGGGATATGCCCAGCAATACCGGTATGAGCAGCAGCAGACGTTGGATGATGTAGCGCGTCAAACGACGTCCTCCGACAACGGAGCTGCAGGGAGCCACTGCCCCCTGCAGCTCCGAACCTTATCTCACGAGCAGAAAACTATTCGCCCTTGAAGCCTCCAAAGAAGTAGCCCCAGTAGAAGAAGTCACCTGTGTGACCCTTGTGGTAAGGGTTGTCCTTGTCCCACCAGCGTTCGATGTTGAAGATGGCGGCATCGGCATTAAAGTCTGTGCCATCGTGGAACTTGACTCCCCTGCGCAGGTAGAAGGTCCACTCAGTCAGGTCTTCGGTGACCTCCCAGCGCTCGGCAAGGCCTGCCTCAACATCAGCAGTACCTGGCTTAAAGTTGACCAGCGGTTCCATGATCTGCAAGGCGACCATCAGACTCTCGCCATCCGTCTCATCCGCCACGTCGAGCCCAACCGTGTCTCCACTGCGGGCAAAGATAACCGTGTCGGCTCCCGTAACGCTCACCGGCCACATAAACTCGGTGCTGAGCGGGCTGGGCAAAAGGCCCTTGACCGTCTTCTTCATGGCCACGGCCGAAGCATTGTGCACGATGGGCACGGCCGGCACCAGGTCATGGATCAACTGGTTGGCTTCGTCGTAGATCTTCTGACGTGCGACCGGGTCAGCCTCAGAAGCGGCCAGCGTGAGGGTGTCCACGATCTCCGGGAAGGTCGGTCCGAAGCTCGCATCAGCGCCGGAGCCAAAGAAGACATCCACAAAGTTCGTGGCATCCGGATAGTCGGCCATCCAGCCCAGCAGGAAGAGGTCGGCCTCACCCGCTGCGACCTTGTCCAGGTACACGCCCCAGTCATAGGTCACGATCTCGGCATCAATCCCGATGGCCTTGAGATCGGCCTGTACAACCTGACCCACTTTGTCGGGGTTGGGGTAGTAGCCACGCGAAACGGGCATCACCCACAGGGTGGTCTTGAAACCATTAGCGAACCCGGCCGCGGCCAGCATCTCCTTGGCCTTGGTGGGATTGTACTCCCAGTCTACCAGCCCCTCACTGTAGCCAAAGATACCGGGTGGGACAAACCCTTTGGCCGGAGAGGCAGTAGGGGGATAGAGAGCCGTCACCAGATCCGCCTTGTTGATGGCCATCGCGATGGCCTGGCGTACTTCCTGCTTGTCAAAGGGCGCCTTGCCACGGTTGATGCCCAGGTATCCAACGTTGAAAGCAGAGCGCAATGCGACGGTCAGATTGGCATCCGCCTGTGCTGCGGGGATGTCATCCGGCGCCACGTTGTCGATGATGTCAACCGTTCCTGCCTGCAGCTCCAACAGCCGGGCGGGCGCTTCCTTGATCACGCGGTAGACGACGTTCTTCAGTGTAGGTTTGGTCCCCCAGTAGTCTGCGTTCGGTTCCAGCGTGATTGTTGTGTCGGGAACCCATTCCTTGAGCTTGAAGGGTCCTGTGCCGGACGGGTTCTTGAAGAAATCTCCGCCGCCCTCATACTTCTGGATCTGTGCCGGGCTCTGGATGGCAAAGGATCCAAAGGCCAGCTTGTAGAGGAACGCCACATCCGGGCGATTCAGGGTGATCTTGACCGTAAAGTCGTCAACCTTTTCGACAGTCTTGACCAGGCTGACCGGCTCCTCCACTGCCACCTTGATCCACTTGCTCTCCAGCTCGGCAATGATCCCCTGAGCCAGCACCGTCTTCAAACCCGCATTGATGGCATTGAGGATCTCGGGGGCGTTCTTCTTGACCGCGATGCCGTAGTACTCCTCGGTCAGGGGCCCGCCCACGGCCTTGAGCGTGTCAGGGTACTTCCCGATGTAGCCGCCGACGAGCGGATTGTCCGCAACGACGGCTTCTATCTGCTGCTGATTGACCAGGTCAAGGAAGGCCTGGTCGATGGTGTCATAACCCCGAACGGTGACACCGGTGATCTTCTTCATCTCGATATCGCCGGTGGTCCCGGTCTGAGTACCGACTACTTTGCCAACCAGATCTGCGACACCATTGATGGTGGTATTGCTCGCGTGCACGGCGATCTGCTGGCCGGCGTTGTAGTAGGGTTCAGAGAAGTCAAACTGCTTGGCCCTGTCCTCGGTGATGGTCATGGCCGAGATGGATGCGTCGTACTGGCCCGTGGCCATGCCCGCCAAGAGCGCGTCCCAGGACACGTTAACAAACTCGACCTCAAAACCTCCGGCCTCGGCGATCGCCTTCATCAGGTCGATGTCAAGACCAACAAAGTCCTTGGTCGCCTCGTCCACGAACTCAAAAGGCGGCCACGTGGCGTCTGTCCCCACGGTAATCTTGAGGGCAGGCTTGGGTGTCGGCGTGGGTGGCACGGCCGTGGGTTTTGGCGTCGCCGTAGGCGGTACAGCGGTGGGTTTTGGCGTCGCCGTAGGCGCTGCGGTCGGTCGACAGGCCCCCAACACCAGGCTGACGATGAAAAGGATGGCAACAACGGTTTTGATACTGCCTTTCACTTTCTCCTCCTTACTCGATTTCGTTCCAGTCTCTGCCGCATTCCAAGGGGAACCCAACCCTGTCACCACTTCTGCAGCAGTCTTTCGCTTCGCCAGCACGAAGCCAACTCCGGTTCATCGAGGCGTTACCACCTCCTTGGCTGTCCCATTGTCCAATTCACTACGGCCAGAGCTGTATGGTTCACAGCCGATATAAAACAAAAAACGCTGATCCCTACCGGGAGAGGTCGACTCACCACAGAGCCTACCTTGGCGCAAAGAATGTCCACGTGGACCGCCGAGCCACAAGTGCCCCCTGCTCTTCGAGCGCCCATCAAAGGTGGAAGGCGCTCCCGAGACCGAAACCCGGGTGGCATCTGGCTCTCTCCGAAGAGACAGCGTTGTTTCAGATGGGTTATTGTAACACAAAAGCCCGCACTGTCAAACAAAACGAAAAGGGCCGCCAGACGTTGTCTGGCGGCCCCTCCTGATCACACGATACTACTTGTTGATCCCGTTATAGGTGGTAAAGTTGTCGCCGTAGTTCATCGGCCAGCGAGTGTCGATATCGTTGCGGTGCGACATGTTGGCGATGCCTACAAAGTTGCCGTCGCAGGCTACCACTGCTGCACCGTTAAAGTCAATCGTCATACCTGGCACGTTGGGAGCGAACTGGCTCCAGCTCTCACCGGCACCAATGGTGCCAGTTGCTACGGTCACGTCCGCGCGGCCGGCCATCGAGTAGGTCACCGTGCACGAGTGAGGCGCGGCGGTCACGTTCATGATCTGGACGCCGCTGCAGTACCCGTAGTACTTGCTGGTGATCTGAGGGAACAGCAAGGCAGAAGTTGCAGACCCATCCAGGAAGGCGTTATAGGTGACGCCACGACCCATGCTGCGGTTGTCCTCGTTCACGGTGGCGGCAATTGGCTGCCCCGACGAGGTGAAGGTAGCCGATCCGGATCCGGCGACGCCGGCCAGCTCAGGTACCTGTGCCGGGCTGCCCATGTAGGGGCCCCAGGCCTGACCCGGGCCGATGGAGGGCGACGTCTGCGTGTAGGTAGCGCCGCCAAAGGTGTACTGGACCGTGATCACGGTACCGACCGTGCCCACGTTCTGCACCTTCAGACCGCTCTGATAGCCATAATAGTCCTTCACAATGCGCGGCGCGTAAAGCTTGGTCGCGCCACCACCCAGACCGTTATAGCTGTGGAACTGCGCCGTCGCGTCGCTGGTGCCGGCATTGTAGTAGTTGCAGATCACGGCGACGGCCTTGTTAGACTCGACCTTGGCAGATCCAGCATACCCGGCGGGCAGGCCCGCCTCACTCTCCTGGCGGAAAACGTAGGTCGAGTAAGGATGCAGACTCTGCGAGTTGGTGGCAACCTGCGCTCCGGCCGCATCATAGTAGCGGACGGTTACCGAAGCTGTGTCACCGGTAGTATTCTGCACGGCGATGTAGGATCCCCAGCCATAGTAGCCCTTCATAATCTGGGTCACATACATGTTCGTGCCGGTCTGAGCCTCGAGCACGCCGCTGGCAGTGCCGACGCGGTTCGGGTTGCTCGCGCTGGACCCTGTGCCCGACGGAGTCTGGGTGTTCACAATGGCCGCCACAGGCCGGTCAGACTCGACCACCACAGAGCCGATGAAGCCATCCGGCAGACCAGGAACGCTCGGGGTGAACCATGTCTTGGACTTGCCAGCATCGATCACGTCAGTGATCGTGTGCGCCACGGTTCCGGCGCCAGGCGTACCCTCCGCCCAGTAGAACCGAATCGTCACGTTGGCAGCGTTGACCGTATCCTGGTTCTGCACAGTAAAGCCGGACACGTACGTTCCGCCCTGCGCACCCACCAGGAGCGTCCCCAGTTGTACACCCACAACGACAATCGCCACAACCAACAGTACTCTGAACAGTTTCCTCATCTATTACGCTCCTTTCCTTTTCCTCGCTAACCCTTCGGTCTGAACTCCCTCATCACGTCGACAGGGCAGCAACGGCGGCTGACCGCTGTCACACCCCCAATATAGCACACCCCTTGCCGCATTTCAATAACCCCTTTGGGTGATTGTGCTAGAGTTTCTGCCCCACCAAGAAACCGATTGCCTCACCAAGCATGGTCAGCACCCGCGCCAGGATGGCAATGACCGTGGCCAGCGCCCCAGGCAGGCTCGATGACAGCAGGAAGGCCAGGGCGCTCTCCTTCACCCCGATGCCCATCGGAACGAAGACAACTACCAGACTGATGATGGCGCTGGCAGCCCAGCTGAAGGTCACCCCCGGCCACTCGATCATGCCCAGCGGGTGCAGGGAGACAATCAGCAGGTACAGCGCTCCTCCGAGCATGACCCACGCCAGGATCATCCACAGAAGCATCCACCACAGGGGACGCGCCGAGATGGTAATCGAGCCGGCGCGTTGTCGCACCATCGTCAGGCGATTGATCACCACGCGCAGGACCTGAGGCAACGCGGCAAGCGACAGTGCCAGCAGAAGAACCACCGGCCAGCGCAGGGCTGCCAGACCACCCAGACCCCAGGCCTCCAGCCAGCGGTTGGGAACGGTCACCAGCGCCACCCACACTCCGGTCACGATCACGGCTGCGAACTCCAGCCCGATTCCCAGCCCGACCGGCCCCATCGGCAGGCCCTGCTGCCGGCACAGGTATGCCTTGCCCAGGATCTGCCAGGCATACCCCGGCAGGTACTTGGCCACGTTCGCCTGCAGGTGCACCTTCACATTGCGGCGCCATGGCTGCCGCTGGCCCAGGCCGTCCAATAGCAGAGACCAGCACAACCCGCCAATCAAGGTCGCCAGGGCAAAGAGCAAAGCAGACAGGACCAGGGGCAGAGGACGAAAATCGAGTTCTGACCATTTCACCTGCTGCATGCCCTGCCACAGATTGCGGCCAAGGTAGACGAAGCAGAGAAGGACCACCACCACTGCAGCCGTCGTTCGCAGGCCGCGGGGAACCCGCTTCATCCTCTCCTCTATTCGCAACACGGAGCCATAACCTCTTGATAGAGCTCAAGCAGTTCGCGCGCCGATTTGGCGTTCGAGAAGTGTGCCGCCCTGCCCAACCCCGCCGCTCTCATCTCCTGGCGGAGCTCCGGGTTACTCAGTACGCGCCCGAGGGCGTCAGACCAGGCTCTCTCATCATCCGCAGGTTCGACCACACGGGCCGCGTCCCCTGCCACCTCGCCAATCGCGCCCGCACCGGAGGTCACCACGGGCAGGCCGCAGGCCATCGCCTCCAACGGCACCAGTCCAAACCCCTCCTGCAGGGAGGGAAAGGCCAGTGCTGTTGCGCAATTGTACAGGGCAGGAAGCTCCTCTTCCGGAACCGCTCCCAGCCAGGTCACCTGAGAGGCGAACGCGCCGCTCTCCAGCCCGCGCAGGAGCTCGTCATCCCTCGCCTTCCCGTACAGCCGGCCCGCCAGCACCAGCCTGACTTCTTGGCCCTGCTCCTGCAGCCGAGCCACGGCCCGCACCACCGGCAGCAGGTTCTTCTTGCGCGAGATGCTGCCGACGTGCAGCACAAAGGTTTCAGGAAGGCGGTACTTCTGCCTGATCCGCTCGCTCTCCGTGGAGGGCAGCGGACGGAAGGACTCGTCATAGCCCGGGTAGATGACTCGAACGCGCTCCCGGCTTACCCCGTAGAAGCGCCCTATGTCCCGCGCCGTGTCCTCGGAGATGGCCACCACCCGGTCCGCGTGGCGCAGGGTCAACGGCTCGATCCAGCGCCAGTATAACCGGTCGCCCGGCGGGTAGATCCGGGGGTAGAGCAGCACACTGAGGTCGTAGACGGTCACCACGGTGCGCCCCGGGGTAAGAAAGGCCCCCAGATTCTTCATATAGTGCACGAGATCTACGCGCTCGCGGCGCAGCAGAGAAGGGAAGGCCATCTGCGCCCACAACCGGCTGACCAGGCGGCCACGCGCGCCCACGGGAAGCTGCCTGGCGTTGGGGGCTCTCAGGAGAGGTTCTTCGTGGTCAACCAGGATAAGGTACTCGTTGGCCCTGTCGACCTGCAGCAGTGCAGTGAGCTGGTTGAGCGTTGCCGTGCGCCCTCCGCCAGGCTGGCCAATGCCCAGAGCATCGATGGCGATCCTCATGGTGCCTTCCTGGCCAGGGCAAAGATGTCATCGCAGAACACCCAGCGAAATGGGTAAACGGTTGCCAGCAAGTGCATGATGCCTCGTACCCACGGGTTCCGCTCGTCCGAGTAGGACTGAGTCGGCTGCAACCATACGCGCGCCGGCAAGCCCGCCTCCCGCAGGGCGCGGCGCAGCGTCAGCGGGGTCTGCTCGTTCACATGCACTGTGGCCACGAACTGCCAGCGTGCTCGCGGGTCGCGCGGGAGCACTTTGCCACGCAGGCGCTGCACCAGGCGATAGAGAGGGTAGCCCACCCTGTAGTACCAGAGATTTGGCATCGTATGCACGATCAGGCGGCCCTCCGGCTTGAGCACGCGGCGCACATCCACCAGAGCCGCCGCCAGCTCCGCCGGATGGAGGTGCTCGACGATATCCAGCATCAGCACCCAATCGAAGGTCCTATCCTGGAAAGGCAGGTGCCCGGCATCCGCCCTTTGCCAGTATGTCTCATTGCCGGCAGCACCCTGCCGCGCCAGCTGCAGAGCGTCGGCCGAATAGTCTACTCCGTAGGCCTTTGCCCCATGGCGCGCACAGTGGAGCACCACCTCACCCCGCCCGCAGCCCACATCCAGCACCCGCTTGCCGGACAGATCTCCGGCCAGGGCCAGGGCTGCCTCGAGACGCGGGGTCAACCGACCCTGCAGGTACTCTTCGTGCCCATCGCACTCGGTCAGAAAGTACTCACGGCTGTAGGTATCCGACGGCACACTGACCCTGTCATCCTGTCCTGGAGCTCGCCCGCTCATCTTTGCCTGTCCTTGCGCAACAACCAGTTATAGTTCGGCAACAGGTCGTACAGGAGCCGCCATACCACGGCGGGCATACGGCGCACGATGTTGGCCAGAGGAACCTCCTCGCGCGCGAAGAAGCGGTCCGGGTCACGCAGCATGGCTACCGTATAGTCCTCTATGGAGAACCCCCGCAGCAGACGCAACAACTGTCCCCGCGTCAGAGGCTTCTCATCATAGGCTTGCCCGCGGCCTGTTTTGCGCAGGATCCAGGAGGCCCAGCTCACCGGCAGCCAGTGCAGAAACAGCAGACCATAGTGGTACTCCAGAGGGAACAATTTGTTCGGGCCGCTGAAGAAGCACATCCCATCGTCCTTCAGTACGCGGTGAATCTCGGCCATCATGCGCTGCGGGTCTGTCGTATGCTCGTACACCTGAGCGCAGATGGCTACATCGAAGGATCCCGCAGGGAAGGGCAGGCAGAGGGCGTCGCCTTGCAGCAGACAGAGGTTGTCGCGCCGGGGCGCCAGACGCAGGGCTGCCCCATCCGGATCGAGTCCGACCACCTGACCCAGATCCCCGGCCAGATGGTACGAGATCAGGCCGGCCGCGCAGCCCACATCCAGGCAGCGCAGCCCCTTCAGCTCCCCACCAACCGCGTCGCGCAGGACGGCCAGAATCTTGAGCGCCTTCCTGCGACGCGACTCCTCGTCGCGCAATCGGCTGCCGGAGGGGTAGGCAGAGCCGTCAGTGGCCGGGAGCAAGCGCTTGCTCATAGACCTCCACCATGCTCTGAGCCACACGCCGCCAGGTGAGCTCTCTCTCCACCCTGGCGCGGTTGGCCGACCCGAGCCGTGCCGCCAGCCCGGGAGACTGCAGCAGACGGGTGATGGCCGCATTCAACTGCTCCGGGGCCCTCTCGTCGACCAGCAGGCCGTTCTCCCCCTCGCGAATCACCTCCGGGATGCCCGCCACCCGGCTGGCCACCACGGGCTTGCCGCAGGCCATTGCTTCCAGCAGCGTGTTGGGCAAACCATCGACGTTGCCTTTCTGGTCGTGGATCGAAGGGAGCACAAAGACGTCGGCCATATTCAGATAGCGCACCGTCTTATCCCAGGGCACAGAACCGGGCAGCAGCAAATGGGAGGCCACTCCAAGCTCTGTCGCCAGTCGCTGTAGCTCCTCCGACAGGGCCCCACCGCCCGCGATCACTACCTTAAGGTCGGAGAACCTCTGGACCAGATCGGGCATGGCCCGCACCAGGTACTCAAAACCCTTCTTGTGCACCAGCCGCCCCAGGGCCAGAAACACCGGAGCATCCGAAGGGATACCCAGTTGGGCTCTCTGCTCGAGTCCCACAGCAGGATCAGGCCGGAAGCGCGCGTTGTCGACGCCATAGGGGATCAACCTGCTGCGCTCGGGCAGGAGACCGTGGCCCTGCGCGCGCTCGAGCAGGTCGGTGCTGCAGCCGGTCACACGCCTGGCCCGGCGAAACGCACGGCGCGCCACCCAGCGAGCGAGGACGTTCTTCTCCAGCATGAACACATCGGAGCCGTGCAGACTGATCACCAGCGGTGCGCCGGTGAGGCGTGACACCACCTCTCCCACTCCGCCACCCGGCACCACCCAGTGGGCATGCAGCAGGTCGAAATGGACGCGGCTGTGCCACAGCACCATCGCCCGGGTTGCCGCCAGGGCGTACCCTGGCAGCAAGGGGTACATGCCTTTGCGCAGGGCAATGTCGCCCTCCAGGGACTGCCCGTAGCCCACGCGGTGCCATCTCTCTACAGGGGCGTAACGAAAGCGGTGTACCTGGACAGGACTGACCGGCTCATCCAGCGATGGGTCGTAGCCGGCCAGAACGTGCACCTCGTGGCCCAGGCCGGCGATTTCCCCGGCCAGGGACCGGACGAAGGTTCCCGCGATGTCCCCTTCGAAGCGCGGGTAGGATGACGTGATCATACCGATCTTCACTACATCTCCTGTTGTTACCAGGGGTAGAATTCATTATAATGTCCGGCAATGCCCCAACCAAACCTGAGGAGCCTCGCGGTGAAGCCAATACTCGCGGTTACCCTGCTGGCCGTTGCCCTGAGCCTGCTGGTCGGCTGTCGCCCGACCGCTACGCCCACACCACCTCAGCCAACCGCCGTTGTAGAGCCAACCGCTACGCCGGTCCCCCCGACGCCGACGCCCAAGGTGTGGCCCACGTCACAGACTCCTGCACCAGACTTCGGGGTGGTTCCGGTGGGCTACACGGCGACTCTGCAGGAGACTCAGCACGGGGTCATTGGCAAGGCGGTCATGGCCGGCCTGCAGACCATCATCATCCATGGTTTCTCCTTTGACGGCCTGGGACCGGCGGCAGAGATCCGACTGGTGAAAGAGGGCAACTGGGATGTGGCCGTGGCGACCCTGCTCGAGCTGGAGCGGCGTGCCTACGACCAGGAGCTGTTAGTCATGCAGGTCCCCAGCCATCTGCAGCAGATGGAGGCGGATAGCATCGCCGTCTACTGCCCGGAAACCCAGACCCTGTACGGCTGGGGGCGCTTCCAGTAGCCCTACTGCCGGGCGCGGCGAACCACCAGATCAGCGAGCAGCCCTACCGCTCCCACCTGAATGGCGGTCAGCAGCAGCAACAGGGTCGATGGCGCAAAGTGCCAACGATAGGCCACGATGTCATAAAGGGCCTTGACCACACCCACCCCGGAGAGCGCCAGACTAAAGGGCAGAAAGATCTTGATCGGGTTAAAGTAGGTCACCGCGCGTACGACCAGGGTCAGATAGTTGTAGGTGTCGCGGAGGGGATGGAACTTGGAGTGCCCCTTGCGTGTGTAGTAGTCGATGGGCACGAACTTGACCCCGTAGCCATCGCTCAGAAAGGCGATGGTGATGGTGCTCACCCAGGAGTGCGTGTTCGGCAGGATGTTGAGGTACCTCATCGCCAGGTCCTTGCGAAACGCGCGCAGCCCCGAGTTGAGATCGGGAATCTGCGTTTCGGTCAGGTAGCACGCCAGCTTGCGAATGAACCACTTGGCCGGCGTTCTTAGCCAGCGCAGGGTGCCCTTTTCCTTCGTCCGCGCCCCGATGACCATTGGGTAGCGCAATCCACCATTGGCGTCCGTTTCGGTCAGGTACTGCAGCAGCTTCGGCATGTCCTGGTTGGGGTAGGTGCCATCGCCGTCGGTCATGATCACCACGTCGCCCCGCGCCGCCTTCATGCCTGTGGTACGCGCCGCGCCGTTGCCTCGGTTGCGCTCGTGGTGCAGGAGTTTCACCCTGGGATAGCCGGAGACTATCTCCACCGTGCGATCCGTCGAGCCATCGTTGACCACGATCAGCTCATAGGCCAGGCCGCTGGCGTCCATCGTGCGCTGGACCAGGTCCAGGTCGCCGGCGATGGCCTCCTCTTCGTTATAGACCGGGATCACCACACTGACCAGTTCCATGCCGCTCCTTATACCTCTTCAGCGAACGTCTTGCGATGGCGCAGGAAGAACCAGTAGCCGACAACGAGGACCCCTATGGAAGTAACCACCGTGCGCAGGAAGAAATCCGCTGCCGGGGGCGCCCCCTGGTACAGAATGACGCGATAGGTAGCAATGACCGAGGCCATAGGGTTGAGGATATACACCAGACGACGCACGTCCAGGGTCATTCCCAGGAGCAGCCTTTGCTGCGGCAGGACGTCGATGGGGTAGAACACCGGCGTCAAGAAGAACCAGGCCAGAATGACCACTTCCATGATCATGGCCGTATCGCGGTAAAACACGTTGGCCGTGGAGAGGAAAAGCCCCAGACCGGTAGTGAAGCACACCTGGGTCAGGATGACCACGGGTAGTAACCATGCCCAGCGCGTCAGCGGCATACGAAACGCCAGGATCATGGCAAAGAGCACGATCAGCGCCAGCAGGAAATTGACCAGGTTGGACAGGATGACAGAGACCGGCAACGCCTCGCGGGGGAAGTAGACCTTCTTGATCAACGGGGCGTTGTTGACGATGCTGGCAATCGCGCCCATCAGCGAATCCCGGAAGAAATTCCACGGCAGGATGCCACACAGCACAAACACGGGAAAATTGGGCGTGGTGTTACTGGGCAGCATGACGGTAAAGACCACGGTAAAGACGGCCATCATCGCCAGCGGGTTCAGCAGCGACC
The DNA here is from genome assembly GCA_002327925.1 of Anaerolineales bacterium UBA2200. Taxonomy (GTDB): domain Bacteria; phylum Chloroflexota; class Anaerolineae; order UBA2200; family UBA2200; genus UBA2200. The sequence continues at coordinate 29,731 of DCVA01000032.1, forward strand.
AGAGCACGCCCAACACCGAGTTCTTGTAGCGCACCTTGAGGTCGCGCACAACCAGATTGAGCACCAGCTCACGGTAGTCGTACAGTTCCAGCAGCCTGCGGATCATCTTGGGCAGTATAGTGTAGGAGCAGGGTCGAGGCAAATGCCCGCGCTGAACGTAGCGTTATCACATACGCGGTTATTCACGGGTCATAATCGCTTTGACGTCGCCCACCCGGTCGTAGCCGTACTGCAGGTACTGGGTGCCGTCCGGCGCTCCGCTGGTGCCGGTCTTGATCTCGTACAGCCGCCCGCCCTGCTGTGTGGCTGTATAATATACGTACTGGGTCTGCTGCCCGTTGCCCAGGGCCATTGCCGCTGGACGCCCCAGGGCGTCGTACGCCGCGCTGGTCACGTACAGCGTCGTGCCGCTCACCACCACCGGCCGGCCCCAGACGTCATAGTCCGTCTGTACTCTCTCTCCCGCCTCGCCTCCCGTCCCTCCGGGGTAGGTCTGGCTGGCTACCACGTCCCGCGTAATGTTGCTCCCTACGTGCGAGAAAGGATGCGTGTCACTAGGGGCGCTCTTCTTCGGGAGGCTTGTCCGGAGCACCCTCCAACTCCATTGCAGCCGCGAATCTCTGGTCAATCCCGCGCAAAATGCTGCCCAGATCGTCAACGCGAAGGTAGGGTGGTACGACTCGTGCGTGGAAATACGTCACATATTCCTGATAGCGGGCCAACACGCCACAGTGCAGTTCCTGCTCATCTACATACTGATAGTCCTCCCCATACCACATGCCGTAGTATGCGCACGCCGCATAGCATTCGTCGGCGAAGGTCATCTCCGCACTCAAGTCGAGTCTGGGTTGCCATTCTTCCTGAAAATGCTCCCTCCTGGGGAACTTCGACCCGAGGTATCGCTGGTACAGTTGCTTGCTTTCATTCAAATAGTAGCGGCGGTAGAGTTGTTGGAGTGCGTGACACCCATTGCTGCGAACCCACTTTGTCAGCGGCTTATAGGTGATAGTGTGATCCCACCAGCCTGTCGGGAACAGAGTCGCATCCATTAGTAGCGACTCAGCCTCGAACTCCCGACGAGGCGCACGCTCGCCTCGCCAGCGATCAACCACAAACAGCACAACCTCGAGCATGATGCAAGAAAGCACAAGAAGAAAAACTACGAACCCCAGGCAGGATCGCCCCTTGCTCATGGCTTGGCCCCCCTGCGGTTGTCGAACCAACCGGGGGCGTAGGGCCATCCAAAGTGCGAGTCCTCGCTGGGCGTTCCATGATCCAGTCCGTCGTCAAATGCCACCAGCAAGGCTTTGAACTCTGGCGCGGTCACGTCTGGGCCATAGCGACGGCTTAGTGCAATGCCAAAACTTACGGCCCGGAAGCCTTGCCCGTTGTCTCCGAAGTACAGAAGGTTCTCCTTGGGAAGGTAGAGCATCGGGCTTGCTTTGGAACCAGTCTGCTTCGCGATATTCTCGGGGTCAGTCGCCTCCGCATACCCGGCGCCGAGCCAGAGTTCAATCACCTCAAATCCAGCCTGATGGCCCGCAAAACCATACAAGATGTTGCCTAGCACCGAGTACTCATACCACCCGCATGCTGACGCGCTACAAAGGCGGAAACTGTCTCCAAGCTGCTTATTCATCTCATCTTTCACCTCCCAGCGCTGGCCATCGCCAACCAACGCAGAGAACCCGGGGTAGGTGGAACGCCTGCCAGCCAGAGTGCCGTTGGCGTGGGCTAGCTCCGCCACGTCTCCGCTGGCAGCCCTCGCCTGCGCCTCTATCACCGCAAAGTAGGTGAGGTCGCTATCGGACTGACCTGCTCCAGGTGCAAACAGGCCTACTGCACGCAACCCGCCTCCTGGCGCATATCGCCAGCGAACCCCAAAGCCGTCATCCAACGCATGCCCGGTTGGGTCCGAATGGCGCAAGGGGTTGTTTTGCACATAGCTGTACCGGTTGAGCGACTGAGGGTTGCCCGGCTCCGGTACGATGCTGTCGG
>DCVA01000024.1 GCA_002327925.1 Anaerolineales bacterium UBA2200
AATGATCTGTTGGCCACTTACACCTTGCCACGTGCCGAGGGGAGGCGGTAAGGACCGTGGGCCGAAGCGGGGTGGTCAGGAGCCGCGGGATGAGCGGCAACTCTGCCGGGTACCCGGTCAGGAATGAACACCGCGTCAGAAGCTAACCTGCCCCTTACCCGTAATCAGTTGGTGGAAGCAGGCGGATCGGCGGCTCGCCCTTTGACCGTGACAACACAAACGTCGCCCCTGCCAGTAGTGACAGGGGCGACGTTCGATGAACCATAGCGTGTTGGGTCTTGTGAGCCGCACAGGACTCGAACCTGTAACCTAATGATTAAGAGTCATTTGCTCTACCATTGAGCTAGCGGCCCGCGGGAAGTCAGTATAGCCAAAACTCGCTAGCTGTCAAACTCCGGGACAGCCGCGTGAGCCGATCCGCGCTGTTGACAGCCCACGCCCGCCGGCCTATACTCCCGCCGTTGGGAGCCGGGCATTCTATCCTCGCCCCCGGTTCTGCAGGAGGCAATCGATGGCCATTGTTTACTGGAACGGAGATTACATCCCATTGGAGAAGGCCGTGGTGCCGGTGGAGGACCGTGGCTTTCTGTTTGGCGATGGGATCTATGAGGTGGTGCGCGTATATGGCGGCCGTCCATTCAGGCTGGCCGACCATCTGCAGCGACTGCACCGCAGCGCCGCAGGCGCTCAGCTCCCCCTTGCCGACGCTGTGGATGAGATCCCTGATATCATTCAACGGCTGCTGGACGAGAATGGCCTGAGGGACACCAGTTTCTACATCCAGTGCACGCGTGGGTGTGCCCATCCGCGAGCTCACGCCTTCCCCGCAGAGGTGCATCCCACTTTGCTGCTGATGCATGCGCCGCTTCGCCCCCTGCCAGCCAATGCACGCACCAATGGCGTGTCGACTATCACCGTTCCTGACCTGCGCTGGAGACGCTGCGACATCAAAAGCATCATGTTACTACCCAACGCCATGGCCAAGACCCAGGCGCACGATGCCGGGGTCTTTGAGGCCATCCTCGTTCGCGACGGTCTGGTCACGGAGGGTTCCAGCACCAACGTGCTGGCGGTCATGAACGGCACTCTGGTGACGCACCAGGCGGACTCTGACATTCTGGGAGGCATCAGCCGGTCTGTGGTGCTGGAGCTGGCAGCGCAGCTTCAGCTCCCTGTGCGCGAGGAAGCTTTCACTGTGGATGAGATGTACTCCGCTCAGGAGCTGTTTCTCAGCAGCACGATGCTCGAGATTCTGCCCGTGACTCAGGTCGACGGAAGGGTCATCGGTCGTGGCAGGCCAGGTCCGGTTACGGAGCGTCTGTACGAGGCGTTCGGCAAGTTGATATCTGAGTAGCCAGTTCGAACGAAACCGCCAGCGCGGACGGGCACCTGGTGTCCGCGGCGCAGCAGCGAGCCAGCGCACCCATTTGCCTGCGCTTTGATGATTGCCCAACCTGAGCTAGAATTATGTACTTTCGAGACAGGCAGAGTGGATGACGCACATCATCCTGGTCCGACATGGCCAGACCGCCTCTAACGCCCAAGACCGCATTCGCGGACAGGTCGACATCCCTCTCGACGAGACAGGGTTGTCCCAGGCGCGGGCAACGGCTGCGCGCGTAGCGGCGGACTGGCACCCCACGGCCGTCTTCAGCAGCCCCTTGCGGCGCGCCGTGCAGACGGCGCAGGCCATCGCTACGGCCCTGCACCTCGAAGTCGAGGTGGTAGCGGACCTGATCGATATGAATTTCGGCATTTGGCAGGGTCTGCTGTATACTGAAGTCAGGCGCAATTGGCCCGAGTTGTCGACTCGCTGGATGACGGCGCCTCACACGGTCTCGTTCCCTGGTGGTGAAAGCCTGTCTGAGGTGCAGCAGCGTGCCCTGCCCGCACTGCAGGCGATCATCGAGCGCCATTCGGGGCAGGATGTGGTCGTGGTTGGCCACACGGTTCTGAATCGTGTGCTCCTTTGTGCCGTGTTGGGATTGGACAATTCGGCGCACTGGCGTATCGGCCAGGACACCTGCGCCGTCAATGCAATAGAGTGGCGTCCGGATGGATACTACGTGCTCTCACTCAATGACACGTGTCATCTGAGACACTAACGGATGCCCTCTCCCGTCACGGCGGGACAGGGCAGGAGAAGCCAATGTACCAGGCAGTCTACTTTGATGCTTTCAATACGCTATTCGGCACTCGCTGGGCGAAGGAATCGCAGGCGCGGCGCTTGCCCCTGCAGCAGATCATCAAAATGCTGATCCACGACCTGGACGCTGGCCTGCAGGAGGCCTACGGTCGAGCGCGCTCGGAAACCCCAATCAAGGCGAGCCGCCCCACGCGCCTGTTCGCCAATGTAGCCGACTGGACGGGCATGGCAAACAGCGGTCCTCTTGCTGTGATCCGCCGCAACGAGGACAGCGCCCACCGCTGGTTCAAGGTCTACGCCGATGCGATCACGACGTTGACGACCCTGCGTGACGGCTGCAGGCTCGGCCTCATCACCAATGCCTGGCCCTACCTCGAGTCTCTCCTGCAGCTGCTGGGTCTCTGGCCCTACTTCGAAAGCGTCACCATCTCGGCACAGGTCGGCCTGAAAAAGCCCAATCCCGCCATCTATGAGCTTGCGCTTCGCTCGCTCGGAATGTCGGCAGAGCAGGCGATCTTTGTAGATGACATTCCACAGAACGTGCTGGCGGCAGAACGGGTGGGTCTCAAGGGTCTCTGGCTGGTGCGCTCGGCGCGTCACGATGTTGCGCCTGCTTTCCGGCACCTGCAGCAGATCACCTCTTTGTGGGAAATCGTCCCCATCGCCCAGGGTTGGGATCCGGCCATCCCCATGCAGCCGGCATAGGCGCATGCGCGACCCGCATGCGCGCCGCGACGCGGCATCTCGGCCCTTGAGCATCTATACCGACGGTGCCTGTCAGCCGAATCCCGGGCCAGGGGGCTGGGCCGCCGTAATTTTCGACGGGGACCAGACTAGCGAGATTTCGGGCGGCGAGGCATCTACGACCAACAACCGCATGGAGCTTCAGGCCGCCATCTCCGCGCTCAGGTCCCTCCAAACCCCGGCTACCGTGGACATTTACACAGATTCGCAGTACCTGCAGCAGGGCATCACGCTCTGGCTGCCCGCCTGGATCGCTCGCGGCTGGCGGCGCAGCGGCAACCAGCCCGTGCTGAACGTCGATTTGTGGCAAGAGCTGAGCACTTTAGCCGGCAAGCATCGGGTGCGTTGGCATTGGCTGCGAGGTCACTCCGGCCACCCGCACAACGAACGAGCCAATCGTCTCGCCTATCAGGCCATCACCCGCCGCAAGATCCACTGAAGCGGCCTCCGATCGAAGCGTCGTTGCGAACCGGCCATAGGGTCGGAAGGAGCTAACCATGCCCAGGGTAGTGGAGCCATCCGTTCAGCCAGCCGGCCGGAAATCACTCACCATCAAGGACCTGCTGCAGCAGCCCACCGAGCTGCACCTCCCGGCTCGCCGCAATACCAGACTGCAGGAGCTGGTGAATCGAATCAATGCCCACCATGAGCTGCAGACTCTCTGGCGAGTCTGTAACGTGACTGCCGTGGACCGCCTCCATATGAGCGATCACGGGCCGGTACACGTGCAGATCATCGCCAACATCGCATTGCGCATCCTCCGCCTGCTGGTCGACCACGGCATCGAGCCCAGTGTGGTGAAGGACTATGGGCTGCACCACGATGACGCCGAAATCGTTGTGGTGTTGGCCTCCCTGCTGCACGATCTCGGCATGTCGATCCATCGCGAGGACCACGAACGCTACAGTCTGTTTCTGGCCGCCCCTCTGGTGAAGGAGCTGCTCACCGATCTCTACAACGTGCCAGAGCGTACGGTCCTGGTCTCTGAGACCCTGCACGCCATTATCGCCCACCGTTCCGGCGGGCATCCTTTGACTCTGGAGGCCGGCATCGTGCGCGTGGCGGATGCCATGGATATGGCCAAGGGCCGCTCGCGCATTCCTTTTGAGGCGGGCGAACTGAATATCCACTCGGTGTCCGCAGCGGCCATCGAGAGTCTGGAAATCCTGGAAGGCGAGAACAAGCCCGTACGCCTGCGAGTTAGGATGAACAACTCGGCAGGGATCTTCCAGCTGGATGACTTGCTGAGGGACAAGCTGCACGGCTCCGGCCTCGAGTCGTACGTGGAGGTCGAGGCCTTTGTCGAAGGCCAGGAGAAAAAGCTGGTAGAGTCGTTCAAGTACTAGGTTTCGTGCCTCGAGCGAGCCCGCTTCCCGGACCTCAGCCGAGCTTCGGGAGTGGCCATGGGGAGACATCGTTCACCCCGGGGGGCAATCATGTCTAGAAAGACGATCGATCAGTTCCAGCGCGAGCGCTCCGACCTGAACGAGCTGGTCATGAAGCACGCGGACCTTACCATCCAGCGCTTCTTCAGTCTGGACGCCCAGACGTACCGCGAGGGTGCTCTGCCCCGTCCGACAAAGGAGCTCCTCGGTCTGGTGGCATCGTTGGTGCTGCGTTGCGATGACTGCATCCAGTACCACGTCATCCGTTGCCACGAAGAAGGGGTCACCACCGCAGAGCTGGTGGAAGCACTGGGAGTCGGCCTGGTGGTCGGCGGCTCAATCGTGATTCCCCATCTGCGAAGGGCCTTTGCTACATGGGAAGAGTTGACAGCACCAACGGAGAGCGAGGCCAGACATGATCAGGAGCCATGACGCAGAGGGGCGTTCGAACTTACCGCTCCAGCGATCCTGGCGGCTGAGTCTGTCCTTCCTGCTGGTGCTCCTGCTGGCCCAGGGTGCGACGGCCCGCGCTGACGGCTGCGTCGTGCCACCCGATCCGCAGCTCTGGGCTTACCTCCGTGAGGGTCAGCAGACGGCAGTGGTCAACCTAAGTGACGCCGATCACGCCGCCATCGACCTCTTCGTTTCCATGCTGGATGAGAGCGGCCAGTCGCACGAGGTTGTGTTCTACGTTCCCTTGGGAGCCGAGGCCAGCCAGTTCCGGGTGGTCGAGGTGGATTCGATCACATTCGACGAGAACGTCACAGAGACTCTGGACGGACTCTTGCGTTCGGAGGTCGAGCGCCAGGCTACCTACCGCGCCAGCGTTCGCCTGTCGTGGCTGTTTGGCGCCCTCTTCATAAACGGGGCCTGGAGTTGGCCGTTCTGGCTGGTCGCGGTGCTCAGCGGCTGCGGGGCGGCAGGCCTGCCTGCCCCTCTGGCGACTTTCGAGACGGCCAGCTCGGAAGTAGCCATATTCCAGGTAGACCAGCAAACAGACCTGACCTTGCTGATCCTGGCCAGTGGCCTCGACCCGTCCGTACGCGATACCCTGGCTCGACTGCGCGGCCAACAGATCGCAGTGATATCCCTGCAGACCCAGCCGCCTGTCAAGTCCGGAGGCACCTCAGCTTCACGCTCCGGGCAGCCTGGCCTGCACCTCTCCTGGAGCTCCAGGCTGGTGCCCCAGTCAACCGCAGCTAGCCAGAATGGAGTCGGCGGGCCCACCTATTCCTATCCGCTCGGAACGGGCAGTGCCTGGGCCCACCCCATCGAACTCACGCGTGTTTACGTCACGGCTCCTCCTGGAGTGGACTTTGCCACGAGCTACCCCCGACTGGGTACGGATGCCTCCGGATACACAGGCGGAGGCTGGTCCTCTCGCTCCCTGCCCCGCATCCAGTCCGCAGACGGTCCGGCTTTCGCCGTCGATGAGGCGGTGGGCGGCTTTGGCAGGGTGTGGCGAATCACCTATCGCCAGAGCAACTCGGCGGAGGATGTCCTGATCACGCGCCTCCCATCAATCTCGCAGCACACGCAGAGCCTGCTCCGTCACCAGAGTGTCGAGGATGCGGTCAGAGTTCTCACCTGGCTGGCGGCGCCGCTCGCGGCGCTGCTGATCTGGTTCCTTAGCTGGTGGCTGGTGATGCGCAGAATGGGCAAGAGCTACAACTGGCGCGATCCGCGGTCGTGGCTGGAAGCCCTCGGCTGGGCACTATTGTATCCGTTGATCAACGGCCTGGTCGTTGTGGGCGCAGTCATTCTGTTGATGCTGTCCGCAGGCACCCTGGCGGTGCTGGTTCTGCCCGTGCTGCTGCTGACCCTGCTCGGCACGGTGGGTATCTACCTGTTTGCCCGCCAACGCTCGACAACCCTCGGTGTATCGAAGGGCAAGGCAGCCGTTGCCTATCTGGCAACGATGCTGCTGGCCAACCTTCTGTACCTTCCTCTGGGTGTTCTGTTCCTCGTTTTGACCAGGGGCTGAGCCCCGTGCGCTCCGACAGCCCGCGCCCGGGCCCTGTACAGACAGCAGCCCCCGCCTCGGTTCGAGGCGGGGGCTGTTCGATCTCGGGCTATTTGCCCTGTGCAGCCAATTTCTGCTTTTCTTCTTCCACCAGCATGCGGCGCAGGATCTTGCCTACGATGGTCTTGGGCAGTTCGGTGCGGAACTCGACTGCGGTCGGCACCTTGTACTTAGCCACCTGGCCCTTGCAGAACTCGATGATCTCTTCTTCTGTCGCCGTCTGACCATCCTTCAGGATCACGTACGCCTTCACCGTCTCTCCCCGATAGGGATCCGGGATGCCGGCAACCACCGCCTCTTTCACCTTGGGGTGCCTGTAGAGAGCCTCCTCGACATCTCGCGGGTAGATGTTGAACCCGCCTGCAATGATCATATCCTTCTTGCGGTCGACGATCTTGAAGTAGCCCTCTTCATCCATCGTGGCGATGTCACCCGTGTAGAGCCAGCCATCGCGAAGCGCAATCGCTGTCTCCTTGGGCATGTTCCAGTAGCCCTTCATGACCTGCGGGCCACGGATGATCAGCTCACCCTTCTCCCCCACAGGCATTTCCGTCAGGCCCGTGTCGATGTCCACGATCTTGGCCTCTGTGTCGGGCCATGGCACTCCGATGGTACCGATCTTGTTCTTGCCATAGATCGGGTTAGCATGCGTCACTGGCGACGACTCGCTGAGGCCAAAGCCCTCCACCAGCCGCGCACCCGTCAACTCCTGGAACTTGGTCTGCACCTCTGCGGGCAATCCCGCTGCGCCGCTGAGGCAGGCGCGGATCGACTTGACGTTGTACTTGGCTATATCCGGGAAATTGTTGAACGCCACGTACATCGTCGGCACACCCGGGAACAGCGTGGGGTGGTGCTTGTTGATGTTCTTCATAATGTCCAGATAGTCGCGGGGATTGGGGATCAGCAGCATCGCCCCGGCAGTATACACGGCAAAGTTCATGCAGGTGGTCATGCCATAGCTGTGGTAAAGGGGCAGTGTGGTTAGTATGACCTCCTTGGCCTCCTGCGTGTCATGCAGCCAGTGGCGGCACATCACCGCATCGGCCATCATGTTGGAGTGACGCAGCTCGGCGCCCTTGGGAACACCAGTTGTGCCACCCGTGTAGAGCAGCACGGCCGTGTCCTCCGGCAGCACCTGCACAGGCTGGGGTTTTGCCGGTGCCTTGGCCAGCAGGTCCTGGAACCAGTGGGTGTTGGCGTCTCCGCTGATATCCTGCCTGTCCCCGCCGTGCTTTTCCTTAGCCAGGGTGAAGAGCACCTTGATCAGCGGTGGGAAGTATTCCTTGATGTTGGTCACGATCACGTGCCTGAGCGAGGTTCGGGCTCGCACGCTCTTGACGTTGGGATAGAACCGCGACATGCAGATCATGACTTCCGCACCAGAATCGATCAGTTGATGCTCGACCTCGGGGGCGGCGTACAGCGGGTTGAAGGCCACAACGATGGCCCCTGCCCTGAAAGCTCCGTAGTAGGAGATCACAAACTGAGGGCAGTTGGCTGTGTAGATGGCCACCCGGTCGCCCTTTTTCACGCCCAGGCCCTGCAACGCTGCGGCGAACCGGTCAGCGAGAGAGTCCAGTTCGGCGTAAGTCAGCTTGGCATTCTGGATGATCGTGGCCGTTGCTCCGGGGTACTTGCGCGCCGATTCCGCGAGGTTGTCTTGCAGAGGACGATGCGGATACTTTAGCGTAGGTGGAACCTGAGGCTCATAGCTCTTCAACCACGGCTTCTCCATCATTCACCCTCCCTGTTTGATTGTGAGAGTACAGCGGAAAAAAACAGGACATGCCGCGTGAACGGCAATACACGCCGGCTACAGTATAGCACGATTTCTGTCAAGCTGTCAATAGCCAGTTTCACCTGCCTTTCAGAGGCTGACCACCCAGGGCTGACAACGCGGCGCGGACTGCGGCCCACGCCAGCCCGCATCGCTTTTTCACTTTGTCTTCCCATACTGAAGCGCGTACAGGGCGGCCCCGAGAGCACCAACAGTCTGTGGGTCAGGGGGCACCCAGACGACCGTCGCGGACTGCCGGCTCAACTCAGCAACAATCCCCTCATTGAGGGCGACTCCACCGGTTAGCACCACCGCAGGCAGCATCCCAACTCGTGCGGTTAGCCCCAGTACGCGCGAGCAAATGGCCTGCAGGAGGCCCCGCGCGACGTCTTGACGCGTTGCACCCCTGGAGATGTGCGAGACAGCTTCGGACTCGGCAAAGACTGTACAGGTGCTGCTGATGGTCACTGGTGTCGACGACGTCAGGGCCAGTGCACCCAGCTGCCCGACCGACACACCCAGTGCCCCGGCCATGACCTCCAGAAAGCGACCGGTCCCGGCCGCGCACTTGTCGTTCATCGCAAAATCAACCACCCGACCGCTCTCGTCCAGTCGAATGGCCTTGCTGTCCTGACCACCAATGTCAATCACTGTGCGCGTCGCCTGATTGAGATGCATGGCTCCACGGGCGTGGCACGAGATTTCCGACACCTCCCGGTCAGCCGCTGCGAACCGTACCCGTCCATAGCCAGTGACCACAGTGCATGCGACAGCCCCGGGAAGAACGCTGGACTCCTGCAGCACCTTGTTCACCAGGAACTCCGCTGCCTCCTGGCCGCCGTACCCTGCCTCTGCCAGGCCGCGGCCCAGGATATGTGCCTGCTCGTCCAGGGCCACCACCTTGACCGTCAGAGAGCCGATGTCTATGCCCAGGTAGGCTTGGGCGGCCACTAGCGCACCCCCGTCCCTTCGACAACCGGCTGGGTCGTGTGCGAACCGCCCATCGATTCAAGCGTCTCCACAAAGGCCTGAATGCGCGTTCTGATGGGCTCCAGCGCGAAAGCCCGCTCGTCGCACATGTCCGACTCGACCACCAGTCCGGGGATGCCCGTTTCCTGCGTAACCATGCGTCGAATCGCGTACTGCCCGAGGGAGTAGGGTTTGCAGCTGCGGTTGCTGTGCATCACAAACCCCTGCACATCGTACTCCTTGATCAGGTCGATCATGCGCCGGGCGCGATACTCCAGGCTCTGGTTGAGGTACACACTGGCGTAGGTCTCCGCCAGCCCTTTCATAATGTCGCCCTGGGGGATCTCCATCGACCAGGCCCCCGTGTATGTGTCGGCGACGAAGCAGGCCCCGTAGTTGACGAAATAGTTGTAGAAACGGTAGAGCTGGGGCCAGATCGCGATGTTGTCCCAGAGCAGCCGGTACTTCTCCTCTGACACCGCACCGACCCCATCTCGCACTCGTTCTGCCACCTCCGAGTGCAGATGTCTGTAGAACCGGACCGCGCCACCCGTGCCGCGCAGAACGACGATGGGGGCCATATTGACGAAGAGGTCGGGAGCATTTAGCGGGGATGGACGGGCCCGGCACATCGCTCGAATCTCACCCCAGAGTCGCACCGTCTCGTTGGCCTGCCGGGCGACCCGTCGCAGTCTCTCCGCAGAAAGCCGTCGGCCGCACGAGCGCTCCACGAACTCGACAAGCTCGTCCAGTTGTGTGAGAACATAGGCGGACATCTGCGGGGTCAATTCCCTGTGGATGAAAGGCGTGTCGAGCACAAAGAGGGGCACGTGCAAGCTGTCCGCGGCGGCTTCATACCACTTGACGACAGTCGAGCAGATGTTGTTGCAGGCCAGCAGCAGATCCGGTTTGGGCAGGCCGCCCATGGGCGCCGCATGTGGCTGAAAGATGGCTCCCAGACTGGTGCGAGCGTATGAACACAGGTCAGGTGAGTATCCCTCCGCCTCTGCCTGCTGACACAGGGCTGTGGCCTGGTGTTGCGCCCCGCAGATGGCACCATAGTTCTCCGGATATGCCACGGCCACGCCCATCGCCCGCAAGATCTCCACGGGCGCCCCGCTGGTGACCCAGGCCAAGGGTCGTCCAAGACGAGGCAACCGCAGGCTGGCATAATGCCACTGCATAAGCCGTTGCAGCTCGCTGGCAGTCTTCAATCGCTTGTGGCGTCTTCCCACTATACCGCCTTACCCGGGCGACAGCAGCTCCAGAAACGCCTGCAGCCGAGTGCGAAGCTGGCCAGTCGGCTGGGTGAGCTCTGTTTCCACCGTCAGGTGAGGAATTCCCTCCGTGTCCAGGGCGCGCCGCTGGAGGACAGAGTCGAAACCGCACGGATCGCAGTACCGCGGAAGCACAAATACCACCCCCTGTGCACCGCGGGACCGCGCCAACCGCACCAGGCGTTCGGGAGCGTCACGATCTGCGTGCCGCTTTGCGGGGCAAACCGGACGCGCCAGGGTGCGTTCCACCAGTGCCGTCTGAGGATCGCCGTCCTCATGGAGTTCCACTGATGACTGCAGATAACGCTCGCCGGTGCACAGATCATCCGCCACAACCTGCCCGCCCAATTCCTCAATCAGATCAAGAATCGACCCCTCATGCAGCACAGTGCCAACGATGGCCAGCCTCGGACCACGCCGGGACTCCCCGTCGGCACCTGCAGCCACCGATAGTGACTGCTGCAACAGGGATATGTGATCCTCAACTGGCATCACAAAGCCAGCCATGCTGAGCTGCCAGAGTCTCAGCGCCGGCAAACGGTCTCGCCATGCATAAAGCTCGCTGAGGAGGCGTCTCTGTTCATTGTAGAGGGCAACGCTCGCTCGCAGAGACTCATCTGTGACGTGCCGACCCAACTCATCCTCCAGAGCTCGCAGCAGCTCCCTTTGACCGGCCTGGACCAACTCCCGCGCACCCCTGGCGCTGAGCACGGCAGGCAAGGGGAAGTTGATCACCTTCAGGTCTGTGCCCGCCATTCTCCAGATATCGGCGAGACACTGCATGGTATCGCACGTATGCACAAAGAGAACCGCCTCAACAAAGGACAACTCCCCTAGCAGAAGCCGCTCCGTTGTGGATCTCGCCAGAGCACACGAGAAGGGCGGCAGCACGGCATCAGCCTGGGCGACTGTTCCCTCCACCGGAAAAAGCCTCAGAGGCGTCAGGCCGGCCGCATGCAGAATCTCGAGCGGGGCATAACTGCAGAAGTAGCCCACGGCTCTGCGGCCCGGGTATCGTGCCGGCCAATCAGAGTAGGGATCGGCCAACCACAGTCCCCGGGACGCGTCAGCGGCGGGCGGCGGCCCAGCCGCAACCCCCGTAGTACGGCGCCCTTCCACGGTCACCTCACCTTCACAGTAGTCTGACCAGCTTTTCCGGGTCCGGCGGGCACCCTCTCGCCAGGGGCAGGCCATACTTCTCCGCCAGACGACGAGCGCACTCGCCAACGCAGATCACCTTGCCATGCCCTGAGGGCAGACTGTCGGCGTGGCCCATCACCACATCGAGGCGCCGCCACACGCCCCGGTAGAGAAAGCGAATCCTCCTCAGGCGGCTGCGCTTCATAGCCCGGAAGGCATGGTACAGGCTGAGATTGCATCCGCTGCACGAATCGTTGAGGTGCTCATGCACATTCTTGTATACGAAGCAGCCCTGGTAGTGGAAGGCAAACTGGCGGCGGACGTGCTCCACGGCAACCCCGACCGTTTCCACGCCCTGCAGCCGCGGAATATGTGGAGCATGCTCTGGCGGAAAGCCCATCAGCTCGCGGCAGACATTATCAACCTCCACCAGGTTCGTGCCTCCCACCAGCAGGTTCATGGCCAGGGGAGTGCCGTATCGCCATGGGCCATTGCCCTCCAGCGCCACAATGCCGTCTACGATGGTCAGGTTCGGCTGCACCAGGTCGCCCAGTGCGCGAATGCACTCGTGCAGGCCGAGGCTGTGGAAGCGCCTCTTGTCCGCCCCGGCAAGGAGGCCTTTCTGATTCTTGAGCCCCAGGGTCACGCCGGTCTGCACGTGTGTCTTCATCTTGGCGATGTTGATGTACTCGTGGCTCTGCAGGTAAGTCGGCAGGTCTAGATGTCCCCCAAACGCCGGAATGCTGTCCCAGTCGGGCGGGAAGGGTACGGACACACGTGGCGATTTCTCGAGATCGACCAACTCCGCGGCGTGACGCGCTGCTACCTCCCCGTAGCCATTCTTCCGCAGTGCCACGGACGCATCACAGCCCACGATACAGCCCTCTCCTATCACCACTGGCATGCCAGGGAACAGGTCCAGGAATGCATCTACTACAGAGGGATCCGTGAACAATCCCTGCCCCGGCGGTCCGCTGTCCGGCACGTTCGGTTTGATGAACAGAGCCCGGTGCGAAGGCCGGTACCCAAGCAGGCTCACCAGCTCCGCCATCGCCGGACCAACAGAGTCGGGCGTGGCGCGGACGATGGCAACGGTCATCCCGCACCTCCACCACCGCTGAAGCGCACGGGTGTGCTAGCCGGGCCGGAAGAATCTGGCGCGGCACGCAGGTATATTTCTACCAGGTGGATCCCGCTGAAGTGGCCCAGTGTGACAAAGTACAGACTGGTCTCCCGCCCGAACAGCCGATTACGGATCTCCGTGGAATCACAGCCACTGGCATGGAGTGCGTGGATTTGCGCACCCAGCTCCTCCATCTGGTCGGCCTTGCGCAGGATCTCGTCCGCGGGATGGTTTTGGCGCACCGTGCCGCTGCCCGGAAACAGCGCGGTGATGTCCAGGGCGGCCAGCGTCCTGAGCGACCGGATGATCGACCGGACATCATAGTCCCCTCTGGCAGCTTTGTCTCGACCACCGATGTACGCGTCGCCGCTGAACAGCCAGCCTCGCTGCGGCTCGTACAGGGCGATATGGTCAGGACTGTGCCCGGGCGTCGGGATCACCCGCAGACGGTGATGCTCAGTCTCGATCCATTCGTTCGCTGGCTCGCCGCGCGAGGGCCTGGGCCAACCCCAGAAAACCCTGCGGTAGGGCTGCAACGGCTGAAGATGGGGATTGTCCAGAACTGGCAGGGCCAGCGGATGCGCGTGGATCCGTGATCCCAGGCGCTGCTGCAGCAGGCCGTTTGCACCGATGTGGTCCTCGTGACAGTGAGTGTTCACGATAGTCGTCACGGGCCGCCTGTCAGGGGGCAAAGCCCTCAACAGCTCACCGTCGGTAAAGGAACAGCCAGAATCCACCAGCAGACCGTCCACCCAGTAGGCAGCTGTGAAGTAATACCCCCGTCCCAGAAACGAGCGGGCGGCACGAAACCCTACCACCGGCCCGTACTGCCTCTCTTCCAGCATGGCTCCCCTCTGTCTGGCTACTTCTGAGACACAAAGGTCAGGGAGATTCCCGACTCCCTCGTGCCCTGGCTTCGCTTTGGCCTTCGGCTGCCGTGCCCACGGTTCAGGCTCTTTCCTCGCCCCGACTATGGCGATCCCTGTGACGCCTCCTTGAGCTTGGTCAGGGCATCCGGGGGCAGTCCTGTGGGCCGCATCGACTTGAGATCGACAAACACCTGGACTGTGCGGCCTTCCGCCAGCAGGCGCTGCGTATCCCTGTGCAGCAGCTCGTAGCGCATCGAGAAACTGGAGCGGCGCACTGCCTCCAGCGACGTGCGGATGGTCAGCTCCTCATCAAAGTGGGCAGGAGAGTGGTAACGGCAGGAGGCCTCCAATATGACGAGCCCAAGGCCCTCCTCCTGCCAGAAGCTGCGATTGATATCCAGCGTGCGCAGAAAGTTGATCCTGCCAACCTCCATATACACAAAGTGGTTGGCGTAATAGACCACACCCTCGGCGTCCGTTTCGGCATAGCGCACCCTGACCACTGATTCAACTACAAGCGGGTGTTCCACTCTTCAACTGCCTCTCTTGGGGACGACGCCGATGATCAGCCGAATCACCAGGTGCTGGTGTCAGGGGCGGCCAGTCTCGGGCTGTGACAACGCAATCTGACCGAGCCCGTTCCCCTGCGTGCGCCATGTCGCGGTGCATGGCGCACGCAGGTTGGTGTGTTACTGTGGGCCGGAGTAGCTAGATCTTGCTCCCCGCGCCCGCTGCCTTGAGCTGCTTGACGAGTTCGGGGATCACCTTGTACAGGTCGCCAACGATGCCGATATCGGCGATCTGGAAGATCGGCGCTCCTGGGTCCTTGTTGATGGCCACGATGAATTTGCTTTCCTTCATCCCCGCCTGGTGCTGGATCGCCCCGGAAATGCCACAGGCGACGTAGAGTTCGGGACGCACCGTCTTGCCGGTCTGGCCGACCTGGTGATCGTGGTCGATCCATCCCGAGTCGACAGCCGCACGTGAAGACCCTACCTCACCACCCAGGGCCTCTGCCAGCTGCTCGATCATCTTGAACCCTTCCGGATTGCCGAGGCCGCGCCCGCCTGACACGATGATCTTGGCCGCTTCCAGGTCGACCCGGCGACGCGCCTCGCGCACGACCTCGAGGATCTTGATGTTCAGGTCGTCGTCGGCCAGGTTGACGCTCACACGCTCCACCGAGCCCTGCCGGCTCTTGTCGGGGACGGGCACGGTCATCACACCGGGACGAACCGTGGACATCTGCGGCCTGTGGCTGGGGCAGATGATCGTGGCCATGATGTTGCCCCCGAAAGCCGGTCGGGTTTGCAGCAGAAGGCGCTCGCTCTCATCTATGTCGAGCCCCGTGCAATCAGCCGTCAGCCCTGTATAAATGCGCTGCGAGATCCGTGGCGCCAGGTCTCGGCCGACGGTTGTCGCACCAAACAGTACGACTTCTGGTTTCTTCTCCTGGATGAGATCCGCCAGCGCCTTGGCGTAAGTGTCGGTGCGATAGTGCTCCAGCAGAGGATGCTCTGCCAGATAGACCACATCGGCTCCGTCGGCGATCAGGTCCTGTGCCAGCCCCTCGACGTTCTGGCCCATCAGCACAGCATTCGCCTGAGCACCCAGAGTGTCGGCCAACTGCCTGGCCTTCCCCATCAGCTGATGGGCAACCTTTGTCAACGTGCCATCGCGCTGTTCGGCGAATACCCACACGTTGCGATAGTCCTGCACACGGACGGAACCCGCCACGCGCACGCCAATGAACAACGCACCCTCCGGGCATTGCTCCACGCAGGCCCCGCAATCCGTGCAAAGATCAAATACGTGCGCCTTGCCGTCTTTCACCTCTATTGCGCCAAACGGACAAGCGAAGGTACAGGTGCCACAACCGGTACACTTCTCGAGATCGATCTTTAATTCCATACCTTGCCCTCCTTACGAAGCTCGTACTGCTACGCCTGACGTGGACATTCCAGTCCGCGCCAACGTCACGGTTTTCCCGTCATCTGACTCTTGATGACTTTGCCCAGGCGGCGGATCCCCTCTTCGATCATTTCGGGGCTCGCCGTGGCAAAGGTCATGCGGAAAGTATGCTTGCCGCTTCCGTCCGGGTAGAAAGCAGGGCCCGGAATGAACGCCACCTTCTCTTCGAGGGCCGACTTCAGCAACTCCATGGAATCCATACCCTTGGGCAGAATCACCCAGAGAAACAGCCCGCCCTGCGGATGGGTCCAGCGCACCTCCGAAGGAAAGTGCTTCTCCATCGACGCCAGCATCACTCCGCAGCGCTCTCGATACGTATCGCGTATTCTGCGGACGTGCTGGCGCAGAAACCCGCGCTGGCAGATATCGTTAGCCACCATCTGCACAAACGAGCTGGTGTGCAAGTCCGCTCCCTGCTTCGCCTGAACCAGCCGGCCCAGAACTTTGGCCGGGGCTACGATCCAGCCAATGCGAATGCCTGGAGCCAGCGTCTTGGAGAACGTGGAAAGATAGATTGTGTTCTCCTTGTGCAGGACCATGATCGGAGTGATGTCCTCGCCCTCGAATCTGAGCTCCCCGTAGGGATCATCTTCCACAATGAACACACCATGGTGCGCGGCAATTTCTACAAGTTTTCGGCGCCTTTCGAGCGACAGAGTAACGCCGGCCGGGTTGTGAAAGTTGGGGAGGCAGTAGATGAACTTCACCGGCTCGCGCTCCAGGATCTTCTCCACCTGGTCCACGCGGGTACCATCATCATCCAACGGCACGGTTACGAAGCGTGCCTCGTAAGCCGACCAGGCCTGAATCGCCCCCAGATAGGTCGGCCTGTCAGTAAGGATCGTGTCGCCCGGGTTGATGAACACCTTGCCTACCAGGTCCAGCGCCTGTTGTGACCCGTTGACAATGAGTATGTTCTCCTGCTCCGCAGGGACGCCATACTTCCGCATCTTCTCGACCAGGAACTGCCGCAGCGGGGGGAATCCCTCTGTGACGCTGTACTGCAACGAGCTGGGACCATCATGCTCCAGGACATAGCGGCAGGCTTCCTGAAACTCCCGCAGAGGGAACAGTTCCGGCGCCGGATTGCCGCCTCCAAAGGAGATCATACCCGGAGTGGCCATCATCTTCAGGGTCTCGCGAATCATGGAGCTGGTCATCCGCCCGGTCCGGTTGGCCAGCACTGCCTCCCAGTTCGTCGTGTAGCTGCCGTCCAGACCTCTGACAGCATGCTCTACGGTCAGGTTCGTGTCAGTCATTCGCTCTCCTATGGATCGTTGTTGAAAGCCCTTCGTCTCCCGGACAGAGCGCCTTCACCAGGCTCTCGAACAGACCAAGGACATCCTCAACCCGCTCAACGCACCAATCCACACCCTCCGCGCCCTCCTGGCAGCCAACCCCAACCGTCGCCATGCCCAGCTCAGAGGCGGCGCGCAGGTTGGCTACCGAGTCATCCAGCAATACACATTGCTGCGGCTCCGCATGGATCCCATCGAACAAGGTCCGGAAGGCCGATCCCGCGGGCTTGCCGACGTATCCTGTGTCACGGATATCGTACACTCGCGGAAAGTGCCGCTCAACACCCAGAGCCCCCAGCACGAGATGGGCGTGCTCCCGCGTCGAGCTGGTGAAAATGACCTTCTGCCAGGGCAGCTCCTCCAGAACCTGGTCCAGACGATCACTGCGGACCAGGAACTGCTCCACCGGGAAATCGTGAACGTAATGGAGGTAGTCTTCGGCGTCCACCCCGTGCTCCAGGATCAGCCCTCTCATCGTCGTCCCATACAATCCAACATAGCGCGATCGAAGAGTCTGTATCGTGTCCTCATCCATCTTCAGACGCTGAGCCATGTAGTCGTGAATGCGCTGACTGATCACCTCCATCACGCCGCTCCCTTTTGGGTAAAGCGTGTTGTCGAGGTCAAACAGCCCCCACGACACTTCTCGCAATCTCGCCGAACGAACGGTGAGACGCGCTGGCATTGTGAACGCGTCCAGAGATTCACTCTCTCCTGTCCCGCACCTAGACGATGTTCTTTTGCCGCAGAATGGCCACCAGATCCTTGGCCGCCTCGGGCGGCGACCCCTTGAGGATCTGCCCCGGCTCCTTGGGCGGTGGCGAAAAGCTGCGCTTGACCTGAGTAGGCGATCCCTTGAGGCCGACGCTCTCCGGATTGGCTTCTACGTCGGCGATCTTCCACTGGGTGACCTTCTGCTCGCGATAGGCGTTGATGATCGCCCCGGCATGTGGATAGCGCGGGGTGTTGGCCTCCTTGATAATGGTCAGAAGGGCTGGCAGAGGAGCCTCGATATCCTCGTAGCCATCCTCCAGTGCGCGTCTGGCACGAACCTTTCCATCTGCAACGGTCATTTCGCGGACATACGTCACCTGTGGCAGTTTGAGGAATTCGGCCAGCTGCGGTCCCACCTGGGCTGTGTCACCATCGATCGCCTGGCGGCCCGCCAGAACCAGGTCATAGTCCCCGATCTTTTTGACGGCGTAGCCCAGTGTGGCTGCTGTCGCCCAGGTATCGGCACCGGCGAAGGCCCTGTCTGTCAACAGGATGGCCTCGTCAGCGCCCATCGCCAGCGCTTCCCGCAGAGCATCCTCCGCCTGGGGTGGCCCCATCGAGAGCACAACAATGTGCGCTCCCTGGCTTTCCTTGAGCTTGAGCGCCTCTTCAAGGGCATTCTTGTCCTCTGGGTTGATGATGCTCGGCACGCCCTCGCGGATCAGAGTGCCGGTCTTGGGGTCAAGCCGGACCTCGGTGGTATCTGGAACCTGCTTGATCATCACAACGATCTTCATAGGTAGATCCTCCTCCCGGTTTTGCCTATCTTAGCTTGAGCCCCACGGTGCGGAACAGGTTCTTGGCAATGACCTCACGCTGGATCTCATTGGTGCCCTCAAAGATTCGCGTGATACGCGCGTCTCGGTACATTCGCTCGATGGGATAGCTCTTCATGTAGCCCATGCCACCGTGAATCTGTACTGCAGCGTCCGCAGCCCGACACGCCACCTCAGAGCCAAGTACCTTGCACATGGCCGCCATGGTGCTGAAATCGCGCCCTGTGTTGCCGCTATCCATCATCCAGGCAGTGCGATAGACCAACGACCGCAGCGCTTCAATCTCGATGGCCATGTCCGCGATCATCCACTGAATTGCCTGCTTGGCAGCGATGGGCGCCCCGAACTGATAGCGGCTCTTGGCGAACTCCATGCTCATCTTCAACGCCTGCTGCGAAGCCCCCAGACCGCCCGCGCCGAGACTGATTCGGCCAACGTCCAGCGTCTTCATGGCAGTCAGGAATCCTGCACCAAAGATCCCCAGCACGTTGTCCGCCGGCACGCGGCAGTCCTCAAAGAACAGTTCGGCAGTGGAGGAGCCGCGGATGCCCATCTTCTCCTCTTTGTGACCGACCTTGAAGCCGGGAAAGCCCTTCTCCACGATGAAGGCGCTTACACCCCCACGAGCACCGAGGGCCGGATCAGTCACCGCAAAGACGCTGATCACATCCGCGATGTCGCCATTGGTGATCCAGATCTTGGAACCGTTCAGCACGAACTCATTTCCATCGCGTACCGCCCGGGTCTGGATCGCCGCGGCGTCGGAGCCTGCGTTGGCCTCCGTCAGGGCAAAAGCGGCGATGAGCTCGCCTTTGGCTAGCGGAACGAGGTACTTTTGCTTCTGTGCGTCCGTGCCATCCAGGTAGATGGCCATAGCACCGATGCCTGTGTGCGCCCCGATCACCGTGGCCGTAGATCCGCAGACCTTGTTCATCTCCTCCATCAAGATGCAATAGCCAGTTTCTCCTGCACCCGCTCCACCGTACTTCTGCGGAAAGGGCATACCCATCAGGCCTAGCTTGGCCGCCTTCTTGATGGTCTCCATCGGCACCCGTTCGTTGCGGTCGATCTCCTCCGCTATGGGAGCTACTTCCTTCTCCGCGAACTCTCGTATCATCCGGCGAAGCAGCTCGTACTCCTTCGGAAACGTAAAGTCCATTGCTTCCTCCTTGCTGACCCTGAGTGTCCCGCCAAAGGCGCCCTGCCGGGGGCAGGGCGCGGTGCCGGGACCGTGTTACCGTCGCAACTGCCTCTTGAGCACCTTGCCGGCGGCGTCCAGCGGCAGCTCAGTGCGAAACTCGATGTAGCGGGGATACTTGTACGCAGCCACCCGGGACCGCGCATACTCGATCAATTCCTCTGCCTCGACCGTCTCCTCCTGCTCGAGCACGACAAAGGCCTTGATCTCCTCTCCCATCACCTCGTCCGGAATGCCCACCACCGCCGCCTGCAGCACGGCCGGGTGTGCCTGAAGCACATCCTCCACTTCTCGCGGGTAGATGTTCAGCCCGCCGCGTTTGATCAGGTCCTTCTTACGACCGACAATACGGTAGTAGCCGTTTTCGTCTACGGCGGCCAGGTCTCCCGTATGGAACCATCCTCCGCGCATCGCCTCGGCGGTGGGTCCCGGTCGCTTGTAGTAGCCCTTCATCACGTTGTGTCCGCGGATGACGATCTCACCCACCGAGCCGGTCGGCTGGAGGCGATCCCGTTCGTCGACCACCCGCATCTCCACGCCATAGATGGGCAGACCGATGGAGCCGGGCACCGGGGGTTGATCCGTCGGGTTGAAAGATGCAACCGGCGAAGTCTCTGACAGACCGTAGCCCTCGTAGATGGGCAGTCCATAGCGCCGCTGGAACTCGGTCAGCATTTCCGCCGGCAGAGCCGCCCCGCCTGAGCAGCAGAGGCGAAGGGAGCTCCAGTTGTACTTGCCCGCCGACGGGTAATGCAGCAGATACCAGAACATCGTTGGCACGCCCACCAGGATGGTCACCTGATCGCGCTGGATCACCTGCAGTGCCCGGTCCGGTTCAAAGCGGGGAAGCAGGGAGAGGGTGCCCCCCGCGTACAGGGTTGCGTTCATCACGCAGGTCAGGCCAAAGGCGTGAAACAGGGGCAAGCTGGCCAGCGACAGATCTTCCGGTGTGATATGTGCCAGACGGTCGCAGGTCAGGGCCGCATTGTAGAACAGCCCAAAGTGAGAGAGCTCGGCTCCCTTGGGCCGGCCGAACGATCCAGCGGTGTAGAGTATGACCGCCGTGTCGTCGGGGCATGTCTGCACCGTGTCAAAGTCAGGACTACCACTCTCCAGCAGGTCCTCGAACCTCAGGCAATGTTCGTCGCCACCCAAACCGTCCTGCGTCGGCGTTCCGCGGCCAACCACGATCAGATTGTGGCAGGCCTCGACTCGGGAGAAGGCATGGCGCGCCTCTTTCAGCAGCGACTCGTCCACAATGAGCAGCGCCGCGTCCGAGTCTTCCAGCTCGCCGGCGATCTCGCTTGCGCGTAGCAGAGTGTTCAGGGGTACGACGCAGCCACCCGCCTTCAGCACGCCAAAGTAGGCGATGACAAACTCGGGAACGTTGGGCAGCAACAAGGCCACCTTGTCGCCCGGCTGAATGCCGTTACGCACCAGCCCACTGGCACAGCGACAGGCCAGCTCGTTGAGCTCCCCGTAGGTCAGTCGCCGGCCACCAGCGCCCCTCACCGCCAGACCAGAGTCCGCAATAATCGCAGTATGGTCGGGACGGCTGACAGCGCTTGTCTCCAGGACCAGGGCAAGGTTCAGGCTCATGCTTGGCGCGCCAGGAGCGGGGTGCGGCGAGCGTGTTGCCCGCCGCACAGCCGCCGCATTTTCCTACTTGTCCGTGAACTTGGCCTGGCGCTTCTGCAGGAACGCGCTGACCCCCTCATTGCCGTCTTCCGTGGAGCAGAGGTAGGAGAACTTTTCCAGCTCCTTCTTGTAGCCGTCTTCCAGACTCGCATTGAGGCCATACTCGATGGTCTCCAGAATGGCTGCCATCGAAAGGGCACTCTTGCCGACCAGCTTCTTGGCCAGGTCCATCGCCGTCTTGACAACCTGTCCGGCGGGTACGACCTTGTTGACCAGGTTGAGACGCGCCGCTTCCTGCGCCGGGATCATGTCGCCGGTAAGGATCAGCTCTGTGGCTTTTCCACGGCCGACGATGCGTGGCAGACGAAGGTTGCCGCCCCATCCAGGCAGCACGCCGAGGCCAACCTCTGGCTGGCCAAAGCGAGCCGTGTCAGAGGCGATGCGAATGTGGCAGGACATGGCCAGCTCGTTGCCCCCGCCAAGGCAGACTGCGTTGATGGCGGCGATCACCGGCTTCTTGCTCCGTTCGATCTTGGCGAAGAGTTGCTGCCCCTTCTCGATCAGATCCGTCTTGACCGGCTGGCCCGCGCGGGCGAGGTCGATCTGGCTCTTGATCTCGTTCACATCTGCACCGGCCACAAAGGCGAACTGTCCCGCTCCGGTGATGATGATCACTTTCACATCCGGATTGGCCGTCACCTCGTCGAAGGCACTGTCCAGATCAGCTACCGTTGGCCCATTGAACGCGTTGGCCGGTGGGTGATCGATGGTGATGATGGCCACGCGCTCCTCGACTGAGATCTTTACGTACTGGCGTTCCGCCATGGTCAGAGCTCCTTTCGTCAGTTGGGTATTCGATTCCCTCAGGTTAACCTCTTCGGCTGCCTGTTAGGTGGTATACTCGAAAAAGCCCTTGCCTGTCTTCTTGCCCAGATGCCCGGCCCGCACTTTGGTCTTCAGAAGTCGCGCGGGACGGAAGCGGTTGCCGAACATCGCCTGGTATTTCTGCAGCTCAGCCAGGACCGTGTCGAGCCCGATCACGTCGGCGAACTGCAGGGGTCCCATCCGTTCCTCGCCATACTTCATTCCCGTTCCGGCAATCATGGCCATGTCGATCTTGTCGGCCGGGGCGATGTTCTCCGTGATGCAGAGTACCGCCTCGTTGATCATGGGCATCATCAGCCGCTGCCAGGTGAACTCCGTACCTGTCTTGACCTTGCCTTCAGCCTGCAGCTTCTTGATCATGGCATTGACCGGTTCGTCCGTCTGATCGCCGTAGCCATAGAAGCCCGCTCCGGACTTTTCTCCGAGTCGACCTGCCTTGAACAGCTCTTCGAACAGGGGCGGGGTCTCGACGCCATACTCCTCACCGAGGTACTTAGCTGTGTGATAGATGACGTCGTTGCCCAGCATGTCCATCAGGGTGAAGGGCCCCATCGGCCAACCGAATTTGACCATCTCCTCATCGATCTGCCTTGCGGTCGCCGCACCCTCCTGCAGGGCCATGCCTGCCTCACCCAGGTAGGGCATCAGCAGCCGGTTGACCAGGAAACCAGGGCACTCCTGAACCACTACCCCGATCTTGCGCAGGGACTCGGTGAACATCACCACATCGTCAGTAGTCTCCTGCGACGTATCCAGTCCGGGGATGATCTCCACCAGCTTCATCACGTGGGCCGGGGAGAAGAAATGCATCCCAATAACCTTCTGGGGTCGCTTGGTGACGGCCCCCATCTCGGAGATCGAGAGCGCCGATGTATTCGAGGCAAAGATGGTGTGCTCCGGGCAGGCCTTGTCCAGGTCGGCGAACACGGCCTTCTTGATCTTCATCACCTCCGGCACAGCCTCGATAACGATATCCACATCGCCAAAGTCGTCATAGGTAAGCGTCGGCGTGACCATGCTGACCTTTTCGGCCATCTCACCAGCGCTCATCTTGCCGCTGTCCACCCGCCGCTGATAGATGCTTCGCAGCTGATCCATCCCTTTGTCGAGCATCTTCTGGTCGACATCCTTCATCACCACGGGCAGGCCGGAGAAGGTAATCACCTGGGCAATGCTTCCGCCCATGAAGCCAGCCCCCACAACCGCCGCCTTAAAAATGTACATCGCCTGTCCCTCCTTCGATTGTATTCAATCGCCTGTGATTTCGGCCTGCGACGCTACTTGCGCTCTATGACGATCGCCGCCCCCTGGCCGCCTCCAACGCATTCGGAAGCCAGTCCCAGCGTGAGGTTTCGCTTCTTCATTTCGTTGAGCAGCGTGATCACGATTCGGGTCCCCGAGCATCCGACCGGGTGCCCAAGCGCGATGGCACCGCCATTGACGTTGACCTTGTCCCAGTCCCAGCCGTCCTTGGCCAGTTCCTTGCCCACTGATAGAGCCTGCGCGGCAAAGGCTTCGTTTAGCTCAACGAGTTGCATATCGGTCAGTTTGAGGCCAGCCTTCTTGAGAGCCTTGGGGATCGCGTAGGCTGGGCCAATGCCCATGATGGCGGGATCGACCCCGGCATAGGCATAGCCCCGGATATAGCCCATCGGCTCCAGACCGTACTCCTTCGCCTTGTCCGCAGTCATCACCAGGCACATGGCCGCGCCGTCGGAGATGGGGCACGCAT
Organism: Anaerolineales bacterium UBA2200; assembly: GCA_002327925.1. GTDB lineage: Bacteria > Chloroflexota > Anaerolineae > UBA2200 > UBA2200 > UBA2200. The sequence continues at coordinate 23,729 of DCVA01000024.1, forward strand.
TGGCTGGGGTCACCACGCCCCCCTCCTTGAAGACGGTCGGGTAGAGGGCTGCCTTCTGCACACTCAATGTCGGGCTGATGCACTCGTCCTGTGAGACGCTTTCTGAAGCAACCTCCTGTCCGGCGACACGTTTCTTAACCTCGATGGGGAAGATCTCGTCCTTGAACTTGCCCATGCGCGCTGCCATAAAGGCCTTCTTGTGCGAATTGACGGCATACTCATCCAGCTCGAGTCGCGTGAGCTTGTACATTTCGGCCAGGTTCTCCGCAGTGCGGCCCATAATCTGGTTGCAGATCGGGTCGGTCAGGCCTTCCCACAGGCTATCAATGAAAGTTGTGTGGCGCAGTTTCAACCCCCAGCGCGCCCCACGCACCATGTAGGGTGCATTGGACATACTCTCCGTGCCGCCGCACATGAACACATCCCCATCATCGGCCTGGATCGCCTGATAAGCGTTCGTGATGGCTACCTGACCCGAGGCGCAGTTGCGCTGCACCGTATAGCCGGGAACCTCCATTGGCACGCCCGCCATCAGCGCCGCAACGCGGGCCAGGTTAGGCGCATCGCTGAGCTGCCCGCAGCAACCCACGATCACGTCCGCTATGACGGCGGGATCGACCTTGGTACGACTGAGTATCTCTTTCATCAACCTTGCCGCCAGGTCCTGGGCGGTGACGTCTTTGAGCCCGCCCCCGTGGCGCCCGATGGGAGTGCGGAGTCCGCCGACTATGACGACTTCCTTCATCTAGCCCTCCTTATGTTGTGCTACTAGTGTTCGTTCGCCGGCCTGCCCGGCCGGCGATGCTTCTGTCCCGACACAAAAACAAACGGCAAGGGCAGCGGTCACAAGCCAAACAGGCTCGTTACTCGCCCTTGCCGATCATCCCAGAATGCTGGAACTCGAGCACTCTCGCCTCCCTTGCGCCATCGCTGACGGCGCCCGTTGCCCGAACGCCCGGGACGCGACACACGACCATGATTCCGGCTAATGATACTACAAATCGCGCAAAAAGGCAACTTGGTGATTCTTTTCACAAGTGCGACGCTACCGTCCGGCGCTTCCGACCGAAACCGCCCGAGCACTTGGTGTATCTCGGCCACCGATGTAAAATTGGAAGGTCGCCGGTTGCGCAACCGTTGTCCCTCACAGGGAGACGTGTGCGCCTCCGACAGCAATCCGTCCCATTGTGGGAGTACGTGCAATGCCCATTCGATTGTTGCCGCCACAGGTAGCGAACAAGATCGCGGCCGGCGAGGTCGTCGAGCGACCTGCCTCCGTGGTCAAGGAGCTGCTCGAGAACGCGATCGACGCGGGGGCCACGGACATCCGCATCGAAATCCGGCAGGGCGGAAGACGGCTGATCCGCGTCAGTGACAATGGCAGCGGCATTCCTGCTGCCGAGGTGGCACTGGCCTTCTCCCGCCACGCCACCAGCAAGATCGCCACAGAGGATGACCTGTTTCGGATTCACACCCTGGGTTTCCGAGGCGAGGCGCTCGCCAGCATCGGCGCCGTGTCCCATACGACCCTGTCCACGCTCGCCCGCGGCGAAGACGTGGGCACCGAGCTGCGCATCGAAGGGGGCGAGCTGAAGGAGAGCCGAATCTACGGTGGCGTGGCCGGAACTCTTGTCAGCGTCGAGAACCTGTTCTTCAATACACCGGCCCGACTCAAGTTCTTGCGCTCAGAGCCCACTGAGAGCAGCCACATCACCAAGCTGGTGAGCGCTTATGCGATGGCCTATCCTGGCCTGCGCTTTCAGCTGACAGACAACGGTCGCCTGACCCTGCAGTCTCCAGGGAATGGACGGCTTCTGGACGTCCTGGTGAAGGTGTTTGGGCTGGACACGGCTCAGCAGATGCTGGAGCTGCCACCTCAGGACGGCGAGCACTCTGCCCCAACCGCCGACGGTGTTCGCGTTGACGGCTATGTCGGCGCCCCAAGCCAGCATCGCGCCTCGCGGGATTATCAGCTCCTCTTCGTCAATCAGCGTTGGATTCAGGATCGATCGCTGAGCTTTGCCGTCGAGGAAGCGTACCGCACTCTGCTCCCCGCAGGGCGCTATCCAATCGCCGTGCTCCGCATCGCCATGGACCCTCAAGACCTGGATATCAACGTGCACCCCACCAAGCGCGAGGTACGCTTTAGGGAACCCCGCGCCGTGTTCGCCGCCGTGCAGCGGGCCGTCCGATCCCTGATCTTGGATCAGGCCCCGGTCGCTCCGATGCCTGCGCTGCCCAAGCCCGTTACTCCTGAGTTTTGGTCCCAGCGGGCCGGCAGCCCCTGGGGCATGAGAGGCACAACCGGTACGGCCGGGCAAGCTCAGATGGCCCTGGAGGTCCAGCGCACCCCGGACACCTCACGACCCATGCACGAGCAGTTACCGATGCTGCGGGTTCTCGGACAGATTCGCCAGATGTACATCATCGCCGAGGGTCCGGACGGGCTCTACCTGGTGGATCAGCACTCTGCGCACGAACGGATACTCTTCGACCAACTGCTGGCGGAGAAGCAGGTGATGTCGATTGCGGTGCAGAACCTGCTGCAGCCTCTGACCCTTGAGCTATTGCCCCAGCACCAGGCCGCCATGGAGGTGGCTGGCCCGCAGCTCGCCGAACTGGGCTTTGACATTTCGCCCTTTGGAGGAGCCACTTACCTCGTCCGCGCCATCCCCGGCCTGCTAGAGCCGGATGAAATCCGCGAGGTCCTGCTCGAGTTGCTCGATTCCGCCAGCGCCGGACACGACTCGGCCGCGAACCCAGAGGCCATGCTGGAGGTAATTGCCTGCCACAGCGCAGTACGCGCCGGTCAGACCCTGACCCTGGACGAGTCGCGCGAGCTTATCCGACAGCTCGAAAAGACCACCAGCCCCTACACCTGCCCACACGGTAGACCCACCATGATTCACCTCAGCACGGCGTTGTTGGAGCGAAGCTTTCAACGCTGAGGTGGCGTGCTTGTCCTGGGCAATCCAATCGACCTGCAACCAAGTTTGCGCGAACTGCGTATTGTGGTAGTGAAGGAGGCTTTGCAATGACGGAGACTTTCTATCGTGACAAGTCCGGCGGGATGATCGCCGGCGTCTGCGCCGGGCTGGCAGACTATTTCGGCGTGAGCCCAACCATCCTGCGCCTTGGTTTTGTGCTTCTGGCACTGGCGGGGGGACCGGGCGTGATGATCTACCTTGTCCTCTGGCTGATCCTTCCGGAGAAGGCGACTCTGGGCACCCGCCAGGGTGACACGGTGCAGCAGAATGCCCGGGACATCGGCGCGGAGGCCCGCAGCTTTGGCCGGGAACTGCAGGGTATGCTGGGCGGCAAGGGTGAGACGGCACAGGCTCCCAGCAAACGTGTGCTCTGGCTGGGAGGCATCCTCATCCTGGTCGGCTTGATCTCGCTCGGCAGGTCGCTCGGCTGGTTCGGCTGGTTCCGCGAGGACCTCGCTTGGGCACTGGCCTTGATTCTGGCCGGAGGCGTGATGTTGTACCGGGCTCTGGGCAAGAAGCATTAGCCGCGCCCGGCAAGGGAATGTGGAAAGGGAGGAAGATCGTGAATGAGAAAAGGCATCGTCCTGGCGTCTTGGGGCCTCTCATTCTGATCTCCATTGGCGTGCTCTTGTTGCTCAACCAGATGGGCATGCTGCCGGGCGATTTCTGGTGGTCGTTGTGGCGCTACTGGCCGGTCATTCTGATCCTTGCTGGCATCGAGGTGCTGTTCGGTGCAAGCGGCTCCAGGTGGCTGTACCTCCTGGGTGTCCTGCTGGCCATCGCAGTGCTCGGTGGGCTGATCGGCTATGCCATCCTGCGCGGGGACTCGACGGCCGGCGTACGCCCTTCCGCCGACACGGAAACTGTCAGTCAGGCCTTGCAGGATGCCGATCGTGCCCTGGTGAATTTGCGGATGGGTGCGGGCGAGATCCGCCTCGGCGTTATCGAGAACTCACCGAACCTGGCAGAAGGTCGAGTTGACTACTCGAAACGTTCCAGCAAGGTGGTGGAACGCTTTGACCTGCGCAGCGGCCGCGCAGAATGGACACTGAGCAGCGGGCAGGGCTCGAGCTCTATGCTGGCTGGCGAGGACCTGAATGAGAGATGGGATCTCAAACTCAGCTCGCGCGTGCCGCTGGAAGTAGATATCGAAATGGGTGCCGGCAAGGTTGCGGCCAACCTCAAAGACGTCAAGGCCTCCAATGTCGACATAGATCTCGCGGTCGGCGATGTCACAGTGACTCTCCCGGCTTCAGCCGGTACCGCCCGTCTGACCGTCAAGATGGCGGTCGGAGAGATAACAATCATCGCGCCCGCCGGCGTTGGCCTCAGGGTACGGCCCTCGAAGCTCTTGGGCTCCTTCGAGGTCAGCGGGCTCTCCATGTCGCAATCGGGCAGTTACTGGGTGACAGACAACTATGCCACTGCCGCCAATAAGGTCGATCTGCGAGCCGAGCTCGTGATCGGGTCGATCAAGGTCCGCTAACCGCTTCCGGAGGCTAGCCTAAAGCCTCGAGGACATCCTCAGGAACGAGAAGAAGAAAGCACGGGCAGCCTCATGACTGCCCGTGCTTGCACATCTAACCCCTAGCTGGCCATGGAACCCGCTACTTCCCGGCCTCCGCCTCTGTCAGTGCCGCCTCGAAGATGCGCAGACCTTCGTCCACCAGATCCGCGCCGATGTTGAGAGGTGGGATGAACCGGATCGCGCTCATTCCGCAGGCCAGAACCAGCAGCCCTTTCTCAAAACACTTCTGTACCACCGTCTCGCGCAGGTCGACTGCCGGCTCCTTGGTGTCCTTGTCCTGAACCAGCTCCGTAGCAACCATCAAGCCCAGACCGCGTACGTCACCCATCGACTTGTGCCTCGACTGCATCTTCTTGAGCTGCTCCATGAACCGCTCGCCCATCACCTCGGCGTTCCGCATAAAGCCGCCCTCGATCAGGCGCAGGGTCGCCACAGCTGCGGCGCAGGAAACCGGGTTGCCGCCGAAGGTGTTGCCATGCGAGCCGGGATGCCAGGTCATCTGCCTCTTGCTGGCGACCATTGCCCCCAGCGGCATGCCTGAGGCGATGCCCTTGGCTATGGTCACGATCTCCGGCACGATCCCCCAGTGCTCGATGGCGAACATCTTGCCCGTGCGGCCCATTCCCGCCTGAATCTCATCGTCGACGAGCAGGATGTCGTATTTGTCCGTCAGCTCGCGCAGCCGTTGATGGTAGAGCGGCGGCGGGACGACATAGCCGCCCTCGCCCTGAATGGGTTCCACAAACACCGCCGCCACCTCCTCCGGTGACACCAGGCGACGGAAGAGCGTATCCTCTATGTACTTGACGCAGTAGACATCACAGGCCGGGTAGGTCTGATTGTAGGCGCAGCGGTAGCAGTAACCATAGGGAACGTGGGTGACGCCCGGAACCAGGGGCGAGAACCCGGCCCGCTGCACGTACTTGGATGCCGTCAGTGACAGGGCTCCCATACTGCGACCGTGAAACGCTCCGATGAAGGCGATCATCCGGCTGCAGCCTGTGGAGTAGCGTGCCAGCTTGAATGCCGCCTCGACCGACTCTGTGCCCGAATTGGTGAAGAACACCTGCTTGGGGTAGTTGCCAGGAACAAGGCGATTCAGCTTCTCCGCCAGTTCGATCTGCACCTGGTAGTAGAAATCCGTCCCGGACATGTGGATGAACTTCTCAGCCTGATCCTTGATGGCCTGAACTACCTCGGGATGGCCGTGGCCGGTCGACACCACGGCGATTCCGGAGGTGAAATCGATGAACTGATTGCCGTCCACGTCCCAGACCAGGCACCCCAGTCCGTGATCCATCACAAAGGGATAGGAGCGGGTATAGGATGGGGACATCACCGCCTCATCGCGGGTTACCAGGCGTCGCGCGCGGCGGCCTGGCACTGGAAGCTTCGTTGCTGTCATTGGTATATCCTCCTGACTGTGGAATTCTGAGGTTAGCTGCCTGTGGAACGGCGCACCGGAGTCCCTCGCCCAGTAAGCCGCTACCTATTCTAACACGAAAGGCTGCTCTCGGCAAACCAGTTCGCTGTAAGCGTGCCGGTCGCTTCCAGCACCTGCCCCACAGGCACTTGACAAGGCTTCTCATCTCGGGGACAATAGCAGAGCCTATGGTCCGGTATAGGACGCGTCCTGCTCAGTTTCACCACCTACTGCGGAGGAGCGTCCCCGGTTCAACGTGGTCTGTTCTCGTGGGGACCGTTGAGGCGCATCTTCGACCGATGAGGTACCCAAATGCGTTCCATCACCCTTGACGGCGAAAGCCTGAACATCTCTACAACGGTGGCCGTTGCCGACGCCTGGTCGAGACCGGAGGCGATCCACATCGAGCTGTCCGCAAAAGCCCGTGATAGAATGAAGGCGTCGCGGGCGGTGGTGGAGCGTCTGGTCGATGATGGCCGAATCGTCTATGGCATCACCACTGGCTTCGGGGCTTTCAAGGATCGTGTGATCGCCCCGTCCGAGACTGCCGAGCTGCAGCGTAACCTTCTGATGAGCCACTCCGTTGGCGTGGGACCTGCACTGCCTGAAAACACCGTCCGCGCGATGATGCTCGTGCGTGCCAATGCCCTGGCCAAGGGCCATTCCGGGATTCGGCTGGAGACAGTCGAGGCCCTGCTCGAGCTGCTCAATCGGGGCGTGCATCCAGTAGTCCCTGCCCAGGGCTCTGTGGGCTCCAGCGGCGACCTGGCGCCTCTGGCTCACATGGCACTCGTACTCATCGGCCTGGGTGAGGCCGTCTACGGTGGCCAACGGATGAGCGGTGCCGAGGCGCTGCGGCTGGCCGGACTTGCGCCGCTCTCCCTCCAGGCCAAAGAAGGCGTCGCCCTGCTGAACGGCACCAGTCTGATGACAGCCATCGGATGCCAGGCGCTTGACCGGGCCGGCCGGCTGCTCCAAGGTGCCGACGTGGCCGCCGCCATGAGCCTGGAAGCGCTGAAGGGCACTGTGCTCGCCTTTGACGCGCGCCTCCATGCCGCGCGACCTCACCCGGGCCAGGTGGCATGTGCAGGTCATCTCCGCGGCCTTCTGGACGGCAGTGAGCTGATTCGAGAGGCCAGCAGCACGGATGTGCAGGATCCGTACACCCTGCGCTGCATCCCTCAGGTCCACGGTGCCGTACGCGATGCCGTGGCTCAGGCCGGGCGTGTGTTGCTGGTCGAGCTCAACTCGGCCACGGACAACCCTCTGATATTCGTTGATGGGCCGGAAGGCGTCGCCCTCTCAGGGGGCAACTTCCACGGCGAGCCGGTGGCCCTGGTCATGGACTATATGGCGGTCGCGCTGACGGACCTTGGCAACATGACGGAACGACGTATCGCCCGCCTGCTGGACACGGCCAGCAACGGAGGCGTTCTACCGCCCTTCCTGACCAGGCACGGCGGTCTCCATTCGGGGTTGATGATGCTGCAGTACACAGCCGCGGCGCTGGCCTCCGAGAACAAGGTCCTGGCCCACCCGGCTTCCGCGGACTCCATACCCACCTCTGCCAACACAGAGGATCACGTCAGTATGGGCACGATCGCCGCCCGGAAAGCTCTGCTGGTGATGGAGCATGTCGAGACCATTGTCGCGCTCGAGCTGCTCTGCGCTGCCCAGGGCGTGGATTTTCGACGGCAGGACAACCCTGGCCTGCACCTCGGCAAGGGCACAGAGCCTGCTTACCAGGCGATTCGGCAGCGTGTGCCATTCATCGAAGCGGACACGGTGATGTATCCGCACATCGAGACACTCCGCAATCTGGTAAGAGGGGGACTCCTCACGCGTGCGCCGGTTTCCGGCAAGTAGCACATATCAGCCTCCCCGGCCCTGGTCCGGTTCCGGGCCTCGAGGCGCGACGGTCAGGAAAGTTCATGCCGACACCATTTCGCTTTTCCCTGGAGAAGACAGACAGCCAGTCGCGGGCCAGAGCCGGCCTCTTCTCAACACCTCACGGTGACATTCGCACACCGGTCTTTGCCCCTGTAGGCACTCAGGGCACCGTCAAGACCTTGAGTCCGGACGAGTTGACCGACCTGGGGGCGTATCTGATACTGGCCAATACCTATCACCTGTACCTCCGACCGGGCGCAGATGTGGTGCAGCGACTCGGCGGCCTGCACCGCTTCATGGCCTGGCCGGGACCCATACTCACCGACAGCGGCGGTTTTCAGGTATTCAGTCTCTCCGGCTTGCGCAAGATTAGCAATGACGGCGTCACCTTTCGCTCGCACATAGATGGATCCGAACATTTCTTCTCTCCAGAGAAATCGGTGCAGGTGCAGGAAGCCCTCGGGGCCGACATCATCATGGCTTTTGACGAGTGCCCCGACCCCATGGATTATGACTACAACGTGGTGGCATTGCGTCGCACTCACGGATGGGCCGCTCGCTGCCAGAAGGCCCAGACCCGCTCCGATCAGGCCCTATTCGGCATAGTGCAGGGTGGCATCTTTCCAGAGTTGCGCGAAGAGAGCGCTCGCTTTCTGAGCGCACTCGACCTGTCTGGCTATGCCATCGGAGGACTCAGCGTGGGCGAGCCAAAGGCCAAGACCATCGAAATGCTGGACCTGACTGTTCCTCTTCTGCCTCCCGACAAGCCGCGCTATTTGATGGGCGTCGGCTCGCCCGAGGACCTCTTCTCGGGCGTCGAGCGTGGCATCGACATCTTTGACTGTGCCCTGCCCACTCGTTTGGCCCGCAATGGGGCGCTCTTTACGTCCCACGGCAGGATCAATCTGCGCAATGCCGTGTTCGCAGGCGCGGAAGGTCCAATCGAGGAGGGATGCACCTGCTACACCTGCCAGCGCTTCTCAATGGCCTATCTGCACCACCTCTACAAGGCCGAGGAGATACTGGGACTCAGGCTGAACACGCTGCACAACGTGCACTTCTTGCTCGAGCTGATGCGCAATATCCGCAGCTCCATTCTTCAGGGCACTTTCGCCCATCTCAAAGCGGAATTCGTGAGCCGCTACATACCGGTGCAGGACGACGCTCAGCGCCGTGAGAACCTGAGCCAACGTCGCGACCGCAAGGAGCCGGCAGCGAAACCTGGCCCACAGCGACGCGAGCGTAGCTCTTCGTCGCCGCTTGACGATTGACCTCGTGCCCGGCTGGCCTCATTTCGGACCGCGGGCCAAGCATCCAGTCAGTAAGAAAGGCATCGTGTGAGCATATTGCAGGCAATCGTGCTTGGAATCGTACAGGGGGCCACCGAATTCGTGCCGGTGAGCAGCTCGGCGCATCTCGTCCTGGTGCCCTGGGCCTTTGGGTGGCCCAATCTCGGACTTGCCTTTGACACGGTTCTGCACGTGGGCACCTTGCTGGCTGTCGTGGCTGTATTCTGGCGGGATCTGCTGGCAATGGCCTCTGCCTGGCTGGCCAGTCTGCCGGGAGTGTTCGCGCTGGTTCGGTCACTGCTCGACCGCTCGGATGGGCTGGACGCCAAGACTCCCTCCGCACTCACTCCAATGGCCCGGTTGGCCTGGTGTATCCTGCTCGCGACCATCCCCGCCGGCCTGATGGGCCTGCTCTGGGAGGATCAGTTCGAAGCATTGTTTAGCAGTCCCCTGTGGGTGGCCGTCTTTCTGCTTGTCACAGGGGTCTGGCTCTTCGCGGTTGAACGTCAGGCGCACGGGGCACGCGAGGCCGAGAACCTGTCCCTGCGACAGGCTCTCTTGATCGGTTTCGCCCAGGGTTGTTCCATCGCTCCTGGCATATCGCGGTCCGGTGCGACCATCGGGGCAGGATCGCTCCTCGGCCTGAGACGCGATGCTGCGGCCCGCTTCTCCTTCCTGCTCTCCACGCCCATTATTCTGGCCGCCGGTCTGCTTCAGGCCCGCAGGCTGCTGGAGGCAGGCGGTCTGGATGCCGGGTTTTGGACCATGCTCGCCGGCTTTCTGGCGGCGTTCGTCAGCGGACTGCTCTGCATCAGGTGGCTGCTCACTCTCCTGCGCCGGCATGGGCTGACCGCCTTCGCCGTATACTGCTGGGTGGTGGGTCTGCTCTCCATCGCCCTGTATGCGGCACGTTAGGGGCGGATCGCATGTGAGCCGGTCAAAGTGCCTGATGACCGTTGTCTGCGTCTGCCTCTCTCTTTTCTTGCTCTCCTGCGGCACGCCCCGGATCGCGCCAGGTGCCTCGGAGGATGCCGTCCTACTGCGTCTGGCTGGATCCACTTCTATGTTGCCCCTGCTCAGCCAGCTTTCCGCCGCCTACACCGAGCGCCACCCCAATGTGAGCTTCGACCTGCTTGGTGTTGGCTCTGCAGGGGGCCTGGAACTGCTACAGCGAGGGCAGGCCGACATCGCCCTCGTATCTCGCGAGTTGTTGCCCGACGAGGAGCAGGATACGCGCAGCGGGGCACGCCTGCGGAATGCCTCACCGGTTGCGCTGGACGCTGTGGCCATCATCGTCAACGCGCGCAATTCGGTGCGCGCCATGGACCTGCATTCGCTCCGCAGGCTCTTCAGGGGACAGGTCGCGGACTGGTCGGAGCTCGGTGGCCCGCCGAACGAAGTGTGCATTGTCAGTCGCGAGGAGGGGTCGGCCACACGCCGCGTGTTCGAGCAACTCGTGATGACGGGATACCCGGTCACCTCGGGTGCCGTGGTGATGCCGAGCAGCGCTGCGGTGGTAAGTTACGTCGCACAAAACGAGGGTGCGGTCGGGTATGTCTCTCTGGGGCACCTGGGAGCTGGCACCACGGCCTTGCAGATCAATGACGTGCTACCTGAGCGAGCCACGATCGAAAACGGCCGGTATCCTCTCGTCAGGCCATTCCTTCTGGCTACTCTGCCGACCATGGGTGCCGAGGTGACGGCGTTTGTTGACTTCGCGCGAGGACCCTCTGGGCTGGCGATTGTGCGCCGCCTGTACGGTGATCCTCTGCCGCCTTCGCAGAGCCAGCCCTAGTTCCCGGGCGGTGTCACAGTCACCCGGCTCTGACTCAGCACGGCTTGATGCCCCTCTTATCCGCCCACGAACTCGCCGATTAGTGTCTTTCCTGCCAGTTCTTCCTGACTCATGGTCCGAGAGCGCTCGAGCGTGATGCAGCTTTCCTTGAACGCCTGCAGCATGCCCAACGGGCTCGGGTTGTCGTTGCGCCGGCCGTATTGCGTGGGGCAGGTACTGAGGGCCTCGACGAAGGAAAAGCCCGGATTTTGCAGAGCCTTCTGAATCGACCGGATCAGTGGGCGGATGTGCCAAACGGAATAGCGCGCCACGTAGCTGGCACCAGCAGCCACCACCAGGCGCGCCAGATCAAACGCCGGTTCGGCGTTCCCGTAGGGAGTGGTGAGCGTGCGGGCTCCCAGCGGCGTGGTCGGCGTCACCTGCCCGCCGGTCATCCCATAGATCTGGTTGTTGGCGCAGATCACCGTAAGGTTAATGTTGCGCCTGGCGGCGTGAATTAAGTGATTACCCCCAATGGAGGCGATATCCCCATCGCCGCCAATGACCACAACCTTCAGCGCGGGGTTGAACAGCTTGGCCCCCGTGGCGAACGCCACGGGCCGTCCGTGAGTCACGTGCAGTGTATCTGTGTCAAAGTGCGGGCTGGGAATCCAGCCAGCGCAGCCGATTCCGGACACAAAAAGCATCTGCGAGAAATCCAGTCCAAGCCCGTCCACCGCCCTCAGGATAGCACCCATAAGTATGCCGTGGCCGCACCCGGCACAGAAGGGCGTGGGAATGGCACGCGGTCGCAGGTACCTCCTGATGGCGGTGGTGGACCCGGTGCGTTCGATCCCGGCGCCTCGCTCCTGCTCAGGGCCTTTCGGCTGGCAGCCGGTCATCGACCTACCTCCCCACGTATTGCCGACAGGATCTCGGGGGGAGTGATCACTTCACCATCGGTCCGGTTGTATCCTTTCGCCTCAGGGAGCACGCGCTGCACCTCACGCAGAATCTGGCCGCGATTCATCTCCGGCACCATCACCAGGCGCGCGCGCCGGCCCACGCTCCTGACCGCCCCCGACGGAAAGGGCCACAGAGTGGTCAGTCGCAGCAGCCCGACCCGGATGCCCGCCGCCCGTGCCTCCCGCACAGCCCCGAGCGAACTGCGCGCGCTAAAGCCATAAGAGACAAGGAGGACATCCAGGTCCGTCTCCTGGCATTCGTGAGTGCGCGTGCACACGATCTCCGGGATGTGGTTGAGCACCTTCCCGGTCAGGCGTTCCACCAGGGTGGCTTGAGCCTCGGCGCTGGACGTGCGCCGGTAGCCCCAACCATCGTGGGTCGAGCCGGTCACCAGCAGGCTGGCTCCATCGCCGAACGACGGCATAGGCGGAACTTCGGCCTGCCCGAAAGGTGGCTTACCGGCGCCCTTGAACCTGGTGAGATACTCGGTCTGTTCCGGAATCTGAATGTTCTCGCGCAGGTGTCCGACCGCCTCATCCATCAGCAGGATAACGGGCACACGGAACCTCTCGGCAAGATTGAAGGCGCGGATCGTCTGCTCGTATGTGTCCTGCACCGACCAGGGCGATATGACGATGATCTCATAGTCGCCATGCGCACCCCAGCGTGCCTGCATCACGTCTCCCTGTGCCGGCCTGGTGGCCTGGCCCGTGCTCGGGCCGGCCCGCTGTACATCCACCACCACACAGGGAGTCTCGGTGATAATCGCATAGCCGATGTTCTCGAGCATCAGACTGAGGCCCGGCCCCGAGGTAGCTGTCATGGCCCTCGCCCCGGCCCACGACGCTCCGACCACAGACGCAATCGACGCGATTTCATCCTCCATCTGGACGAACACGCGACCCGGGCACTCGGCGAAGCGCCGACAGATGTGCTCCATGATCTCTGATGCGGGGGTGATGGGGTACCCGGCGTAGTAGTTGCAGCCAACGGCGATGGCTCCTTCGGCGCAGGCCTCATCGCCCTGCATGAAGTAGCGGCCTGGCTTCAAAACACTCGGGATACTGGCGCGCGGTTCCAGGGTCATGCGCTCTGCCTTTGCGGTTCAACCTGAACGGAGATAGCCAGATCCGGGCACAGCAGCTCGCACAGCAGGCAAGAGCTGCAATCCTGCGGCCGGGCCACAACCACCGGATGAAAGCCGTTGAAGAAGCTGCCCGAATCGACCTCCAGCACATGGCGAGGGCAGACACCAACACAGATATGGCATCCTTTGCACCAGGAATTGTCGATCTCAATGCAAGTCATTCACCACGATCCTGTCCTGCCCCGGCGCAATTCCACTGTAGGGCTGACGCGTGCTGTCCTTGCGTGATTGTACCCGTTGCCTTGACGGAGGGCAAACAGCTCTTTGTACACAGTGATACTACTCGAGTCTCGGCTGGCAAGGCGCCGTGGCGGTTTTGCCTTTTGCTTTATACTGTGCTAGCATGGTGGTCAGGTTTCGGCCGTCAGAGATGTCGCACCCTCTAAGGGGGAGCCCATGCACATCGCCTTCCGGTGCGGTCTGTCCCTACCCTGCTAGGCAGGGCCTCACCTCGCCCTCTCTCCATCTGGTCATCTCCAAGTACCTCCGACACGCATTGATTCCCTGACCTTCCAGAGTCAGCTCGAGCTTGCTTCTGCCTAGGTCTGCCGAGCATACTTGCCAGTCGCTCCGGACGCAGTTGCCGATAGGCTCGCCGCATAGGAGGTAACGAATGCGTCAAGACAAGCGGTTCGGGAGAGTGAGTCGCCGTCGGTTTCTGGCCATGTTGGGTGCCACCCTGACGTGGATCGCCACTGGCTGCGGGCGCCGTGAGAGGCAGCCCCCGTCTCCAACCGCGGCGCCGCCTGCCTCCCCCACTGCGACGCTGCGACCCCTGGCCAGCTTCACGCCAACGGCGCAACCCACCGTGGCCAACACGGCAGGAACCGCTGACATGGCCTTCATCAATGGTAAGGTGATCACGGTTGACCACGCCGACACCATTACCCAGGCTGTCAGCGTGAAGGATGGCCTGATTCAGGCTGTGGGGTCCAGCGACGAGCTGCGCTCACGAATCGGAGCCTCCACACGGGTCGTAGACCTGAAGGGCAAGACCCTTACCCCGGGATTGATCGACCCACATAACCACTTTCAGGTGGTGGCATTGTTCGGCTCTTACTTCCAACCTTTTCTGCCTCCCGAGGTCAAGTCAATCGACGACATGAAGGCCAGGCTGGCCAAGGTAGCGTCCGATACTCCCAAGGGTCAGTGGATTGTCGGTTACTACCTGACCATCGGCGAGGGTGGAATACCAAATCGCTTTGACCTTGACCCTGTCACGCCCGACCACCCGGTGTGGATGATGCAGCAAGGGGGCCACTACGGGGCAGCGAACTCCGCCGGCCTCAAACTTGCGGGAATCAGCTCCAAAACCCCCAATCCCGTGGGCGGGATTATCGAGCGCGACGCGGCTGGAGAGCCCACTGGCGTATTCTTTAACCATCGTGCCATGGATGTGCTGCGAAAGGCCATCCCCCTTTGGACCACGGATCAGACCCGTGAGAACATCATTGCCACACAGCCGATTTTTGCCTCCTGTGGCGTGACCACTTTCCACGACAACAACGTGCGCGGAACAGATGCCGTCAAGGTCTATCTCGATCTGGGCAGGCAAAACAAGATGTACCTGCGCGGCTCGGTCTACTATACGCTGGAGTGGCCGAATGACCTCAGCCGCGCCCTGAACGAGATTGAACACTACTCCGATGCCTTTGTGCGCTTTGCTGGCTTCAAGTTCCTGATTGATGGTCAGGCACCGACCGCTTTCTGCCACGAGCCCCATGATGGCATAAGCTGGAACGTCTCCACCTGGGAAGCCAGGAACTTTAAAGATACGGTGCGTGCCCTGCACGACACCGGATTGCAGATCTGCGTCCACTGCGCCGGCGACGCAGCTACCGACCTGGCGCTCGATGCCTATGAGGCGGCCATGGATGCCAATCCCCGTCCTGATCCCAGGCATCGCTTGGAGCACGCCGTGATCACCACACCGGAAGCCACCCGGCGCATCAAGGACCTCGGAGTAGTGGTCAGCACCCAGCCGCAGTTCCTCCGCGTTAGCGGCGATAGCTGGATCAAATCGTTTGGTGAAGAGCGTGCCAAGCGATTCATTGTTACCCGCGAGTGGCTGGAGAATGGTGTGCATGTGGCGCTGGGTTCGGACGCCCCGACAACCCCCTGGTACTGCCCTCAGATTACCCTGGCGGGGGCTATTGCCAGAACCAGCTACTCCGGAACAGTGATGGGCCCAGAGCAACGACTCACCATCCAGGAGGCCCTGCGAGCGCACACGATGGGCGCAGCCTATGCCGGGCACGAAGAAAACATCAAGGGCTCGGTTGAACCCGGCAAGCTCGCAGACCTCGTCGTCTGGGACGAGGATTTCTATACCTCTGAAGTGAAGCGTATTCCGCAGATCACAGTGGCTATGACCATAGTCAACGGCAAGGTCGTCTATTCAGCCTGAACTTGCGCGATTCGGTGACTTGGCGCACTCGCAACGTTCCGGAGGAACTGCCACGTGTCGAGGAGGTCGAAAGTGAAGCGCATCGCCCTGCTGCTCGCCCTCACCATAGCTCTGCTGATCACGACTCTGGCGCCAGGCCGCGCCACAGCCGGAGAACCGCTTGCGCGGGCACCAACTCCATCGAACGAGAGCTCATCACGGCACACAGGGGGCGAGGCCCGACTGCAAGCGTCAAAGACTCTGTACCCCACACACCTTGCCTACATCGAGAGCAGCTATGCCACCACGAATCATGGGGGCCTGGGCTATATGTATGTGGGACAGCAGTACATTCCTATTCCCAACACGTGGCGCGGGCTCATCCGGTTCTCGACCGGTCTGCTGCCGGACCAGGCCTATATTACCAACGCCGAGATGCGCGCCAGCTACACCTGCACCGGCGATGGCACCATCGGCTACGTTACCTACGATGTGCAGGGCTTTTGGACGCAGGACGCAGTAACCTGGAACAACCAGCCAGACAGGGGTGCCGGGCACTTCTACGAGTACCTCAGCGCAGGGACCGGGACAGCCGTGTGGGACGTCACCCTGCAGGTAAAGGGCTGGTACTTTGGTACCATGGTGAACAACGGCTTCTACATCATCATGCAAGATGAAATGGCAAGCCGCTCACACTACTGCCAGTTCTCAAACCCGCACATCGTCGTGACCTACGACCTGCCCACCCCCACAGCCACACCGAACCTCACCCTGGGTATCATGACTCTCGATGACGCGGACCCCATTCGTGCCGGGGAGTAGCTGCAGTATACGGTTCTGGGAGAATACCGGGTGTGGCAGGGCATCGTGGAGATCCGCGACATCCTGCCTTCCCGGGCGTCCTTTGTCTCCGCATCCCTGGGCGGAAGCTTCGACGGGGACCGTAGGGTTACCTGGTACCTCATCGGAGACCAAACCGACGACATCGTCCGCATGTTCGCCGCCACCGTGGTGGTCAATGTCAATGGCACCATCCCCGACGGCGACCAGATCCTGAACCAGGCCGAGATCTGGTGGAATGGAATTCTCCACGCACACGATGACGAGTATACGACTGTGCTCAACCCGCCCACACCCAGGACGGGCCGCACATCCACCCGCACGCCAACCAGGACCCCGACCAGGACGCGCACCCCCACAAGGACATACACACCGAGCAGCACACTGACGAGGACCAAGACAGCCACTCAGACTCCTACTCGCACTCGGACACCTACTCCAACAGCGACCCGCACGCAGACCAGAACACCAACCAGGACGCCAACTCGTACGGCCAGTCCAACCCGTACAGCGACGCCCTCCTTCTATATCATTAAGGCAGGCGAGCCTAACCCGGTCGCGCCTGGGGATGTGTTCGATTATGTCATTAGCGGTAACATCTCCATCCCCGAAGGCAGCACGGCTCAGATAAAGAACGTGCTGCCCGAGGACGTGACCTACGTGGGAAGCGACAGCATGCACGTGATCGGCAATCTCGTTCAGTGGGACCAGTACCACAGTGGATCGTTCTCCCACTACATTCGGGTCAAGGCCAAGGAGAATCTGCCGCACGGCTACCAGATCGTGAACAAGGCCGAGGTCTTCTATCAAGGGGTGGAGCAGGCAGAAGCCAGTGACATCACGACGGTTCTCTGGGCCACTGCAACCGCGACATCTACCCGCACCCCGACTGCAACTCCGACCGTCGTTCCCGATAGCTGGGAGCCGGACAATATCGGCGGCTGGGCCAGTACCATCGCCGTGAACCAGGGCGCACAGCACCACAACTTTCACGTCCCCAACGACGAGGACTGGGTGAGAGTCAACGCCAACATTGGCGACCACTACGTCTTTGAAACCAACAACCTCGGGTCGCGCTCGAATACGGTCCTGGATCTGTACATGTCCGATTGCGATGCCCTCATCGATAACGACAATGACGGTGGGCCGGGTCTTGGATCACGTATTGAGTGGACTTGTGAGGAAACAGGCCCCTACTATTTGCGCGTGCACCCGAACTATGCCACTGACACCGGTGCGCATAGTGAGTACGACCTGTCTGCGACCAGCACCGATACGCTCTCGATCTCGCTCAGCGCCATGGATGAACCTGATCCGGCTTGCACGAACGCTGAGCTCCACTACGTTATCACGTTGGACGTTGTCTGCCCCGAGTTCAGCTTCATCGAGCTGAAAGGCAAAATCCCGGCCGGTACGACCTACGTCAACAGCGATGGCTCCCCTGCCGGAGACGAGGTCACTTGGTGGTTCTCCCAGAGCGGCACTTATGTGAATCATTTGACCGTCCGCGTCAACTCCGACGTACCGGATGGCACTCAGATCAGCAATCCAATCACCGTGTTTTGGAACTCCCACCTCGTGGCTGTCGGCCTGGCACACACGACGGTGGGGTGCGCGGCACCCACCCCTTCGCCAACGGCCACTCGCACACCCACCGGCACACTGAAACCTACCAAGACACTCGTGCCCACGGAGACGCAAACGAGTACGCTCACTCCCAAACCCACCGAATACCGTTCGCCGACGCCCACGCGCACCCGCACAGCTACCCGCACTGCCATACCTACGGCCACGGCCACCGGCACAGCCACCCAGTCGCCGACTCCGATGGCGAGCGCTACGCCATCGCAGATCCTCACCCTGGATCGTGTCTGGGTACACGATGGACGCGACAATCCTCAGACCACATTCTGCCCGGGACAGACTCTCGGGTTGGCCGCTGAGGCCACGAATCACACAGGCGATACGCTGGATACAGTCTGGTCGTTCTCTGTGTACAACGAACTGCACCAGAGGATCACGTCCCTCACCTGTGAAAACCAGCCAGTGCAGTTGGAAGCCCAGGAGCAGTTGAGGCTCTACGCAAGCAAGGCTATTCCGGCGGATATGGCCGCCGGTACATACACAGTTCTCGGCACCGTTGTGTGCGGTGGTGTGATGGATTTCCGCAGGGTGACGTTTGAGGTCGTCTCGGTCACTCCCGCGCCAACGACGAGCCCAACATGGACCGTGGCCCCCAGCCGTACCCCAACTCGCACACTCACCCGCACGCCCACGGTCACTCCGACCGCAACTCACAGCTGGACGCCAACCCGCACATCTATTCCAACTCCCACGGTGACCGGACCTCAGCAACCCACCTTGCAACCAAGCACCACGCGGACCTCTACCGGCCCGGCGACCTCAACCATGACCAGGGTTCCGTCACCCACAGCAACGGATACCCCGACCGCTACGCCGACCGCCACCCTCGCACCCGCTTCGCCTCTGACCGTGGACCGGGTGGTCATACGGGACAGCTCCGGCAGTGTGCGCAGTCAGTTCGCCCCCGGCGAGGAGGTTGTCTTCTTCATCGTCGCCACGAACCATACCGGCGGCACCCTTCTGACTCTCTGGTCTTGGGAAACCTTGGGTGTCCTCCAGCAGGGCATTGATGCCTTGTCCTTTGATGGCTGGTCCTACAACATGCGCCCTGGAGAGCGTGTTGCCCGCTGGGGGGCAACCATTCCCGACGATTTGCCGCCTGGATCCTACTCCTTCGTTGGATCAGTCGCATACGGGGCATACTCCGATTCCAAACTCGCCCAATTCGGTGTCTTGGCTGCTCCTGTACCTACGGGTACACGCACGCCCACACGCCAGATCACGCCACAGGTGCAGCCCACCAGGACCGCCACAAGCACTGGTACTCCGCCACCTCCACCCACTGAGACTGCTATTCCTACCGAGACCGCAGTACCGACCGCCACTTTTCCTCCCACAGAGACGCCCACACACACGCTTACCAGGACTCCTACCCGCTGGCCCACTGTGACGCCAACCTCGACTGCCACACCCGGCTGCCAGGAACTGCTTCGCAACCGCAGCTTCGAATCTGGCCTGTCCTTCTGGTTGCCGGGGACCACCGGATCGGCGGCCGCCCCACGCACTTCCATGACGGAGGCCCACGGTGGCGCGACCAGTGCCATGCTCGGCGCCACAGCCGGCAGCGCAGTCGGCAACTCGTGGGTCCGCCAGTTCTTCTTCCTGCCTGCCGATGCCACAGGGACCACCCTGACCTTCTGGTACCGTGTGTATTCCAGTGATGGCGATGTCAGTCGCGACTGGTTTGCCGCCTACGTGGTCGACCCGCTGGGCCAGCAGGCCCGTCAGATCCTGTCACGCACGGTCAGCACGACCGGCTGGACGCAGGCTAGCTATGACATCCGTGACTTTGTCGGTCAGCCTGTAGGCGTTGGCTTCTATCTCCACAACGATGGTCAGGCGGGCAACACCTGGGCCTACGTAGACGACGTATCCCTGTGCGTAGAGTCGATCGGGCCATCTTCCCCGGCGCTGCCTGTCGAGATTCACTGGTTGCCTGGCGACCACGCAGACTATGCCCCCAATGGCCTGCCTGACCTGGGCCAGCTTCAGAGCAACTGGCTGGCGCCAGGAACACAACAGTGGTCCCACGACGGGCCGCTGGCCTTAGCCGATGGCCTATGGTGGCTCGACTCACAGCAGGAGCCGGACCCAATTCCCCCGCCGGATGTCTCCGATCACTGCCGCCTGGTGGAGAGTTACGGCAGCTGGGACGACCATGCCGCGCAGAATGTAGCACCGCTGATTGATGATCTGGCTACACGCCTCAAGACTGATGCCAGTCACCCTGGCACGGACCTGGGCGACCTGCTGAGCGGTCTCAACACGTACCTGAGCGTCAAGGGCCTGGCTAGGGACTACTCCATCACCTGGCATCGCTCACCATCATTTGACTGGGTAAGCGAAGAATCCAGACAGGACCGGCCGGTGCTTCTCCTGCTCGGCTTCTGGGAACTCCAGCCCGCCGGCTGGCGCAGGTTGGGAGGGCACTACGTCACAGTGTCCGGGGTGGCTCCGTACGACGAATGGATTGCCCTCAGCGATCCGTTTCGCAACGCCGCGGAGGCAGGGTGGGAAGGCCGTGTGCTTCCCGCCGTCACTCATGGTCACAGTGGCTCGGCTCCGGATATCGTCCACAACGATGCGGCCTACGTCTCGGGCGACCTGTACGGCATTGTGCGCGCGACAGCCGGATGGGGACCACAGGCATACGCCCGCACCGTAGGAGACATCGAGAACTTCCTCGGACTGAACTCTGCCTCATCTCTGGAGTCCTCCCGGGCCAGCACGTATCTCGGCGGCGAAATCCTGACACTCGTCGACTACGCCATCGTCCTGGCTCCCCAGTCGGAAGAGGTGATCCTCCAGATTTCTCCGGGCACCAATCACGTCCTGGCGGGACAGTCTTTCCTGGTGGACTTGGAGGCCGTGATTGGCCTGCAGAGTGCCAGCGCGGTGAGTGCCTACGTGGACTTTGACCCTGCACAGCTGCAGGTAGTCGACGAAGCCGGCAACCCTGTCTCGCAGATCATCGCCGGCACGGCGCTGTCTGCTGTGACACTCAACAGCGTCGACAATGGCACTGGCCGCATCGGCTTCAGCGCCAGCGGCAACCCGGTTAGCGGCCGCCTGACCGTAGCCACGGTCCGGTTCAGAGCCCTGACCGCTACCCTCAGTAACGCCCTCTCCTGGGCAACGGAGGCACCGCGTCAGAGCGACGTCCGCCTGGGCAGCGTGTCAGTACTGAGCGGACTCCGCAACGGTACAGTTGAGGTGCAGCCATGCGCAGCGTTGAGCGGCCAGCTGGACTTGCAGGGCAGGCCGACACCACCGGACGCTTCCTGGAGCGTCCCCTTGCTACTGACCCTCAGCCGGCGTGGAGAGAGGGGCTCTGCGTATATGTTCGGCATCTCGACCAACACAGATGGCGAGTTCTACCTCGCGGGGGTGCTTGAACCCGGCAGCTACGGGGTGCGGCTCAAGAGCCTCCACAGCCTGCGCAATGTGCTATCCACGGTCCTGGGCAGCGGAGCCAACGCAAAGGACATGGGAACCTTGCTAGAGGGCGATGCGGTCAACGACAATAAGGTGGACAGTCGCGACGTCTCGTTGCTGACGGCTGCGTTTGGCAGTTCACAGGACCAGGCCGAGTTTGACCCTCGCGCCGATCTCAATGAGGACAACACCGTCAGTGACGCCGATGTAGAGCTGCTGCAGGCCAACCTGGGAAAGCGGGGGGACATCCTCGTGACTGCGGCAGTTCCAGACCGCCTCGCAACGGGACAGAGCGCAGGGATCGCCTCTGGTCCGGCATCTACACCACGGTGGGGGGCAATCGGAGGAGCAGCGGAGTTGCTCTTGGGCACTCAGTCGCTCTGCGCGGGCACTGTGTCCCTGCGCGTTCTGCCAGCCAGCCCTCAGGCGGACGTGGGACAGACTCTAGCCCTCGAAATCAGAGCTGAGTCTGGCCAGCAACCGGCGGATGTGGTCGAACTATACTTGGACTATGATCCAACACTGTTGCAGGTGGTGGACGCGGCTGGAGTGGCGACCAAGACAATCGAGTCAGGCGATGCCCTGCCGAGGGTTTTCGCGAATCGCGTTGACGCTGTGTACGGCTGGGTGGACTATCTGGCCAGCTCCCTTGGTGCTACCCCACCCAGTGGGGAGTTCATCGTCGCGCGTCTGCGAGTAAAGGTGCTCAAAGCCGAGACGGCCTGGGTGCGCTTCAGCTTTAGCGACTGGCGAACAACAGACGTCGCCTACCACGGCATGTCAGTTCTGGGTGTGGTTGAGGCTGCCCAGATTCGAGCGCTCAGTCAGCATCTGGCGTTTCTGCCCATGATGCTGAAGCGTCCTTAGAGCCCGCCGCTCCTGTAAGTACCGGAGATATCCCGCACGCTACGTGCGGGATATCTCCGTCTGGGGGTACAGTCGCCTGTAGTTCTCGCAAGCCTGCATGATCACCGCGCGGGCCGCTTCCGCATCCTCCCAGTCCAGCGCCTGCACGTGGATGCCCTCCAGTTGCTTGTACGTCTCGAAAAAGTGGCTGACCTCGGCCAGGAAGTGTTTGGGCACGTCCGTGATCGAGTCGTACTGGCCAAAGAGAGGGTCGCTGGACGGCACGGCCAGGATCTTCTCATCGCCTTCTTTGTTGTCCAACATGTGGAACACCCCGATGGGCCGGACCTCTATCACGCAACCGGGGAAGGTTGGCTCGGTCACCATTGTCAGGATGTCCAGTGGGTCTCCGTCGTCCGCGCACGTACGAGGGATAAAGCCATAGTCACCCGGGTAGTGCATGGGGCTGAACAGTACGCGGCTGAGATGAATCACTCCCAGCTTCTTGTTGTATTCGTACTTGTTGCGGTGCCCGCGAGGGATTTCAACAACCTCGTAGACCGTATCGGGCGCGTGCTCCCCCGTAGGAAGATCGTGCCACAGGTCCGCCTTGATCATCATCCAGCCTCCTTGCCGAGTTTGTCCCCCGCTTCGTTGGGACGGAGCGCCAGTACTGCCTCGTGTCCGCGAGACCCGGGGTCGGTCAAGCCATTCCTATTTGTGCAGCTTCTTTCGGAACTGGGCAGTCAACGCCGGCACAATCTGGAAAAGGTCGCCCACTATGCCATAGTTGGCCATGGTGAAAATGGGAGCCTCGGGATCCTTGTTAATGGCCACGATCACCTTGGCCGTGCCCATACCGGCCAGGTGCTGAACGGCGCCTGAAATGCCGCAGGCGATGTAAAGATCCGGCCGAACAGTGCGACCTGTCTGCCCCACCTGATGTGCATAGGGGATCCACCCGGCGTCGACCGCCGCTCGCGATGAACCCACTGCCCCACCGAGCACGTCCGCCAACTCGCGAATGGGGCCAAAACCGTCTTGCCCCCCGACTCCGCGACCGCCGGACACAATGATCTTGGCGTCTGCCAGGTTGACCTCGCCCTGTTCCGTAATGAACTCGAGCACCTTGCTGGCAATCTGCCCCTCGTTCATGCTGGCAGAGACAGCAACAATCTGCCCCTGGCGGCTCTTGTCCGCGGTCGGCATTTCGAAAACGCGATGACGCACGGTCGACATTTGCGGGCGATAATTCGGACAGATGATGGTCGCCATAATGTTGCCGCCAAAGGCCGGGCGTGTCTGTCGCAGGAGATTGGATTGTTGGTCGATCTCGAGCCCCGTGCAATCGGCAGTCAGGCCTGTGTACAGCTCCGTGGCAACTGACCCGGCCAGGTCGCGCCCACGTGAGCTGGCGCCCAGTAGAAAGATCTCCGGCTTGTACTGGCGCACGAGACTGACCAGGGCGTTCGCATAGGGCTGGGTGCGGTATACGGCCAACGTCGGGTCGTCGACCCAGAAGACCCGGTCGGCCCCGTAGAAGATCGCTTCCTTGGCGATGGGCTCGACCTGATGCCCTAGCAGGCAGGCGGTGAGCGTCGTCTTGCGCTGATCAGCGAGCTTGCGCCCCTGGCCCAGCATCTCCCAGGAAATACTGGATGCCTGACCCTGAAACTGCTCTACCCAGGTCCACACGCCCTGATAGGCTTCCAGTCCTTCTTCCTTCGCCTGAGGACGCTCCGGCAGCTTGAGCGCCTCGACCGGGCAGACGTCCAGGCAAGCACCACAAGCAGTACACTGGTCATTGACCGTGGCAATGTCGTCGATCAGCTTGAGTGCTCCGAACGGGCACACGTCCACACAGGCACCACAGCCGATACATTCCTCGCGGTTGATCTCCAAGAGTGCCATGCATCCCTCCCCTAGATGACCTTCTCGGCCAGGAGCCTGTCTGCCAGGGCAGCCGCAGCCTCGTCGACCGTTTCTGCCTGGATCAACACTACCGTTCCTTCTCGCTTGGGCGGGCTGAACACCTTGACCACCTGCGTGGGGCTACCCTTCAGGCCAAGCTTGCCCGCATCCGTCTCGGGCAGGTCAGCCGCGCCCCACACCGGAATGTCCAGTTTGGTGGCTCGGCGAATGCCGAGGAACGTCGGATAGCGCGGCTGATTGATATCCTTGACCACGGTGAGCAGCGCCGGAAGCTGAGCCTCCACCACTTCACGCCCTTCCTCCAGGAGGCGCTCTACGACAAGGGCACGCGACTGAGGATCGAGTTTGAGGATCTTGAACACATAGGTCAACTGCGTGATGCCAAGCTGCCGCGCAATGCCGGGCCCTACCTGTCCCGTATCCCCGTCTATGGCCTGTTTTCCGCACAGGATTACGTCAAACTGACCCAGCTTCCTGATTGCCTGCGAGAGGGTATATGCTGTAGCCCAGGTGTCTGAACCGGCGAAGGCCCGATCTGACAGCAGAACGGCTTCATCGGCACCCATGGCCACAGCTTCTTTGAGCGCCTCCTTGGCCTGGGGAGGCCCCATCGACACCACAGTGACCTTTCCGCCGAACTGCTCCTTCAGGCGAAGGCCTTCCTCAATGGCGTACATATCAAAGGGGTTGACAATCGAGGGCACGCCTTCGCGAATGAGGGTACCGGTTTCGGGGTTGATCTTGACTTCCGTGGTGTCCGGCACCTGTTTGATGCAGACGATGATGTTCAACGGATAGACCTCCTTGTCTGTTGGTGGCGAGTGCATCGAACCTTGCGGCGTGAACTGAGACGGATTATACCCGAATCAGGATTCCTTCTGCCACTCCACGGGATCGTACTTGGGCAGCTCGCAGCGCAGGGGTTTGTCCTGGCGATATCCAAGCGCATAGGAGGCCTGCATCAACTGGTGTATCTCCCGGCTGCCCTCATAAATGACCGCCCCGCGCGAGTTCCTCAGGTAACGTTCAACGTCGTACTCGTCCGAGTACCCGTAGGCGCCATGAATTTCTACTGCATCATTCGCCGATTCGAACGCCGCATCGCAGTTGACCCATTTGGCCAGCCCTGTTTCGCGGGTATTGCGCCTGCCCTCGTTCTTGAGCCAGCCTGCCTGGTAGACCAGTAGCCGGCCTGCGTCCAGCCGCGCAACCATTTTGGCGATCATCTGCTGCACCAACTGGTGCTTGCCAATGGCCACACCAAAGCTCTGCCGATCATTTGCATAACGTACCGATGCATCCAGAGACGCCTGAATCAGTCCAACTGCCCCGGCAGCCACTGTGTAGCGACCGCCGTCCAGGGCAGACATGGCAATCTTGAAACCTTCCCCCTCCTGCCCCAGCAGGTTAGCTTCAGGCACGATGCACTCTGTGAGGGTAATGCTCCCGGTGTTTCCGGCGCGCACCCCGAGCTTGCCATGGATGCTGCCCGTAGTGATCCCGGAAAAGCCGCGCTCGACGATGAAAGCAGACATACCACTGTGATCGCGCTTGCGCTTCTTCTCCATGTCCGACCAGGCGATCAGCAGAAAGTTGTCAGCCACGTCCGCCAGCGAAATCCACATCTTTTCGCCATTGAGGATCCAGTGGTCGCCCTCTTTGCGAGCTGTGGTCTGGATGCCAGCCACGTCTGAGCCGGCGTTGGGCTCCGTGAGGCCGTAGGTCGCGATCTTCTGGCCTGAGGCCTGGGGGACCAGGTACTTGAGTCTTTGTTCTTCAGTCGCCCACTGCAGCAGAGACAGGCTGTTCAGCCCGACATGCACCGACATGGCCACTCGCGCCGACGTGTCGATTCGTTCCAGCTCCTCACAGGCGATGGCAAGCGATATATAGTCCATACCCGCGCCACCGTAGCGGACCGGAATGCAAATGCCCAGAATGCCCTGCTGCCCAAGCTTGCTGAGAATCGCACGGTCGTATTCATGCTTGCGATCAAGCTCCTTGATTTTGGGAGCGATCTCTTTCTCGGCAAACTCGCGCACCATCTTGCGCACCATCTGGTGCTCTTCGGTCAAGCCCAAGTCCATATCCCCTCCTTTGGGAGTCCCTGCGTTGATCGCATGGGAGACCTCTCTGCGCGACGGAGCGATTATACCACAGGGGCAGGGGCGGGCAAACAGATCCTGCGTCGGCACGCGTTTCCCCACGTCGCAGAAGCAGCTATAATGGGCCGATAAGCTCAAGGGAGGTGGTTATCATGGAGAAGCTGCTGGAGGGCATCACCTGGCTGGGTCACGACAGCTTTAGAATCACCAGCGCAGAGGGCGTAGTCTACATCGACCCGCGCAACCTGCACCGGACCGAGCCGGCGGACGTGATTCTGATCACCCACGAACACCACGATCACTTCTCCCCCACTGACGTGGAGAAGCTGCGCAAGCCCGGCACTGCCATTGTGACCATCAAGCAGGTTGCTGCTCAACTCAAGGGCGACGTACGGGTCGTCAAGCCCGGCGACACCCTCTCCGTGGGAGGAATCATCGTCGAAGCAGTGCTGGCATACAATCCATCCAAGCAGTTCCATCCCCGGCCAGCAGGCAACGTGGGTTTCATAGTCACCGCCGGAGGCAGGCGCATCTATCACGCTGGCGACACGGATCTGATCCCCGAGATGTCAGACATCAAGGCCGACGTCGCACTCTTGCCGGTGGGTGGCAAGTACACGATGGATGCAGGCGAGGCGGCGCGGGCAGCGGATCTGATCCAGCCAGGTGTGGCCGTACCGATGCACTGGGGTGATCTGATCGGAACGCGCGATGATGCCGAGTCTTTTCGCAAGCTCAGCAAGGTGCCGGTGGTGATCCTGGAGAACCAGAACTAGACCACCGCTGACGCAGGCCAATCACAACGACCGGCGGTCATGGCCGCATCAACAGCGCTGCCAGCCTGTCGGGCCGGTTGGTGATGATGGTATCGACGCGCAGGTCAATCAGGTGTTGCAGGTCGTGTGGCTCATCCGCTGTCCACACGTTGACCCGGTAGCCCTTCTTGCGTGCCCAGTTAAGGTAAGGGTCGTTGACCATGGTCCAGTGTGGGTGCAAGGCATTCGGGCCCGCCATGGGCCTTAGCCAGGCTCGCCTCAGTGGCAGGGGCAGGCCCGGCGAGTATAGCAGCCCCCTGCTGATCTCCGGAGCGGTCTGCCTGGCACGCACCAATGACCACGGGTTGAACGAGGAAAGGATGACCCGGCCCTGCAGGCCGCACTGCCGCACGAGGGCGATGACTTTGGCCTCCAGGCCGTCGCCCCTCATCGACATGCTCTTGAGCTCTATGTTCAGCAGCATCGTCTGCCCCGCCCAGTCCAGCACCTCACTCAGCGACGGGACACGCTCCCCCGTGTACTTGGGAGCGAACGCCACTCCCGCATCAAGCTCCTTAATCTGTGCCATAGTGAGGGCCTTCAGGGCACCCTGACCATTTGTGGTCCGCTCGACTCGCGAGTCGTGCATGACAACCAGTCCCCCGTCAGCACTGAGCTGCACATCGAGCTCTACCCCATCGGCGCCCACTGAACGCGCTAGCTCAAAAGACGCGAGTGTGTTTTCTGGAGCGACCTTTGGTGCACCACGGTGTCCCAGGTTAAGCGGAAGAGCCTTGTACGGAAACTCGTGCTCGCGCATGTCCCTCCTTGCCTACATCCTACTGCTCAACTCCCATGCCAGGTATCTCCCGCTCCGTCCACTCCCTGGGATCTACCAGAACACCGCCCACGACCATCTCCCAGTGTAGATGGGCGCCAGTTGACAGCCCAGTGTTGCCCAGCCGGCCGATGATCGCTCCAGAGTCTACCATCTGGCCCTCCACCACTTCGATCGTCGCAAGGTGGCAGTAGCCGGAGTAGACACCGATCCCGTGATCCAGCACTATTGTATTGCCGCGCACCGCCAGTGCTGTGGCCATGACCACGCGCCCTGCCGCGGAGGCAGCGACCGGCGCTCCGACCTGGCCGGAGATGTCCACGCCGCCATGATAGCCGTTACGGCGGCCATCATTGTACGTGCGTTGCAGGCCAAACCCCGAGGTCACGTTCCCCACATGCGGCCACACAAAGGGCCCTTGCCAGATCTGCTGCTCCGTGACCCGCTCATACACGGACGACAACAGTGCTGATTCCTTCTGCGTCACCTGCGGATCCAGCAGGTCCTGCCGATCCGCCGGGATACTGATCACCTCAGACCCAAAGTCCGCAGCAACAACCGTTACGCTCAGCGATGTGGTGGCCTCGCGACCCAGGTCATCCCTGACTGCAAGCTGCAACGGCAGGGCACCGGTTGACTCTGTCACAGCCACCCCTGCCACAGCCCAGACAGCAGCACCGGCAAAAGCCTCGTCGCTCGTGATCTCATCCTGATCACGCGAGGCGAAGAATAGTGGCCTCTCACCCAGAACCCCGGTCACCGTGATAGGGCGACTCGCGGAGAGATTGATCAGCACTGTGCCACCCTGTCGCACAGGGGAGGGATCGAATTGAACCAGCAGTCGCAATGCCTCCACGGTCGGCACGGGCGTGAGGGTGGCGGTGGCAGTCGTCGTGGGTGTGCAGGTGAGGGTAGCGGTCCGCGTAGGGGTGATGGTCGGTGTGGCCGTAGGGTGAGTGAACATGCCGGGCAGCAGTGAATCCACGACGCTGCAACCGGCAATGAGCACCACCACCCAGAGGCCCAGAATGACAGCTCTGGAGCGAGCTACTCCAACGGATCCTTGACGCGTTTCGCCCCTGTTCACTGGCATCTACTCGGCAACTTTACTCCTGAGTGCCGGGAAGAGGATAACCTCACGGATAGAGGGGGTATCGGTCAGCACCATCATCATGCGGTCAATTCCCACGCCCAGGCCTCCCGTAGGTGGCATGCCGTGTTCTAGCGCGCGGATCCAATCCTCATCCATCGGATGCGCTTCCTCATCGCCATCGCTCCTGTGCTGGCCTTGATTCTCGAACCGAGAACGCTGGTCAATGGGGTCATTCAGCTCGCTAAAAGCGTTTCCCGACTCCTGTCCAGCGATAAAGAACTCGAAACGCTCCACCAGACTGGGTTGATCAGCGTGGCGCTTGGCCAGCGGCGAGATCTCGACAGGATGGTTGAGCACGAACGTCGGCTGGACGAGATCCGACTGCACTGTGGCATCAAACAACTCCTCAACCTGCTTGCCCCAGTTGTGCTTGACCTCCAGTTCCAGCCCGTGCTGGCGGATGGCGTCGAGAAGCGATGGCAGGTCGTTGGCGAGCAGAATATCGATCCCGGTCGCCTCCAGAATGGCATCGCGCATCGTCACTCGCCGCCACGGCGGCGTCAGGTCAATCTCCTGACCGGAAAAGGTAACGTGAGCTGTTCCAAGAACCTGCTGGGCAACAGAGAAGTACATCTCCTCAGTAAGGCGCATCATGTCATGGTAGTCGGCGTACGCCTGGTAAACCTCGAGCATGGTGAACTCCGGGTGATGCCTCGTCGAAACCCCTTCGTTCCGAAAGTCGTGGCCTATCTCGTACACCCGGTCCAGTCCGCCGATGACAAGACGCTTCAGATACAACTCATCCGAGATGCGCAGGTAGAGGTTTGCGTTCATCTCGTTATGGAAAGTCACGAACGGTCTGGCGGCGGCACCACCGTAGATGGGCTGCAGGACAGGGGTCTCAACTTCAAGAAAGCCCCTCTCATCAAGGAAGCGGCGGACGGCCGAAATAACGCGCGTGCGCAGGACAAACGTGTTGCGTGCCCGTTCGTTGGTCAGAAGGTCCAGGTAGCGCTGTCGATACCGCGCCTCCACGTCCGTCAGCCCGTGCCACTTTTCTGGCAGGGGGCGCAGGGCCTTTGTAAGCAGGGTCATCTCGCTCACCCGAACGGTGACTTCCCCGGTACGAGTGCGGAACATACTGCCCTCGACGCCCACGATATCGCCGATGTCGATCAGCTTGAGGAAGCGGTCATAGCTCTCCTGCCCGACCTCGTCCTGACGCAAGTAAAGCTGAACCCTGCCAGTTGAGTCGGCAAGGTGGGCGAAGCTGGCCTTGCCCATCACCCGAAGCGACATCAGGCGGCCAGCCGTGCGCACATTCGGTGCGCTGACCTGGCCCTCTGTGGAACCATTGCCCGCCGCCGATTCGACCGCGGCAAAGGCCTGCAGGGATTCCTCGACGGTCTGCCTGACCCCGAAACGGGCCGGATACGGATCAATGCCAGCCGCGCGCAGGGCCTTCAACTTCTCGATGCGCTGCTCTCGCTCGTCACCAGCGCTGTGTTCTGGTTCAGCCAAGATCGTTTCTGGCACGGGAACTCACCTCACTCATCCGACCTGGAGTACCTGGAATACCACCGGGCCGTCCGGGGTCTGCACGGTCACACGATCTCCCTTGCGACGTCCCATCAACCCGCGTCCCAGAGGCGACTCATTGGAGATGCGCCCTTTGCCCGGATCGGCCTCTGCCTTCCCCACGATGTTAAAGACCTCCGGCTGCCCGCCCTCTTCTGCCACTTTTACCTTGCTTCCGAGCGCCACAACCTCACTCCTGTGTCCCTCTGTGATGATCTGAACCTGGTTGAGCAGTGCTTCGAGGGTCATGATCCGCCCTTCGACAAATGCCTGCTCATTCTTGGCCTCATCATAGCCGGCGTTCTCTGTGATGTCGCCGCCCTCTTTTGCCTCATGGATCTGTCGCGCCACAGCCGGACGACGCACGGTGCGCAGGTGCTCCAGCTCCTCCTGCAACTTTCGTCTTCCCTCTGCTGTCAAGTATGTTGTCTCTGTCATGGGGCTCCGTCCTCCTGATGCTGCCGCGGTCTCCGTCAGGGTACTTCGTGACATCCCATCACGAGTCAGCGCGCCCTCACACTATAACAAAAAGGCGCGCCCCGGGGGCGCGGCTTCACTAACGAACATTATAGTGGACTTGACCGGATTGTCAAACTCGCAATGATCACCCTAGCGACCAGCCAGTCAGCTTGCGGCGATGCGGACCGTTCGTCTTTGTGCCCGTTTCCCGATTCCCGATCAGCTTCGTCTTACGCGCTGTCTTCGCCGCTCCTTCTTGGCCTGGTCGGCGCCGGGCGGTGGCTCCTTGCATAGCTGGCGCAGCCGAGAGTCAACTTTGGCGTGGATTGTCCCCTCTACGTACTTGCCCGCCCTGCGCACACCGGCGTTCAGCCCCGTGAGGATCTCGATTCCCTGATCCACATTGTCGACAGGGTAAACATGGAACTGTCCCTCGCCAACCGCGCGAACCAACTCCTCTTTGAGCATAAGGTTGCGGACATTGGCCCGCGGGATGAGGACTCCCTGTTTGCCGGTCAATCCTCGTGCCCTGCAGAGATCGAAGAACCCCTCGATCTTGAGGTTCACTCCGCCAACGGCCTGCACCTGACCCCACTGATTCACCGAGCCTGTGACAGCAAGACCTTGCTGCACCGGTGCTCCGGCAAGCGACGAAAGTAGTGCATAGAGTTCCGCCGCTGAGGCACTGTCACCCTCCACCTCGGCGTAAGTCTGTTCGAAAGTCAGGTTCGCCGACAGGTTCAACTGCTTGTCGTGGGCGTACTTTTGCGTCATGTATCCAACCAGAATGAGCACTCCTTTGGTGTGGACCGGACCATCAAGATCCGCTTCGCGGTCTATGGCCAGCACCCCGCTGCGCCCCTGGCCCACCGCTGCCGTAATGCGCACCGGGAACCCGAAGGCCTCATCCCCTGCTCCCATGACTGTTAGGCCGTTCACCTGACCGACCGCAGCGCCATCCGTGTCGATCATTAGCGCACCTGTAAGTATCTCCTCAAACAGGCACTCCTGATCGAGGTTTGACCTTCTCAGTCGTTCCGCCAGCGCGCGGTCGATGTTCTCTGCCGTGATGAGATGCGAGTCCAGCTCTAGCGCGTACTGATTCGCTTCGCGAACGACATCGGCTAGCTGGGCAAAGTGAGTGGACAACCTGCCCTGGTCCCCGGCCAGGACTGAGCCGTATTCTATCAGACGCGCGACTGCCGCGCCTTGCAGGTGGCGCAGGCCCTCTTTGCCTACCAGCCCGCTGGCAAAGCCGGCATAGGCACGACTGCTCGACTCGTTCCGCTCCATCTCCACATCAAAGTCGGCCTTCACCTTGAAGAGCTCGGAAAAGTCGGGATCCATGCGAGTGAGGTACTGGTACGCATCTGGAGTCCCGATGAGGATCACCTTGACCCTCACCGGAATGGGTTCAGGACGCACGCTCCTTACCGGCACAGCCCCGACTCGTTCGGCCGAGTCCTCAATGGCCAGATTGCCGCTGCGAAGCGCTCGCTTCAAGGCATCCCAGGACAGGGGGTTCGCGAGCAACCTTTCCACAGGCAGCACAAGGTACCCGCCATTCGCCCTGTGCACGGCGCCTCCTCGGAGCATCGTAAAGTCCGTGACCAGCGACCCGAACTCGGCTTCGCGCTCGATGCGCCCGAACAGGTGGTCGAAGCTCATGTTGAGCTCTTGGGCAACGGGGGCGCCCCTTGTGTCTGTGTTGTCCACCAGCAGATTGACGACGAACTGGCGCCAGAAGGTCAAAGCCGTACCGGGCGTCTCGCCACCCCCTTCATCCGTGCCGGAGTCTGGCACGTTGCTATCCTCGGTCGGCGGGCGAAAGTAGCCCATGTTCCTCAGCACAGCATCCTGTACGTCGTCAAAGTACACTCCCAGGCTCTTGACCGTGCCGAACTCCCTCCTGACCTCGTCCACCAGCGTGCGAACTGCCCTCAGCGAGGTCTCGGCTTCCAGCTCTGCGAGTTGCTCCCGCGCCTGCTTCTCGGCAGAGCTCACCGTCTTGAGGATCGAGTCCACCTCGGCCTCGGCCTTGCTGCGCGCCTCGGAGATCATCCTGCGCCGCTCTTCAGGCAGCTCCAGGAACTCCTCCTCGCGCATGACCCTTCCTTCAGCAAGCGGCACCAGACTCATCCCAGTGGCCGTTGCCTGCAGGGCGAAACCTTTGGTCCTGGCCATGTCATCGGCCCTGCCGAACACGGTTGTTCGCTGTTGCTCAAAAAGACCGCTGATGGCATTGCGACGCTCCACAAACGCAGGGGTCTGGAAAGCGAGGGCAACATGCTGCTTCAGCTGCTTAATGAGCCGCTCCATCGCAGCCCGCAACAGCCTGCCCTGTCCCGGCGCAAGGCCCACCACAATGGGCGAGTAGGGATCCCGGAAGTTGTTCACATAGCACCAATCGTCCGGTACCGGTCTCGCAGCGCCCAGCTCCCGCAGGTAGGCGAGGACCGCCGTGGTGCGCCCCGTGCCGGGCCAACCCGCCGCGTAGATGTTGAAACCTTTGCTATTCATGCCAAGGCCGAAGCTCAACGCTCGCAAGGCCCGATCCTGGCCCACCACCTGATCGAGGGGCCCCACCGTTTCGGTCGTCTCAAAGCCAAGCTGCCTCGGGTCGCAGGACCTGCGCAGCTGTTCGACGGTCAGCTCCTTATCGGGGCGTGACTCTCGACTGCCGCGCGTTGCGGCAGCGCCCGTTTGCGGCTTGGTTCCGATCTCACTCATTCTCGTCTCCTGGGAATCGCAGGTAGAAGTCCATCATACGCCGGCTGTCACCCCTGTCAAAGCAACTCCGCTCGGCGCAGCCGGCGATGCTCGAAAGCTGTCCCTGACTTGCCCCTTGATTTTCCTTCCACGGCATCCACATGTGCAGTATGATTGATGGCGTCAGAGAACCCCGAGGCTTGCTGGGCTCGCTTCCCAGGGAAAGGGCGCAAGTTGGATACCCGATCAAGTGATCAGGAAATACTGGCACAGGCTCAGAAAGGTGATCTGGATGCTTTTGAGATCCTGTATCGCAAGTACGAGCAGCCCGTTTACCGGACAGCCCTGGGCATCCTGGGTAGCCGCCAGGCCGCAGAGGAAGTGCTACAGGACTGCTTCTTGCGGGCGCACAAGCACCTGCAGGATCTGCACGGGGATCCCTCGGTGGGGCCGTGGCTGCACCGCGTAGCGGTAAATCTCTGCTACAGCCGCTTGCGGCGCGACTACCTCTCGCGATTGACTGTACCTCTCGAGCTGGTCAGCAACCGTCTTTTTGCCACTCACGGCCTGTCGCCCGAGGAGAGTTCCCAGTTCAGTGAGATGCAGGCCGCTGTGCACAGCAGCATTGCTGCCCTGGATGGCAAGCACCGCGCCGTTGTGGTACTCTACTACTTGCAGGACCTCTCGCTTGAAGAGATCGCCTTTATCCAGGAGTGCCCCGTTGGCACGGTCAAGTCCAGACTGTTCCATGCCCGCAAGGAGCTCAGCCGGCGGCTGTCCAGCCTGAGGGCGCAACCCGCCGTCGAGCTTGCATAACGTCGTTACCCTGCATCGAGGCTGGTTGTGCAGCACCCAGGACCCCGGGCGCACCGCAGATACCCGGTCCTCAGGCTCTGGTTTCGGTCAGGGCAAACCTGAGCCCGCGGCAGAGAGCTCGGGGAAGACTAGCCGTACGAAAGAGCCAGTATCGGCTCCGAGGCCCGGCGCAATCCACAGTGCGGCATCGGCGGGCACAAAGAGGGCGCTCTGCAGCGTGCCTCCGCCTCGCTCAGCCTCCGCGGCACCAACGCCTATGTCGACCAAGAGCGCCAGCGCCTTGTCCACTCCGATCCAGCCGCGGTTCCTGCTGAGCCAATCCTCGACCCTGCTCAATCGAGACTCACTGGCCTGTCGATCCCGAGCCCCCAGTACCATTTCCTGGCTTGAGGCGAGCTCAGCGGACAAAAAGTGATTCGTCCGCGCCAGGTCTTCAGCCAACACACCGGCCGGGAACAGCGCCTGCCGATGCGCCGAGAGTTCTATCGCGATCCCCTGAGGAGCCTTGCCATCCGCTGCGATGATATTCCCCCCGTACAGCCGGGGTGTGGACATCAGCTTCATAGTCAGCGATTCGATATCCACACAGTCGTCGAGGACTTGACGCAGCAGGAAGGGGAGAGGCTGCCCACTTGCGGCCACGTCGACCGAAGGAGACGATGCCAAGGCCACCGCGATAGACGCCTCGTTCATGCCAGCCCACACACCCACGCTGCCCACCAGCCCGACGCTGACGGAGGCATTGCCCCTGTTGGGTTGGCGTATGGTCACCAGTAGGTGATCGCGCAGCCGGCGGCCCTCGGAGCTCTCCAGACTGTGCCCCACCAGCAGCCTGCCCCCTTCGGTAGAACCACCCCAGCCAGCAAAGGCAGTGCAGAGGGAGGATGAGCTCTGAAGAGGCGCTGCAGGGGAGAACAACTCGGGAACAAGCTCGGCCGAGGGAAGGCGATGGGCGAGGGTCAGCAGGTCGGGGATGGTGTTCAGCAGAAGCACGTCAGAGTAGGACAGTCCAGCACCATCAGCGATTCCTTCAAGCTCCGACCGCAGGGCTTCAGGGTAATCAGTGGCCACAAAACGCGCCTGGGCCAGCAGCCAGAAGTGTCCTGCCCCCTCATTGGCGACCAGATGGCCCAAAACATAGCCGCGAACGAGGTCTCGAATCGGCTCACGAAGCAGGGCGCCTTGCTGCAGACCCATCTGATAGGGCTCACCGCTCAGATAGGCAAGCCGTATGCCTCCGACCTCCTCCAGCCTGCCTCCGGGTAGCGCGTCAACCTCCCCACTGAGCGAGACAGGCAAACCGACCGCCCACACCAGGAGCGCCAGCACCACATAGCGGACAACACCTGCCAGCAGCGTTGAGTGGCCGCCACGGGACTGCCCGGCAGGAGTGATCCCTTCCATCATCCGTGCAGGACACGGCATACCTTCAGGGCTGCCCGGCCCCGGGCTGGCTACCTCAGCAGTCTGACGCAAGGAGCCTAGTCCCCCTTCTCTTGCCTGCCCTGGAAACGAAGCCGCAGCGGCGTTCCCTCAAAACCCCATCGCTCGCGAATGCGGTTCTCGAGATAGCGCCGATAGGAGAAGTGCA
Source organism: Anaerolineales bacterium UBA2200 (assembly GCA_002327925.1). Classification (GTDB taxonomy): domain Bacteria; phylum Chloroflexota; class Anaerolineae; order UBA2200; family UBA2200; genus UBA2200. The sequence continues at coordinate 59,760 of DCVA01000024.1, forward strand.
CCAGACGAATGTCGTTGACGAAGAAGACCAGTGTCGGGGGATCTACCGTAGGCTGGGTGGAGTAGAAGAACTTGAGCTTCTTCCCCCAGCGCGATGGCGGACTGTGGCGGGCAATGGAATCCTGCACCAGGTCATTGAGCTCTGATGTCGGGATGCGCTGGAAGCGCTGCTCGTTGATGCGCAACGCCGTGTCGAGAACTTCGTCTATCCGCTGGCGCTTGAGGGCAGAGATGAACAGTACCGGAGCGTAGGGCGCGAACTTGAGCTCGCTACGAATGTGCTCGCGGTAAGCATCCATCGTGGTGCTATCCTTGGGCACCGCGTCCCATTTGTTGACCACCACCACAACGCTCTTGCACGCCTCGAGAATGTAGCCGGCAATATGCGCGTCCTGGGCAAGTACGCCCTCCACGGCATCGATCAGCAGCAGCACCACATCGGCGCGGTCTATGGCCTTTAGCGCGCGCAGGACGCTGTACTTCTCAACGCCAGGTGCAATGCTGCCACGCTTCCTGATCCCTGCCGTGTCGATCAGGGTCACCTTCTCGCCGTGCCACTGAACGGAAGTGTCGATCGCGTCGCGAGTGGTGCCCGCGATGGGGCTCACGATCGCCCGCTCTTTGCCCAAGAGCGCGTTCAGCAGCGAGGACTTGCCTACACTGGTCCGACCGACGATGGCAACCTTCATCGTTGCATCGTCGACTGCCTCCTCGGCCGAAGGGAAGGTCGCTGTCATGGCGTCGAGCAAATCGGCGACCCCAACTCCATGCACCGCCGACACGGCAAAGACCTCGCCGAGACCCAGGGAGTAGAACTCGGCGGCATCCAGGCGCCGCGCTTCGCTGTCCGCCTTGTTAGCGCACAACAGAATCGGCTTGCTGGTACGCCGAAGCATCTCGGCCAGATCCGCATCATCAGCCGTTACCCCGCTTAGAACATCGGTTACCAGTACGATGACGTCCGCCTCCGAGATGGCCTGCTCAGCCTGCAGGCGGACCCGGGCCAGCATACTGTCCTCGGACCCAAGCGCAAGACCGCCTGTGTCCACCAGGGTAAAGACACGGCCCTGCCATTCTGCATTAGCGTAGAGGCGGTCGCGAGTCGTGCCGGGCAGGTCCTCGACGATAGCAACTCTTTCGCCAACAATCCGGTTGAAGAGCGTGGACTTGCCGACATTCTGCCGGCCGACAATCGCTACCAGGGGTTTGGTCATCGTACTCCGGCTTTCAGCGGACCCATGGCCCGGGCTACCACAGGTACAGCACCAGCACTACCATGAGGGCCCACAGCATCACGGTCACCAGGAGGGGCCGGTCCTTCAGCAGCAACTCCTCCGGCTCACCGCCTTGATGCTTGATGTGCACCAGGTACATATAGCGAAACAGTCCGTACCACACAAATGGAACGGTTAGCATCATGGCGTGGTTCTGGGGCAGGTTGGGCGCGGAGAAAGTGTAGAGCGAATAGGCCATGGCAGTGCAGGCAGTGACCATGCGCGTCATATCGTCCAGCAAGGGGAGGCTGTACTCCTCGAAAATACTGCGGTGGGCGTTGGCACCCTTGTCCAGCAGCGTCAACTCGTGGCGACGTTTGCTGATAGCGATAAACAGCGCGAGCAGCATCATGCAAAGATAGAGCCAGGGGGAGAAACGCGCCGTGTCTACTACAACCACGCCTGCCACCACCCTCAGCACAAAGCCCCCGGCCACGGTCATCACATCGACAATTACGATGTTCTTGAGCCAGAACGAGTACAAGATCATGATTACAAAGTAGGCGGCCACTACAGCGGCGAACGTACGGTCGAGTCGGTAAGCAAAAGGCGCGGCAAGAACGACGAGGAGTAGCGCAGCCCCCACTGCCACCCGAGGCGAGAGTCGTCCTGAGGCAAGGGGGCGAAATCGCTTGACCGGGTGCTGGCGGTCCTTCTCGATATCAGCCAGATCATTGATCAGGTAGACTGCGCTGCTGACCGCGCAGAACACCACGAAGGCCATCAGCGCCTTGCTCAAGAACTCTGGCACCAGCAACTTGAGGTCAAAAACCAGCGCCGCGAGCACAAAGACGTTCTTGGACCATTGTTTGGGGCGCATCGCCTTCAGCAACTGCAATAGCATCTCCCTGGGTAGCCTCCGCTTGGAATCGTAAACGAGATGATAGCCGATAGTCGGCTGCCAGTCAACTTGACTTATCGTTGCACTGCCTCTATCCTTGCCCTCGTGGACCGAGAGAGATTGGACGTTTTGTTGCACCAGCGCGGCCTGATCGCAAGCAGAGAGCAGGCCAAGCGCATCATACTCGCCGGCCTGGTGAATGTCGATGGTCGATTGGAGGACAAGCCAGGCACGCGAATTCCCCTGTCCGCCAGCATTGTTGTCGCCAAGTCCTGCCCCTATTCCAGTCGTGGCGGTCTAAAGCTGGAGGCAGCGCTCGACGCGTTCGGCCTCGACGTCCAGGGCTTGGTCGTCGCCGACGTGGGTGCCTCAACCGGTGGTTTCACCGACTGCGTGCTGCAGCGCGGCGCAGGTCGCGTCTACGCCATCGATGTCGGTTACGGGCAGCTGGCCTGGAAGCTGCGGCAGGACCCACGCGTGGTTGTGCTGGAGCGTGTGAACGTTCGCTATCTGGATCAGTTGCCTGAACCACTCGATCTCATCACGATCGACGTTTCCTTCGTTTCGCTCAGGCTGGCCCTGCCCCCTGTGCTGCGTTTCTTGAAGCCAGACGGCCACGTGGTGGCTTTGATCAAGCCGCAGTTTGAGGCGGGACGCCAGTATGTGGGCAAGGGAGGAGTTGTGCGCGACCCCACAGTGCACCGAGCTGTCCTGGAGAGCATTCTCTCGTGGGGAGTAGAATCAGGGCTGAGGCCCGGAGGACTGATTGTCTCGCCGCTACGCGGCCCGGCAGGCAACGTCGAGTTCCTGGTTCACTGGGAACAGAGGCGCGGCACGACGGCGGACTACCCGGCAGAGCTCATCGACTCCGCGCTCGCTGACGCCCAGCGCTTGGTGCCGACCCCGGCGTGAGTGGACCACCTGCTCAGCTCTAATTCGCCAAGTCCTCCAGCTCGTGAGCGCCGATGATCCGACCAATGCACCGCCAGTGCTCGACGTGGTTCTCCCGCTCGCTGGTTGGCGCCCCGGCGAACATCCGCTATAATCGGCACCTGATAGAGGGAAGATGAGCGCAAATATCCCATTTGGTGATCTCAGGCTACAGTACCGGACCCTTCAGGCGGAGGTGGACGAGGCAGTACGCTCCGTCCTGGAACGGGGCTGGTTCGTACTCGGCAAGAGCGTCGCAGAATTCGAGAGAGCCTTCGCGGCTTTCTGTGGCGTTCAGTTCGCTGTGGGAGTCGGAAACGGCACGGATGCCCTGCAGCTGGCCTTAATGGCATGCGGTATAGGGCGAGGCGACGAGGTAATCACGGCGCCGAACAGCGCAACTTTCACTGCGCTCGCCATCTCAAGCACAGGTGCCACCCCCGCTTTCGTCGATGTCGATCCAGGCACCTACAACGTCGATCCACAGAAGCTGCTTGCGGCAATCACGCCGCGCACGCGGGCCATCATGCCGGTCCATCTCTTTGGGCAACCCGCGGCCATGGAGCCCATTCTGTCGCTTGCCAAGAGTCACGGCCTGTGGGTGATTGAGGACGCGGCGCAGGCCCACGGTGCGGTCTACCAGGGCCAGCATGTCGGCGCGATCGGCGACATCGGATGCTTTAGTTTCTATCCGAGCAAGAACCTGGGCGCATACGGGGATGGTGGGCTCGTCACCACCAACAACCAGGACCTGGCCGACAAGCTAGTGATGCTGCGCAACGGAGGGCAGAAGACCCGTTACGATCACCGGCTACTTGGCATCAACAGCCGGTTGGACGAGATCCAGGCAGCGATTCTCTCGGCAAAACTGCCCTACCTGGACCGCTGGAACGACCGCCGGCGCCACATCGCAGCCCTGTACACTGCCATCTTGGGAGACACGGACCTCGTTCTTCCAGAAGAGGCTGCGGGCGGACGCCATGTCTACCATCTCTACGTCATCCGCACGCCCCAGCGCGAGGACCTGCAAAAGCATCTGGCCGCTCAGGGAATCGAGTGTGCTGTTCACTACCCGACTCCTATCCATCGGCAGGAGGCATATCACTGGCTCGGTCTTGGTCCAGGATCCTTCCCCGTCGCTGAGAGCCTGGCACCTGATCTTCTGTCGTTGCCCATTTATCCGGAACTCACCGATACAAAGGTGCGGCAGGTGGCCAACGCGATTCGAGAGTGGAGCACCCTCCAGCGGCGAAAAGACCCAGCTACCGAGGAGATTGCATGACCAAGAGTATCTCGGTGTTCTTCCCAGCCTACAATGACGGGGGGACCATCGCTAGCATGGTGCTGTCAGCTTTGCTGACTTTGCGCGAGATAGCCGACGACTATGAGGTAATCGTCATCGACGACGGCAGCTCTGACTATACGCCGCAGATCCTGGATGAGCTGGCGTCTGTGTACGAGTCCGTGCGTGTCATTCACCACGAGCACAATAGGGGTTACGGCGGAGCGCTGCGCACGGGATTCTCCAGTGCCACCAAGGATCTGGTCTTTTACACGGATGGTGATGCTCAGTACGACGCACGTGAGCTCAAGCTGTTGTTCCCCGCGCTGGTGGATGGCGTCGATATGGTCAACGGCTACAAGATCAGCCGCTCTGACCCGTGGTACCGAACGGTCATCGGACGCATCTACCATTGGACTGTCAAGCTGGCCTTTGGGCTCAAGCTGCGCGACGTGGACTGTGACTTTCGCTTGATGCGCCGCGAGATCTTCGACAGGGTTCACCTCGAGTCAGACAGCGGCGTCATCTGTGCTGAGATGATGAAGAAGATCCAGGATGCCGGTTTTATCATCGCAGAAGTCCCGGTTCACCACTACCACCGGGCCTACGGGCGCTCGCAGTTTTTCAACTTCCGGCGCACGCTCCGGGTCGCGCTGGATCTGATCCGGCTGTGGGTCATGCTCGTCCTGAAACGCGGCGGGCAAGTTGGGACGGCCGCAGCAGCCACCAAGTGAGGTTTGAGACAGGATGACAGGTTGGTCGACCGCGCGACGCGCCAGAGCCTTGCTGACTCTGGTACTGGTGCTCTTGGTCCTAGGCCTCCTCGCCGAAGCGCGCCGGGCGCTGATGCCCCTGGCCTTGGGGACAGTGGTGGCCTACATTATGCTGCCGGCCGTCGACTGGCTTGATGCCCGCATAAGGCCGGCCATCCGGAAGCGCCACGCCGTTCGTTCGCTGGTAGTGCTGGTGGTGTATGTGGCCAGTCTGGCATTTGTTGTCTTCTTCCTGGCATCAATCATTCCTCCCGTTGCCGATCAGGTCCAAATCCTTCTCAGACGGCTCCCAAGTCTGGCCGAAAGCGTGCGCCGGGTGGCGCCAGAGCTCGTGGTGCGCCTGCAAATGCGCTACGACGAGCTGGTGCCCCAGAACATCCGCCTGGCCATTGAGCGGAGTTTCGAAAGCACAGTGCAGTCACTTGCGGACAAGGTTCAGTCCGGCGTCTTGAAAGGCGTCAATCTCATCCTCACCACCCTCAGTTTTGTTGTCGGGTTGATCGTGGTACCACTCTGGATGTTCTACGTGATGCGGGATCGGCCCGAGATCAGTGCTGCGTTCTACCGAATCATTCCCATTCAGTTCAGGGATGACGCCCGACACCTCGTATTGCTGGTCGACAGTCTGTTGGGCTCCTATCTTCGCGGCCAGCTACTGCTCTGCCTCAGCGTGGGCGTCATGACGACCATAGGACTGACCATTCTGGGCGTCGATCTGGCACTGCTGCTTGGCACCATCGCCGGGATCCTGGAGGTCATACCTACTCTCGGGCCTTTCCTGGGCGCCATACCGGCCATCCTCGTCACCCTTGCCTCGGCTCCTGACCGGCTGCTCTGGGTGGTGGTCCTTGCCTTTGCCGTGCAGCAGATCGAGAACTATTGGCTGGTGCCGCAAATCACGCGCGGTGCCGTGCGCATTCCTCCTGCCGCGACCGTACTGCTGTTGATCGTCGGCAGCGAAGTTGGAGGGGTGCTCGGTGCCGTGCTCAGTATCCCTCTCACGGCGACGGTGCGCGACATAGCTCACTACCTCTACCTGCGGCTAGACGACAAGCCGTTGACTCCAGCCGATGCCGTGGCACGGGTCCAGGCGGCCCCTCTTTCACCCTTGCCGCTGCTCGAGCGGGTCCGAGCACGTACAGAGAAGCCATCGCACAAGATATGATCGAATCGCAGCACATCCGCAACTTTTGTATTATCGCCCACATCGATCACGGCAAGAGCACACTGAGTGACCGGCTGCTCGAGCGCACTGGCACGGTCAGCCCTCGAGAAATGTCGGATCAGGTCCTTGACCAGATGGATCTGGAGCGAGAGAAGGGCATCACCATAAAAGCCAAAGCTGTGCGCATGACCTACCACGCACGCGATGGCAATGAGTATGAGCTCAACCTCATCGACACTCCCGGCCACGTTGACTTTACTTATGAAGTCTCTCGCGCCCTCAACGCTTGCGAGGGCGCCATTCTTGTTGTGGATGCTTCGCAGGGCATTGAGGCGCAAACCCTGGCCAACCTCTATATGGCTATTGACCACAACCTTACCATCATCGCCGTGGTGAACAAGATAGACCTGCCAGCCGCGCAGCCCGATCAGGTGGCTCAGGACATCGACAGCCTGTTCGGCATCCCGAAGGATGAGATCATTCGCGCCTCGGCGAAAGAGGGCATCGGCACCGACGAGATCCTCGAGGCAATTGTAACCCGCATCCCACCTCCTCGCGGAAACACAGAAGATCCGCTGCGCGCGCTGATCTTTGACTCGCACTACGACTCGTACAAAGGCGTGGTGGCCTATGTGCGCGTGGTGGATGGGCGTCTGCGCGCCCAGCAGGCTCTGCATATGATGGCCAGGGGAACCAACCTCGAGGCCCTGGAAGTCGGTGTTTTCCGGCCCAAGATGGTACCGATCGACGAGCTGCGTGCCGGCGACGTCGGCTACGTTGCGACGGGACTGAAAACCGTACGCGAGTGCTCGGTCGGCGACACCATTACTTCGGCTGTGGCACGGGCGCAGGACCCGCTTCCCGGATACAAGCCCGCCAAGCCCATGGTTTTTGCCGGGTTCTACCCGGTCCTGAATGAGGACTATGGCCCCCTGCGCGACGCGCTGGAAAAGCTGAATCTGAACGACGCAGCTCTATCTTATGTCCCTGAGACTTCTCAGGCGCTCAATTTCGGCTTCCGTTGCGGATTCCTTGGGCTCCTGCACATGGAGATCGTGCAGGAGCGGCTGGAGCGCGAGTATGGCCTGCAGCTCATCGCGACAGCCCCGAGCGTGGGCTATCAGGTGAGAACCCGAAGCGGCGAAATAAGCGAGGTGCGGAACCCGGCCGACCTGCCGCCACCGGATCAGGTCGACGAGATCAGTGAGCCCTGGATGCGCATCAGCGTCTTCACTCCCACTGAGTTCATCGGCCCGGTGATGGAGTTGACCACCAGCCGGCGTGGCGAGTTCGAACGGATGGAATATCTGGATGAAAGACGGGTCTTGCTGCATTATGTCATTCCCCTCTCAGAGATAATCGTCGAGTTTTACGACCGTCTCAAGGCTTGCACGCGCGGCTATGCATCGCTGGACTATGAGCTGGCGGAGTATCGCCCCGGCAACCTAGTCAAGCTGGATGTGCTGGTCAACAGCATGCCTGTGGATGCCCTTTCGGTCATCATCCACCAGGAGCAGTCCTATGTGCGCGGCCAGGCCCTGGTCAGTAAGCTGAAACGTGTCATTCCGCGGCAACTCTTCGACGTCGCTATCCAGGCCGCTGTGGGGTCGAGAGTAATCTCCCGCGCCAACGTCAAGGCCTTGCGTAAGGATGTGTTGTCCAAGTGCTACGGCGGAGACGTCACTCGCAAGAAGAAGCTGTTGGAGAAGCAGAAGGAAGGCAAGAGACGACTCAAGCGCCTGGGGAACGTGGAGATCCCTCAAGAGGCGTTCATGAGTATTCTGGAGCTTGATGACTGAGCGGAGCAGCTCCGGCGCGAACCTCTTGCTCACACCTGTCCGACTGGCATTCAGCACTTACCTCTACGGACGGGCCCTCTTCCCTGCCTCACCATTCTCATGGCTGGCTCCCGTCTGGTTCTACACTTGCGGAGCGCTGGCAACAGGCCAGTGGAGTCTTAGCGGCACGAGCATGCTTCGATTCATGCTGGGTCTGCTGCTTGTGGGGCCGCTGCTAGGCAGCGCGTGGCGCGGAGCGCATGCAATCGTCTTGCTGCGCCAGGCAGGTCCGCAGAAAAGCAACCTTGCTCCCTCGCCGAAACTGCCGGAACTGCCGTATTCCCTCCCCGACTCAGCCGCACACAGGCTGACAAAGCGCTTGAATGCGACGTGGGCCAGTTGGCGGCAAGTTGAGACGCAGTTCGCAGTGCCGCTGATCGAGCTGGCAACAGGTTCCGCAGGAGCGCTGATTGTCGCGGCACAACTGGGTCCCTGGACGATCCTTCTGACTTCCGCGCAGCTGGCCGCCGCTGTAGCGACCTGCGCTGGGAGATCTGGCTGGGCCAATGCTTCTCTTGCTGTTGCCTTGCCGCTTACTGTGGCGTGGTTGTTCGGAAGCACCTTGTCCGGAGCTTTGGCCCCTGCGTCAGTTCTCGTGTCCGTAAGCTTCGGACTCTCCACCTCGTCCGCTCTATCCGTCGCCCGATCAGGGCACGGGCTGCTGTGGCAGGCGGCCCCACAGGTCGTCGCCCTCTGTTGTCTCCTGTGGATAGGTCAACCCCTGGCGGCCGCGGGCATGGGTCTGCTGTGCGTCGCGCAGGTGCTATGGGCACCCCTGCTGCCAGAGCCTGGATCTCGGGCCGCCTACTTTCGCTCCCTGCAGCTACCCTGGGCGGCAGCCATGCTGCTGGCGGCATGGGCGCTCGGAACAGCCCAATGACCTGGATCACCGTTCTCTTGACAGCACTGCTGCTGGGCGCTATCATCTACTGGCTACTCATTGTCAGCGAAGGCGTCTACCTTGGCAGTCGCGTGGTCATAGCCCTCTACAACCATAGTGCCAGAGAGTACGATCAGATCAAAGGGGTAATGCCTCACCAGGATGCAATTCACCTGGCGAGACCACTGCTGAAGGCCCTTCAAGCGACCGAAGGGAAGAAGGTTCTTGATACGGCCACCCTGGTGCTGGACGTGGCTACGGGAACGGCTCGGTTGCCAATCTCTCTGCTGCGCCAGTTCGATTTTGACGGCAGAGTTGTGGGCCTTGATCTCTCTGCGCCGATGCTGAGGGTTGCCCAGACGCGGTTGCAAGCGCGCAAGTCGACGGTCGCCTGGGTCCTGGACACGGCCGTTAGATTGCCTTTTGCGGATGGAAGCTTTTCTGCCGTAACCTGCATCGAGGCGCTCGAGCTCCTGCCCGACCCGAACCAGGCGCTGGCTGAGATGACACGTGTGCTCAGGCCGGGTGGGTGTCTGATGATCACCAACCGCGTCGGGGTGGACGGGTTTTTCTACCCCGGGCGCTCTTTCCGGCCCCAGACGCTGGAGAGCAGGTTGCGCAAGCTTGGTCATGCGGATATAACGACGCGAAGGTGGCAGACGCATTACGATCTGATCGATGCCCGCAAAGGGCCTGCCAATCGCCCATGAAAGGGAAACAAACGTGATGTCGAGAAAAGCCTCCAGCACAATCGCAATGGCCGTGTTCATCGCCCTTTTTGTGGTCCTTACGCTCCTGACCCATGCCCCCGGCGTTCGAGCCGGTACTCTCTACGTCTGCCCGAGCGGCTGCGCCTATACCAGCATCGAGGCTGCCCTTGAAGCGTCCAGCCCCGGAGACACAGTGAGCGTTGGCCCGGGCGAGTACCACGAGGCCATCTGGATGCGCGGCGGAGTGCGCATACAGGGCGCCGGTGCGGACAAGACCACACTGATCAGTTCCTTCTTGCCGGCTGTGCGCGGCTACCCCCATGAAGTGAGTGAGGCGGTGCTCGACGGGTTTACCATCATCTGCGACTCACCGAACAGTGCAATCCACTTTGATTTTCCTCATGAGAAGGAAACAGTCAGCAACTGCGTGATCAAGAACTCGACCGGACAATGGCATTCGGGAGGAATCTGGATCGCCTTCGGGGCAACCCCTACCATCATCAGCAACACCTTCATCGGCAACGTGCTCACAGACGGAGACGGCGGAGGCGCCATCTTCATTGAAGATGCCGCACCGCTCATCAGCGGCAACACTTTCATAGGTAACTCGGCGAAGAATGGCGGAGCCATCGCCGTCTACAACAGCATTACCTACACGGCGACCATCGTGGACAACACGTTCATCGGCAACTCGGCCACCTCCCGGGGCGGGGCTATCCACGTGGAGAGGGCCAGCCCGATCATTCGAAACAACCACATCCTCAGCAATACGGCTCAGTCGGGCGCTGGTCTGGCCATCGATACAGGCAGCAACGCCTTACTCGAGTTCAACGAGATTGCCTTCAACATGGCTCCCGGCTCGGGCACGGTGGGAGGTGGCGTCGCGATTGCCGGTGGGTCGAACGCTCGCCTCAACGGCAATGTCGTGCGGCGAAACAGCGCCGCAACGGGCGGGGGTATCCACATCCTGGATGCCGCACCGCTCCTTACGAACAATCAGGTCAGAGAGAACGCTCAGGCCGAGATCGTGGTCAGCAACTCGTCCCCCCATATCGCCAATAATGTAGTCTGGGGAGCTGGCGCTTCGGGCGTCGTGGGCATCGACCTTTACGGCTCTTCCTCTGCTGTGCTGGCCAACAACATCATCGCCTTCGAGGCCTACGGCATCCGTGGTGACGGCACGGCAGGGCCGACGATTCGCTACAACAATCTCTGGATGAATTCGGCCGCGAACTACAGCGGAGTCACAGCTGAGGTGAACAACCTCAGCGTCGATCCCGCCTTGCGTGATGCGGCAAACGGAGATTGCCATCTCCTGGCCGGTTCTCCCATGATCGATGCCGGAAACAACGCAGATGCCCCGCCGTTGGACATTGATGGGGATGCAAGGCCGATTGACGGTGATGACGACTCCATCGCCCGTGCCGATATCGGTCTGGACGAATACGCAGTGGGTGCACCGACTCCCACTCCTACAGTCACGCCGCTGCCACCCGGTACTCTGGTGACGGTTACCCTGCAGTACGGTCTGAACGGCTATGCTGGGGCCGAGGACACATACATGGACAACTACACGGAGGCAGGCAGCTTTTGCACAGCGAGTCTGCTCAAGGTGGGATGGCGATGGTCCTATCAACCGATCCTCCGCTTCGACCTGTCACCGATCCCATCGGACGCAACCGTCACCCGCGCCATTCTCGAGGTCTACACGCCGGCATGGAGTGCTGCCTCTGAGATCACGATGGGCGCATACTACATCACCCGAACGGTGACCTATTGCGAGGCGAACTGGAACCAGGCTCGCATTGGAAATCTGTGGGGGAATCCCGGCGCAGCCAATACCAGCACCGACCGGCGGCCCTTTCCTGAGGCCACCGTTACCACCCAGGGACCGCGCAGGTGGTACAGCCTGGACCTCTCGGGAGTGACGCGAGGATGGCTGAGCGGCGCTCTGGCCAACAATGGTGTCGTGCTGCGAGGCTCCTACGAGGAAGTCGGTTACTTTGACATCGACAGCGCACAGAGCATCAATGTGACTCAGCGTCCGCGGCTGGTGGTCAGCTATCGCACGGCCGGTTTGACTACGCCCACGCCAACGCCAACCGCCACCCCACGCACTCCAACTCCCACGAGCACGACGGCGAGCGTCCCAACCCTCACTCCTACGCCAACGAGCACCACGGCGGCCGTTCCTACGACCACCCCCACCCCTACCCTTACCCAGGTAGGCGGCGAAACGACCGTGGTGTACCAGCAGGGGACTGGCGGCTACGCTGGAGCGTTGGACACTTACATCTACCAGTACAGCGCCGACACTAACTTTCGCCTGAGTGAGCCCCTCAAGGTGGGTTACAAGCAACAGAACGCAGCTCTGGTCCGGTTCGACGTGTCGGCCGTTCCCAGTGGGTCCGACGTATCCAGTGCGGTACTTGAGCTCTACGCCACTGGCTGGGGCGGCGCGGATATCACGTTGGGTGCCTACTATATTACCCGGACTGTCTCTCTCTGCGAGGCCACCTGGAACCGGGCCAAGGCGGATCTGGCGTGGGGTCTGGCGGGAGCCAACAATGTCCTCACGGACCGTCGGGCCGTTCCCGAGAGCACCCTGACCACCTTTGGAGTGCCCAGGTGGTATCGACTGGATATCACGAGTGTGGCACAGGGGTGGGTGGACGGAAGTCTGGCCAACAATGGAGTGCTCATCCGCGCGGCCTACTCGCTCAGCTCGCTCTACTTCGCCGGCTCCCAGAACAGCTCGGTCAGTTCGCGTCCCAGATTGATCATCACCTACCGCACCAACGATGGCCCGACGCCAACGCCTTCGCCAACCTTGCCGGGCCTGCCCACAGCATCGCCAACGCCGACATCAGTAGGCCTGCCCACAGCAACACCAACCGCCACCCGGACGGCGACTCGCACCTCAACCCCGACGCCCACCCTGAGCGCGACTCCCTCTCCCACACCCGGTACCGGCCCCGTCACGCTGAATCTGCAACAGGGCCTGAACGGGTACTACGGCACGGCGGACACGCAGATTGACATGTACTACCCAAGCACGAACTACTGCGCCGGGGATTCGTTCCTGGTGGGCTACAAGCAGAGGTATGGGTCCTTCGTTCGTTTTGATTTGTCGGCCATACCGCCAGGGGCGACCATCATCAGTGCAACTTTGCGGATCTATGCCGCCGCCTGGAGCGGAACGGACATCAGCATCGGCGCCCATGTCATACTGCGACAGACGGAGATCTGCCAGATCACCTGGAATCAGGCCAGTTCGGGGAATCGCTGGGGCGTGGCCGGCGCAAACGACACGGCGACCGACCGCCGGGCCCTTCCTGAGAGCGCCGTTATGACGCACGGCCCACGCCAGTACTACAGCTTTGAGCTCAGGAATGCCGTTCAGCAGTGGGTGGGTGGCCTGCTACCCAACAACGGAGTGATGCTGCGGGCCACTTCCTCGACTTCGACCAGCCTGTTCTACTTCAGCAGTGCCGAGAACGCCACCGGTACGAGCCGGCCCCAGTTGTCCGTAACCTACTACCCGTAAGACACAAGCCGGCGGCCGCTGGACCCCTGAGTGTGCAGGGATGCTTCGGTCGCCGGCTGTGCTGCCTCAGGCATGACCGCATGCCCATGGCCCCTCGAGACGCATCGATTGTCTGAGGAGATCAGTCCTTGGACGCCTGGCCTTTCACAGGATCAGACAGAGGCCCATCCATCACTGGAGGTTCGAGCGTGTCGCCTGCCGACACGCTCTTGCCATGGAAGGATCCACCTTCGTCGATCAACAGCGACTTGACCTTCACATCCCCCCATACGCTCCCCGACGGAAGGATCTCCAGGCGTCCCGCTGCTTCGACGTTCCCCTGCACTGATCCCCAGACCTGCACGTTGTTCGCCTTGATGTCTGCGGCAACCTTGGCGGACTCGCCGACCACGACATTGCCGTTTGTCTCCATCGAGCCCTCAAAGTAGCCGTCCACTCGAAGGTTGCCCTCTGCCTTGAGGTGCCCCTTGAAATGGGTCTTGGGGCCAATGATGTTCTCGATCTTGCCCTCAAAAGGAATCACGGTGCGCTCTTTCTTGAACACGTTACCTCCAACCGGAGTCTGGAGACAAGAAAGGACCTCGGAATCCAATATCCCGAGGTCCGCTTCTGTGCCTCCTACTTCTCGATGACGTACGGGCGATCTGTATCCAGGTACTTGAGAGGATCGACCGGCACATCGTTGAGGCGCACCTCATAATGCAGGTGAGGACCGGTCGACCGACCAGAATTGCCGGAGAGTGCGATGGTATCGCCCGCCTTCACCTCATCGTCCTCTTCGACCAGGAGCTTGGAGTTATGGCCGTAGGTGGTGACAAAGCCCATCTCGTGCTCAATCTCGACGGCCCATCCCAGGCCGCCGTTCCACCCGGAGCCAACGACGACACCCTCCTTGGTGGCGACTACTTTGCTGCCATACCACATCGGGATGTCAATGCCATTGTGGAATTCGAGCTTGCCAAGCAGAGTCCGGTAGCCGAATTTGCTGCTGATCCGACGGATGTCTGTGGGCCACAGATGGGGCGCGGCCGCCAGCAGGCGCAGCTGAGATTCCAGATCCGCGGCAGTCGAGCGCTTCTCCGGCTCGATCTTGTCCACCCGCGACTGCACCTCTTCGCGCAGGGTGGCTAGCTCGCGAAGCATGGTAGGCAGTGTCTCCTGCATTTCGATGACTTGCTGGCTCTGCTCGAACGCGACGGCCATTCCCCGATCCGAGATCTCCGCCGACAGTCCGCCGCCACGTCCATCATAGCTGTCCGACGACCGCAGTTCGCCCGCAAGCAGGCTGTAGGCCGAATCCGAGTAACCGACTGTGTATGCCTGCTGTGTGTCCTCGGGAGGCGGCAGACCGATAATCTCCCGCACTTCGGTGCTCAAGATGCTAACGCTGGCCAGCTCATTCTGAAAGCCGGCAACCAGTCCTGACAGTCCGCGGACTTCGTTCTGCTGCACGAGGATTGTGGAACGCATCTCGCGTTCTCGCGTCAGCTGCAAGGATTGGTCCTGTCGCAGCGCTGCCACCTCGTGCGTCAGGCGCACAGTCCTCAGACCAACAACGACAAAGCCGGCTGACACAACCAGCGTCAGCAGGCAAATCAGAGGAACCAGCCATGTGGGGAAACGAAAACTGATCGGGGGTCGCTCATCATGTCGAACCACGATCACAGTCAGCGGCTGACTGCCCTTCTTCTTTGGCACTTCTGACCCTCCGGCGAGGATTGGCCCTGCTTGGTACGAATCCTCTCACGAGGCTTCAAGCATTGGATAAGCAGGATAATGGCATTCTGGGCTATCCTCTCGACGGCCGGGCTGCCAGCCAGGAGCGCCTTCGCTCCTTTAAAAATCGTAAGGCCGATATTACACAACATTCACCTTCCGGTCAAATTGAGGGAAGTGGGCTTGTGTGGTATCATCGCGCCATGGTTTCCGTCCTGATAGCCACAGATAACCAGGGAAAACTTGACGAGTACCGGGTTCTGCTTGGCTCCCTGCCGCTCGAACTCGTCGCTCCACGACAGCTGCCGGTGGCCGTGCACGTGGAAGAGGCAGGAGTCTCGTACTCTGAGAACGCGCGCCTTAAGGCGACCTCCTACATGCACGCCAGTGGCATGATCACGCTTGCGGACGACTCCGGTCTCGAGGTGGATGCCCTCGGTGGCGCGCCAGGTTCGCGCTCTGCCCGGTACGCCGGCCCTGGCGCATCGGATGAGGATCGCTACCGCCTGCTCCTCTCCAGGCTGGAGGGTGTGCCGTGGGAAAAACGCACTGCCCGCTTTCGCTGTCTCCTGGTGCTGGCAGCACCACCGGACCACATCCACGCAGTCGAAGGTATTTGCGAGGGCCGCGTCTCCCTCGCCCCCGAGGGGACGCACGGTTTCGGCTACGACCCTGTCTTCTTCGTCCCTGATTACGGCGCGACGATGGCCCAACTGTCGCCGGAGGTCAAGAATCGAATCAGCCATCGTGCCTTGGCGGTGCAGGCGATGCTGCCGATCCTGATGCGGTACGGTTCTCAGAGCCCTTGTGCCCGGCAGTCCCTGGTCGGTGAAGCGGGTGGCGACTGATGGGACGGCTGCTCTCCCTCCCTCAGGCGCTCCGCGTTCGCAAACGGCTGGGACGGCGCGGGAAGAAGGTGGTCTTTACCAACGGCGTGTTCGACATCCTCCACGTGGGCCACACCCGTTACCTGCAGCAGGCGCGCGAGCTCGGCGATGTCCTTTTCGTAGGCCTGAACAGCGACACTTCGGCCACAATGTTGAAGGGGCAGGCGCGGCCGTGGGTACCCGGCACCGAACGTGCCGAGCTCTTGTGCGCTCTGTCGTGCGTGGACTATGTCGTCGTGTTCAACGAGAACACGGCAGTTGATCTCGTCGCCGCTCTACAGCCAGATGTGTACGTGAAGGGTGGCGACTACTCGCCTGCAGCATCGCCTGGCTCTGATTCCCCCGCTTCAGGGTCAGCCGTGCCTGGGGACGTCAAGCCTCTGCCGGAAGCTGCCGCTGTGGAAAAGTGCGGCGGCAAAATCGTGATCCTTCCCTACACACCCGGTCACTCCACGTCCATTCTGGCCGCTCGCATCCAGCAAGGCCTCAACCGGGCCGGTGCACAGTGACTCAGCCCTCCAGTACCTCCGGCGGGCATCGACACGGCGGCGGCATCGCCCGCGCTGCGTTGATCGTGTCTCTGGGTAACATAGCCAGCCGCATCTTCGGACTGGTACGCGACAATCGCAACGCCTACTTCTTCGGTGCCACAGGCTCGATGAGCGCTTTCGAGGCCGCCTCCCTGGTGCCAAAAAACATCTACGAGCTCCTGGTTGGAGGCATGGTCAGCGCCGCGCTGGTGCCCGTATTCAGCGAGTATGCATCCCAGAACAAACAGGACGAGCTGTGGCATCTGGCCAGCATCCTGTTGAGCCTGGTGACCGTGGTGATGGGCGGCTTTCTGCTGCTGGTCGAGGTAATCGCGCCACTCGTGGCTTCGACCCTCGTGAGCGGGTTCGACGCCCCGCTCAAGGCCCTGACCGCGCAGCTCATCCGCATCATCTCCCCGGCCATTGTGTTCTTTGGCATCTCGGGCATCGTCACCGCCATCCTCTACTCCCAGCAGGTCTTTACCTACCCCGCCATAGGCGCCGCAGTCTTCAACCTCGGTGGAATCCTGGGCACCCAGCTACTGGCACGTCGCGTTGGCGTGTCGAGCCTCACCCTGGGCATCGTGCTGGGTGCATTGCTGCAGATGGCCGTGCAGCTCCCTGGCCTCCGCGGCGCCAGGCTGCGCTTCACCCTGGATCTGAAGCACCCTGCCTTGCGGCGGATTACCATCCTCTATCTGCCGGTCGTCCTGAGTCTGGTGGTCAGCCAGTTCGGTATCGTGGTTGATCGCAACCTGGCGTCAAGAGTGGGACAGCAGACGATAGCGTGGATGGCAGCAGCAACGCGGCTGCGGGAGTTCCCTCTGGGTCTGGTTTCTACTGCCGTATCGATGGCCGTGCTCCCGGCCCTGTCCCGACTCAATCTGCTGACCGGGCGCGACGAATTCAAGGATACGCTGGGACTCGGGCTGCGACTGGTCATGGTGCTGATCATCCCGGCAGCCGTAGGCCTGGCGATCCTCCGCTCGCCCGTGATCTCGCTGCTCTACCAGCACGGCGAGTTCACCCCGCAGGACACGGTACAGACAGCGCGTGCTCTGCTACTCTACCTGCTGGGCACACCGGCCGCTGCCATTGATCTGCTTCTGGTCATTGCCTTTTATTCCCAGAAGGACACAGTGACTCCTGTGATCGTGGGCATTGTGTGCGTGGGAATCTACCTGCTCGCCGCTCCAGTGCTGGCCTTCGCGTTGGGTTGGGGCATGCTTGGCCTCGTTGCGGCGAACTCGCTCCAGCTCAGTGCCCACGCTCTGATCACGCTGTTCTTGATGCACCGGCGCGTGGGCAACATGGAGCGGCTCGGGCTGCTCTCTACTCTGGCCAGAGTTTCCCTCGCCGCCCTCGTCATGGGGGTTGCGGCCTACGCGACCCTGGTTATCCTGCAGAGGGCCATGCCGGGCGCCCAACTATCGCAGCAGATCCTCCGGGTAGGTGCAGCCGGAGGTGTCGGCGTTGTGGTGTACCTGGCCGCGGTGCTGCTGCTGCAAGTGGGCGAGGCCAGAATGCTGACGAACCTGTTGCGAGGCAGAACTCGTCACTAGGCCAGCTTGACTAACCCCCGGCTCAGCCTATAATCCGCTGGCATCTGGCGCGGACAACCGCGCATTCGACACAGGAGAGGTCTATCATGTCCAAGAAGAATCGACGCGGGCAGCGCAGAATCGCCACCACAGGGGACGCAGCACCCGCGAGCACAGTTGATGTCACACCGGCCGCCCAGGCGCGTCCTTTGTATGGCCCGCGCGGCTCGTCCGCCAAAGTCGACCTGAACCAGGAGTATCAATACGTCTTTAGCGACCTGCGCAAGGTAGGTCTGATAGCCCTGGCGATGTTCTCCCTGCTGATTGTGCTCTCTTTCGTGCTCAAGTAGGGGCAACCCTCGCGCTCGCTCCCTGCGCAGCAGACAGCCATCACTTCGGACGGACAGGCGGTGACTTCGTCACCCACCTGTCCGTTCTTCTGCTATCATCCGGGGCTTCATGCCGAAAGAGGAACACCCTCGGCTGGCTGCAGGGTTCGAAGGAGTAACAGCACGGCGCCGCGTACCACCGCGTGGGCAGCTGCGCAAAGCCACACGTTGCGCGTCAGAAGGAATATCGACGCCGTAACCACGCTAACCGATCCGATTAGAAGGTGCTCCTCACGCATGCCATCGAGCATTGCGTCCCTGCGGACGAGGGGGTCGATCAGCTCAAACAGCCAGATCAGGGCAAAGCCTGCGAAAACTCCCCAGTAGGGCCCCGCCATCAACAGCAGCGGTGAGCGAACCAGGGACCACGACGCCTCGAGTAGGATTGCCTCTCGAACCAGCCAGGCCCAGCCCCAGGGTTCTGCCCACCGTAGCAGACTGGTCATCTGCGGTACTGCTCCCACCAGCACGACAAACCTCCGCCACGTCCACAGCACCGGCAGCAGCGCAGCCACGCACCAGACCACTGACCTGCCTATACCGCTGACCCAGTCCAGATCGGTCAATCCCAGATCCAGTGGGCTTGCCCAGCCAAGCTGCAGAACGGCAAAAGGAACCAGAAGATGGTAACCGATCCGCAGCAGCTCGCTCAGCCGCAGTCGGTGCCCCCATTGGCGAGCCAGCTCCATAGCACGGCCGAGGCGTCCTGGCCGGGGATCGCGCAGGCTCAGCGCGAGCGAGTCGGCGAGGAGACGGCCGGCGAGATAGGCGAGCACAGTGACGAACAGTCGCAGCGGGTAGGAGAGGGACACGCTTCAACTCCGAGATAAAAGAAACATGGGCGCGGTAGGACTCGAACCTATGACCTCACGGATGTGAACCGTGCGCTCTAACCGGCTGAGCTACGCGCCCATGACGCCAACGAGTATAAACAGGTTGCCGGGTTTTGGCAAATGAACCGCCTGCATCGAGCTCCCCTCCCGGCGATCCGGAAGCTTCTCCGCAGCATCAGGGTGTCGGCGTGCTCTGAGGTGCTGCTGCCGTCAGAGTGGGTATGATGGGTGTGGGGGTGGGACTTGGTGTCGGCCGGGGCAGTGCCGAGAGCACCGATCCGATGATCATGCTGACCACCACCAGCAGGGTCAAAATCGACACGATCTGAGTTCCACGGCCACGATTCGAGCGGTTCACAAGCATCCTCCTGTACCAGAACTCACAGCCGCGGAACCGCCCAGGCTGCGCGGTTGGTCGGCTGTGACGGTCTCACTCCTCGCAGACCCGCAGGCCTTCCAGGGCTGGCTGGGCGTTTGGATCGAGCTCCAGCGCCCGCTCCAGCCAGGGGCGCGCTGCATCACAATCGTCAAGGTACACGTAGCACAGTCCGAGCTCATAGTAGTACTCGACGGTCTTGCTGCCCAGGGCAATAGCCTTCTCAAACTGCGGGATGGCATCCTCGTAGCGGCGCTGGACGTAAAGGCACCATCCGAGATGCCCGTAGGCAGGAATGTACTCCGGATCTGCCTCCGATGCATGTTTGAAGGCCGCCACTGCCTCTTCGTACTCCTTCAGGTCAAAGCGTACCAGTCCGAGGCTGTCGTAGGCGGTAGGGTCGGTACGGTCCACCTCGATCGCCTTCTGAAACTGAAGAACGGCACCTTCCGGGTCCCCGGACGCCCGATAGTGGCGCCCCAGGCTGAGGTACAGGTACACCAGGTTCGGCTGCAGGGCAATCGCCTCGATGTAGGCATTGGCGGCCCCTTCCACATCACCCTGGCTATCACGAATGTAGCCCAGGTTTCGGTAGGCCCAGAAGCTGTTGGGATCCAGCGACAGCGCCTTCTCGACGGCCTGTTCCGCCCGGTCGGGTCGCTCACGGTCTGCATAGGCCTCGGCGAGATAAGCATAGGCCAGGGCATTGTTGGGTTCGAGGTCAACGGCTTTGAGACATGCCTCCAGGGCGGCGCCATAGTCCCCGTTCCAGTCCAGGGCCATCCCCAGAATCGCCTGATTCTCTGCACTTTCCGAGTCGAGCTCGACTGCGCGCTGCGCCATGGCGAGGCCTTCGGCCGTTCGACCACGTAAAACCAGCACGCGTCCCAGGCGGGCGTGGGCAGCCGCGTTGGTGGGGTCTAGCTCAACCGCCTGGCGGTAGGCGTCAACGGCTCCGGCCAGACGCCCCACATCGAATAGCCCATCTGCCTCTACCGTACGCTCCGCGCTGCTCAAGCCGGGCGCGGTCGGCGTCGGACGCTGCCGCCAGGGCAGGTTCAGGTCAGCAAGCGCCAGACCCTTCGAGCTGACGTACCAGGTCGCCGACGCAGCCAGTATCAAGAATGCAAGGAGGATCGGCGTGCGGCCTTTGCGTTTGCGAGGTCCAATGTACATTTCGGCGTGTCTTTCGTTGCCTCCTGGCTCTATATGCTAGCTGCTGCCTGTGTCCACTGAGCGCAGCGACATCAGGCCCACCTTCCGCAACAGCTCAAAGTGTCTGATCAGAACCTGCGCGTCGCGCCTTCCAGTCTCGCACTCAACCAGGTCGGCGATGTCTGCAACGGTCCGCTGACCATCCACCCAGTAGTCCGCCACTGTGGAGACGGCACCGTATTCGCTGCGGTGCTGCCTGTGCCACTGGTACCATTCCTCCCGTTCCTTCGGTGAGAGCCTGTGCAGATAGGCCCCCGGCGACACTGGGCTGGGGAACAGCCTGCCCGGCACCAGGCTTGCCGCCCGGCGCTCCCATTCATCTGGATCGGACTTGACCTCCGCCCGGAGTGCGGACAGACCCAACTCCCTGGCTCTCGAAAGCATCACTTCAGCAGCGTTCGTCAGCTCCTGGGCGGCGACACTGGCCGCCGTGCGTTGCAGTCCCTGGACGAACTCGGCCACTCCCGGTGCAAGCCGCAACAGCGTGCCGAATGCTTCCTTCTGTATCTGTGCCACAAACTGGACACGGCGGTCCACACGCCTCTTGATGCCGGCCAGCTCGGCGGCGCTGGTCGACGCCAGGGCGTCGGTGAGTGCGCCCTGCACCTCGTGCGCCAGACGCATCCGGTAGCGGGCCAGCATCTCCTGTCCCAGCCACTTTGCCTCGCGGTCGCCTGCGCTGGCGATGAAATAGGCGTAGGTCGTGGCCAGACCTCCGACCAGTCCGAGCATCCGTGGGTCCACCTTGTCCAGCGTGTCGCCTGATGTATGCCAGAACTTGTCAGGCCACTGAATGAGCATGGGCATCGGTACTCCAACTGAAGGATCGGAAAAGACGTAGTGATCGCTGCCGCCGGAGAATGGCGTGACGGCATGCCGTAAGGGCGAGTACGGGCCAATGCCGGCCAGTTTTGCCTTGCCTCCAAGCAGTTCGTCGCGTAGACACGCAAGCAGGTCGGGGGCAAAGGAGGCCATCGCCTCGGGCGGCGACTCGATCACAAACACGCCGCCGCAGAGATCCTGATTCTCGCCCACCATATCCAGATTCACGCCTGCCACCATCCGACGAACGCGCTCGGGATTGCTGGCCAGGTAGGCAAAGGTACCCGTCATCTCGGGCACCCACAGCAACCGGATGCCGCGGCGCGGTTTGGCCAGCCTGTTTGCCTGCAGCAGCCTGCTCAGACTTCGCGCCATCTCAACCAGCGCCGCGCTACCAGAACCGTTGTCATTGGCGGATGGCTGAGGATGACAGAGGTGCGCAACAACCACCACCTCTTCCTGCGTCTCGCCCGGGAAGGAGGCCGACACCACCTCCATCTCGCCATCATACAGGTGGCTCGTCACGTTCGCCCTGACACGCAAGGGCGGCTTGCCTGCGGCTTTCTGTCCCTTGATCAGCTTGCGAAGGTCCTCTCCCACGCGTGGAGTGACCACAAAGCCCCAGCACGATCGGTCGCCAGGACGCCACCAGAAAGACGTGTACCGGATCAGGTCCGGATGGTCGATACGCTGGTACACCGGAGGCGACTCGTGCATGCCGTCGAATAGAATGCCGGCCGCTCCGCGCTGATTCACCGCCAGGTCACGCACGCGGTCAATGTCGCCGCGTGTCATCACCACTCTGCCCGTCACGTCCAGCCCGTCATACTCTGCCTGCTCTTCGCCATCTTCAAGCAGGATGACCTCGGCCTCGACACCATCGACCGGCGCACTGCGCTGAATCAGAGAAGTCTTGATCTCAGAGTAGTCCGCCAGTTTTCGCGCCTGGTCTTCCGGGTTCAACAAGTACAACGTCCCGGCGGCGGCATCCCACTCCTGGAACTGCGCCGAACCCCAGTAGGTGGTTCTCTCGTCGGCGGGGAAACGCAGGACCTCGGCAGTCACCCCAAGGTCATTCAGCACGCCTCGGACATGGTTCGCGGCCGCACGAAACCCGGGGCTGGCCTGAATACGGTGAAACCGGGCGAGCTCAGCCACGTCGCTCTTGGCACGCACACCCGAGTACTCGGCCATGATGGTCTTCTGCAGGTCCTTGAACACGCGCCGCCTCCTGGTTCGGTTGCTGGGCGGCATTATAGCACATCCGTGAGTTCCCCATCAACGCCGTTCAGCGGCCGGGGCAGCCTGGCAGGTCGCCCTGCCTCCGCCCGATTCGGGGGTGCTTGCTGCGGCTCTGCTGTGCGGGTATAATGGCCGTTACGGCATGAAAAGTCTCCGAGAACTGCGGTACCAAACGAAATCGACTCGGCAGGCGGCGCAGTTTGGACTGGCAGCAGGGTTGCTGATCGCTCTGAGCTCGTCCTGTGCGGTACCCTCACCCACTCCCGTGCCCTTGCCGACCGCCACCGCTGCACCGGAACCGGCCGTGATCTCTCTTGACGTCCTGCCGGCCGGGGCAACCGTTCTGGTTGACGGCAAAACATCGGGTCAAACGCCTGTCTCGCTCACCCTGCAGGCAGGCTCGTACAACATCTCGGTGAAGCATGAGGGGTATGCAGCACTTGAGCGCGCGATCGATCTGGCGGCCGGTCAAACGCTTCAGATAACGGAAACGCTCCGTGACATCGCCGCCCCTCAACTGGAGCTGAACGAGCTTGCACCGGCTGCTCTCCTGGGAGCGCAGCTGCTTATCTGCGCCAGGGCCACAGACAATGTCGCAATCCGCAACCTGCGGCTTTTCATCGATGGCACGCTCATGGCAGAGGTACCCGGCGGAGAGCTGGAGTATTCTTGGGACACACAGGGTGACTCCTCAGGATGGCATGAACTGGTGGTGGAGGCCACTGATGACGAGGGCAACCTTGGCCGCGAGACCATCCGAACCCAGCTCCTCACGCCGCCTACGCCCAGCGCCAGGCCGTCTCCTCTCCCCTCGCCCACGGACACGCCCTCCGTCTCAGTGGTTGAGACGAGCCTCAATCTGCCCACCTATCCCTTCTCTTCATTCTTGAGAGAGCGTCTCGACACCCGCTACAATTGGCGCGTCCAGTGGCTGGACCGCGCTGCCTACGAGGCGGCTCTCCCGATCCCCCAGCCCCGCCGGTACGCTGCCGTGGTGCTGGAGAATCCCTACCTCAAGTTGGTCATAATACCGGAGCTTGGCGGAAGGTTGTATCAGTGCACCTTCAAACCAACAGGGCAGACCGTGTTCTACCAGAACTCGGTTATCAAGCCCTCTTATTGGGGCCCCCTCGACAGGAGCGAAAACTGGTGGCTCGCTGCCGGAGGGATGGAGTGGGCACTCCCGGTCCAGGAGCACGGCTACGAGTGGGGTGTCCCGTGGGCCTTTCGCACGGTGTCAGGCCCCGATTCGGCCTCCGTCATTCTGTCAAGCGAATCGGGGACAGATCGAGTCTCGGCCAGAATCACTGTCACTCTGCCTGCCGACGCAGCATACTTCACAGTGGAACCCGAACTGGCAAACCCCACAGCGCAATCGGTCGCCCTTCAGTTCTGGATCAACGCAGCGCTCACCCTGGGCTCCAGCACTACCTCCTGGAACACCCAGTTCGCCCTGCCTGCCGAGCGAGTCATCGTACATAGCACCGGCGATCCATCCCTGCCGGGTGAGCGGCAGTCCCTGTCGTGGCCCGTATACAACGGCCGTGACCTCTCGCGCTATGGGAACTGGAGTACCTGGCTGGGCGTCTTTGTGCCAGAGCCTAACGCGAATTACGCGGGTGCCTATAACCACGACACGGACCTCGGCGTGGTGCGTCTCTTTCCCGCGGACGTAGCGCCAGGGGTCAAGCTCTTCGCCTTTGGCGCCGCATTCCCGGCCAGAGCGGAGTACTCGGACGACGGATCAGAGTATTTCGAGCTGTGGGGCGGGCCCTGTCGATCCTTCTGGGCCGAAGATGATGTGACCATTCGCGCTGGCCAGTCACTGAGATGGAGCGAGGTTTGGCTGCCATTTAGCGGGATCGAGGGCCTGGACGCGGCAAGCGCTAACGCTGTGGCGACCGTGGCGCTGCAGGGCCATCAACTGCGATTGGCCATTGCCGCTGCGACTGCTGGTGCGGCCGACCTTCGCACTTCGTGGAACGGGCAGCTCGTTCACGCCGGTCTCGTGGCGCTGGATCCGCGCAAGCCGGTAGCGCTGAGCATCCCCTTGCCAACAAGTGCTGCCTTTCCCGGGGAGGTTCATGTCGTCCTTACAGGCCAGGAAGGCAGGACATTACTGGATTTTGTCCACACTGTCGATCGGTAGCCATGATCAAGGCACACCACCAGACGTCTGCGTTCAAGCTCACTCTCCGCCACCTGAGCGGCAGGAGGTCTTGTTATGTACTGTAACCAATGTGGAACCAGGCTGAAGGAAGGTAGCTGGACCTGCCAGCAATGCGGGCACCAGCTGCCCGAGAACCTGAGGCACCTGGTCAACACGCCCTCCCCCGTCGAGCCAAACACCGACGGGCAGCAGGACGAGCCGCCAGTGGCAGCTCAGCCAGCATCTTCTGCACGGCAGCTTACCCACGGGTCGGGCGAAGAACCGGCGCCCGCCCCTCCAGACGAGCTGCGAGACACCACGTCCGCCCCGGAGTCGCCAGGAGATCAGCTTGGCGCTGACCTGCCGGCCACCGAGCCGGATGAGTCACTGCTGGACTCTCTCTTGCCAGCCTCGCCGGATGTACCAGAGGCCGATGCAACCACAGCGTCCATCCTGCCGGAACCCGCTCACAAAGACTCGACCCGCCCCCGCCGGCAACGTGGTTGCGGATGGGCCATGATGGCAGGAGTTCTGGCCGGGTGCGCCCTCCTGCTGGTCCTGAGCATCGGTGGCCTGGCCGTCTACCAGGGAATGCAGGAGCGCACGCGCCTGAACCGCGCTGCGGCTACGGAACATTATCAACGCGGGTTGCAGCAATTTTCCGCCGGCAACTATGATCTGGCCAGGGCGGAGCTGGAGTTGGCCATGCAGCTCGACCCGAGCAACCGCGATGCCGAAGCCAAGCTCGTGGAAGTGAACTTGCTCGAGAGTCAGCAACCCACTCCGACCTCTGCGGTTCGACGCCAGACAGCCCTGCTGCTGTACAATGAAGCGCGCGACCTCTACAACAAGGGTGACTGGGAGTCTGCTGCCGACAGGCTGGAGCAGGTCCAGGCTCTTGACTCACAATTCGAATCGGACAAGGTGGCGGAGCTGCTTTTCGAGTCTTACTTCAAGGCGGGACAGAAGCTGGTTAGTGAGATACGGATGGAGGAGGCCATCCGCTATTTCGACCGGGCCCTGACCCTGCGCCCGTCCGACGTGATGATCCGCGATGAAAAGCGCTACGCCGCCCTCTATCTGGCCGGCATCGGCTACTGGGGGGCCAACTGGCAGGGTGTGATCGACACCTTCACCGCACTCTACCAGCTCAGGCCCGATTATCTGGACACGAAGCAGCGTCTCTTCGAAGCCCACGTCGAGTACGGAGAATACCTGGGCAAAAAGAACCAGTGGTGTAATGCGCGCGACCAGTTCAACGCTGCCCTGAGCTACTCGGTGACGGCGGAAACCGTGGCCAGGCGCGAAGACGCCGAACTCAGGTGCGCAACGGCTTCGCTTCCCACCCCCACGCCCGCGCCGAGCGGGGTTTTTGTGGGGAGGCTACTTAGCGTGGAGGAAGTTGGCTCGGCTACTGCGATGATGATTCGCGGTTATGTGCGCGACGCGCTTGGCCAGCCCTTACCCAACATCAGCGTGGGGCTCTCCGCCTTTGACTGGACCGCCCCGCCTGCTCACACCAATAGCGAGGGCCTCTTCGCCTTCGACGGACTCGCAAATCCCCTGACCTATACCGTGACGTTGCTCGACCTTGCCACAGTGCCTCTGCCAGTAAAGACCGACTGGAGCAAATTGGTCTGGGTCGAGTTCCAGGCTCAGCCATAGAGACCGCTCCCAACGGCGACGACGAAAGCACAAGTCCCACCGACCACAGAAGGAGTCACACATGCTCAAAGACAGACCGCAGCCACAGCAAATGCAGCTCAATGTCGAGCTCCCGGCAGAGCTGGAGGCTGTCTACGCCAACTTTGCGATGATCACCCACTCGCCTTCCGAGATTGTGCTGGATTTTGCGCGTCTGCTGCCCAATGTCCCCAAGGCCAAGGTTTACGCCCGCATCGTAATGACGCCCATGAACGCCAAACTCCTGCATCGTGCTCTGGGAGAAAACCTCGGCAAGTTTGAGGCCCAGTTCGGTGAGGTCAAGACGCCAGAGCAGGGCTTTGGTGAGGATCGGGGCATCGGCTTCAAGCACTGATCGTACGACGAGAAGCTCCACAACCGCTGCCCCGCCGGGCTGCCCCGGGCCAGGCGATCACAGCCTCCATGAGTCTGGAGCGTCTTTGTCCGTCCGGGCCGCCATGGTATAATCGCCGCATTGTGACGCAGGAGGCAGGAAGTGACCTCACTCTTCGTGACAGACAGCTCCCAACTTCCCTGGACCCCCCACAGGATCTATCCCGGCGTTGCTGGACAAGTGCTGGTGGATCCCGTGACCGGGGTCGACCTTGAGGTTCGCCTGGTTCGCGTAGAGCCGGGGGCGGAAATCGCCCTGCACACACACGCGGCTTCCGCCGAGACCTTCTACTTTCTCTGCGGCAGCGGGGAGCTGGTCCTCGGTGAGGAAACCCGGCCTTTCCAGGCGGGCGTCTGTGTGCATGCACGTGCCGGTGCGATACACGCGGTCAGCAATACAGGGTCCTCAGAAGTGCAGCTCCTGGCCATCTTCACCCCTCCGCTTTCTCCTGCACCCCCCGGTCCCGCTGAACGGGCAGGAGCTCCGAGATGACGACTTCGGACCGCAGCTCCAACGGACATAGTGAGGTCATCTGCGTGTTTGGCAGCTCGCAGGCACCCGAAGGAAGCGTTGCCTACGAGGAGGCCAGGCTGACTGGCTCGCTTCTTGCTCGCGAAGGATACCGGGTGTGTTGCGGGGGCTACGGCGGCACAATGGAGGGCGTCTGCCGGGGAGCCAAGGAGGCGGGCGGGGCTACCATCGGCGTCACCACTGCCTGGTTCTCCCAGCTCAGCCCCAACCGTTGGGTGGACGAGGAAATACGCACGGATACCTATGTGGAGCGGCTCTGCGCACTGATCGACAAAGGTGCCGCCTATCTCGCCCTCCAGGGAGGCGTAGGCACCCTGACAGAGATCAGTCTCGTGTGGAGCCTGCTGCAGACCCGCTCCGTGCCGCCGCGGCCGCTCGTGCTGCTGCACAATCCCTGGCAGGGCCTGATTGACCTCGCCGGGGAATCGTTCATTCTTCGTACCGGTGAACTGGACCTGGCCCATGTGGCAAGTACGCCTCAGGATGCGGTTCGACTGATCAGTGCGCTGCTGCGTGCGGGTCACGCATGAGCGCCAACGACCGCTCATCTGGACCGGGCTGGATGGATGCAGCGCTGCTGATGGCGGTTCTCATCTGGGGGACCAACTTTTCCATCGTCAAGTTCGCCCTGGCCGAGATGACCCCCATGAGCTACAACGCTCTCCGATTCGGCGGTGCTTCCGTTCTCACTCTACTCTTCGCCAGGATCGTCGAACGCAACATACGAATCGACCGCCGAGACTGGGGCTACTTTCTGCTGTTGAGCTTGATCGGCAATCTGCTGTACGAAATCCTGTACATCAACGGTCTTGCCCTGAGTCGCGCGGGGGACTCTTCTCTGATTCTCTCCACAGCTCCTATCTGGGTAGCGATCCTCGGCACCCTGACCAGGCAGGAGCACCTTCGCCCTGTGAACTGGGCAGGCATCACCCTGTCGTTCGCTGGTCTCTATATTCTCCTCTCCTCTTCAGGTAAGGGTCTGATCGAGCAGAGAGGGACCACCCTCGGCGGCCTTCTGGTCCTCGCTTCGGCCATGTGCTGGGCATTCTATACCCTGCTGCTGAGGCGGATGGTGCAGCGCTACTCCACTCTGGTTACGACGGCCTGGGTCATGACCATCACGACCCCTGTTCTGGTGTTGGCTGCAGTGCCGGACCTTCTCAAACAGAATTGGCAGGCCATTTCCTCGCGTAGCTGGCTGGGCCTGGCTTACTCGACGGTCATGGCCATCGCCGTTGGCTACACCATCTGGAGCACGGGGGTCAAGCGGGTAGGCAGCGCGCGGACTGCTGTGTATTCCTATCTCACCCCCCTCGTCTCGGTGACCTTTGCCTGGATCACTCTTGGCGAAGTCATGCGTCCACTTCAGGGCCTGGGCGCCGGCGCGATCCTACTGGGGGTAGTGCTGGGTCGCTACCGGCCCGCAAGGTGAGCGGCTGGAAGGGCTGCACGGATGCGCAATCTCGCCTGGCTGTCAAGGCTGCGCTACGGATTCCGGCGTGTGTACTGGCACAGCGCCTCCCTGGGCCGGCGAGTAGAGATGCTGGTCTACACGCCACCCGGTGGCTCGGCCCAGGTTCATCCACGCTGGCCGGTCCTCTTTCTGCTCCACGGTTCAGGGCACTCGCCGGGCACTGTGTATCGAGAGGCGAAGCCGCAGGCGTGCGTCTCCGAGCTGGGCGGTGCGATACTCGTGATCCCCGAAGGGCAGCAGGGCTGGTGGCTTGATAGTCCAGTTGACGGGCGATCCTGCTACGAGTCTTACCTGCTCGAGCTGGTCGGCTTCATCGACAGCCAGTATCCGACGGAGCCATCGCGCGAGTCGCACGCAGTTTGTGGTTTCAGTATGGGCGGCTTCGGAGCCATGCTGCTTGCCGCTCGACATCCGCAGCTCTTCGGTACCGCATCATCCCTTCTGGGCCCCCTGGACATCCGGCAGTGGCACCCGGACTACTACAGGCTGCAAGCTCTGCTTGGCCCCAGTATGGCCGTCTGGGAAGGTCACAATCCGACATCGCTCTGCGACAGCCTGAGGGACACCCGCCTTCTGTTCACCACCGGCTCTGAGGCAATGGATCGCTCCCAGAACGAAGCCTTTGCTGCTGCCCTCAGGGCCAAGTGCATCGCGCACGAGTATCGCGTGTTTCCGGGTTGGCACGATACAGGCTGGGTGCGCGAGCATCTGAGTTACCATTTTGCCTTTCATGGTCGCTGCTTCAGGGGCACCGCTTGACCACGAACCCGGTGGCGGGATACAATCTCGAGCAAGCACCCGTCTGTTGCCTCAGGGCGAAAGGAGTCATGGATGAATCTCAAAGAGATGGCGGCCGAGCGCGCCGTTGGCTGCGTGCAAAGCGGCATGGTGGTCGGTATGGGAACGGGGACGACCGCTCGCTATTTCGTGGAAATGCTCGGCCAGCGTCTTTTGGATGGCCGATTGAAGAATATACTCGGCGTACCGACATCGAGCGAGACCGAAAGGCTTGCCAGACACTGGGAGATTCCCCTGACCTCTCTCCGCGAGCACTCGCTTCTTGACCTCACCGTTGACGGGGCCGATGAGGTCGGGCCAGGTCTGGTCTTGATCAAGGGCCAGGGTGGTGCGCTGCTGCACGAAAAGATCGTCGCCCGAGCCTCTCGCCAGGAGATCATTGTGGCCGACGAGGGCAAGCTGGTGCAGATTCTGGGCAGCCGCGCGCCTGTGGCGGTCGAAGTCATCCCATTCGGATGGCCCACCTATGAAAGCGCGTTGCGCGGTTTGGGTTGCGAGCCGCAGCTACGCATGGTGGACGACGAACCCTATCTCACGGACGAGCGCAACTACATCGTGGACTGCCATTTCGCCCAAATCGACGACCCACGGGGACTGGAGCGAGAACTGAATTCGATCACTGGTGTCGTGGAGAACGGTCTCTTCGTCGGCCTCGCGCACCGTGCGTTCATCGCCTCTCCGACGGGTGTGACCGAGTTGTCGGCAGCGTGAGGGCAGCATTCACGCCGGCCTACAAACGCCTGATTGAGGACCTGTCAGTATCGGGGGCACCATGAAGAGTAGTGCTTTCAATCTTGCCGCCTTTCGGGACTTGCCCGCCGGCGCTGACCGGCAGATACAGTCTATCGTGACGGCAGCCCTGAGCGCGGCGGATCCGCAGGCGGCAGTCAGACGTGCACTCAGGTTGAGCGGGAATGCGCTGCAGGTCAGGGATCGGCACTACGACTTGCGGCAGTACCAACGCATCCTGGTGATTGGTGCTGGCAAAGCAAGCGCGCCTATGGCTGCTGCAACGGAAGAGGTGCTCGCTGACCGCGTCGCGGGTGGCTGGATCAACGTCAAGGATGGTTACGTTGTACCTACGCAGCGCGTCAACATCCACGAAGCCGGGCATCCTCTACCTGACGACCGCGGCGTCGCCGGCAGCAGGCACATCGCCTCACTCGCGCTGGAAGCAACGGAGAAGGACCTCGTCGTCTGCTTGATTTCGGGAGGCGGCTCCGCCTTGATGACCCTCCCCGTTGACGGCATCACCCTGGCGGATATGGAGCAGCTGACGCTGGCGCTGTTGCGTAGCGGCGCGACAATCAACGAAATGAACGCAGTACGCAAGCATATCGAGCAGCTAAAGGGGGGACAACTCGCCAGGCTGGCGTTCCCCGCCACAGTCATATCGCTTATCCTGTCTGACGTCATCGGCAGCCCCCTGGACGTCATCGCCTCCGGGCCCACCAGCCCAGACCCGACCACCTACGCCGATGCCCATTCTGTGCTACGCAAGTACCATATCCTGTCTGACGTGCCCGGTCCGGTGGCCCAGCATCTTGAGCGCGGCGAGGCGGGCCTGGTTGCCGAGACCCCAAAACGGGGGGATCCAGTCCTGGACCGCGTTCAGAACTGCATCATCGCCAGCAACGAACAGGCGGCCGGGGCTGCGCTGGAAAGGGCACGGGAGCTGGGCTTTCACCCCTTACTGCTGTCCACCTTCGTCGAAGGAGAAGCGCGCGACGTCGCCCGCGTGTTCGCCGGTATTGCCCGTGAGATCGACCGCTCCGGTCAGCCTGTGTCTCGCCCTGCCTGTGTGATTGCCGGGGGTGAGACGACCGTCACGGTACGCGGCAACGGTCTGGGCGGTCGCAACCAGGAACTGGCCCTGGCAGCGGTCTTGCCGCTTGCAGGCCTGCAGAATGTGGCCATCCTCTCGCTGGGAACGGACGGCAGTGACGGCCCAACCGACGCGGCCGGAGCCATGGCCACAGGAGCCACCAGCACGCGTGCGGCGGAGCAGGGATTGGACATAGGCGGCTACATGTCGGACAACGACGCTTACCACTTCTTCGCGGCCCTGGGGGACCTGGTCAAGACCGGGCCTACCAACACCAACGTCAATGACCTCGTCTTCATCCTTGCCTGGTGACACGTTTGCGCCACTTGAGTTGGCGCGGGAGATGCCCATGTTGCGCACCAAGATCGTCTGCACAATCGGTCCTGCCAGCCGCTCCCCGGAGATGCTGCGCGAGTTGGTCAGGAGTGGAATGAATGTCGCCCGCCTGAATTTCTCTCATGGCGACCTCAACGTGCACGCCGAAAACGTGGCGCGGATCCACAGGGCGTCAGAGGAGCTCGACCGGCCGGTCGCCATCCTGATGGACCTGCAGGGTCCCAAGCTGCGTGTGGGTGAGATGGAGGGTAATGGCGTCGTCCTTAGCCAGGGCGAGCAAGTCACCCTGACCACACGCCCCATCCTCGGGCATTCAGGTGAGATCCCAGTGCAGTACCAGAGTCTTCCACAACTCGCTGAGCGGGGAGATCGCATCCTGATGGATGATGGTCTGCTGGAAGTGATTGTGCTCGGCGTTGATGCGACCGAAATTCACACGAAGGTAGTCACCGGCGGACTGCTCACCAGCAACAAGGGCATGAATCTGCCTCATGCCCACAGCAGCATCTCGGCAATCACTGAAAAGGATAGGTCCGACCTCGAGTTTGCGGTGGCTCACCAGGCCGATTGGATTGCCCTGTCTTTCGTGCGCACTGCCAAGGAGGTACTGGACCTTCGGACCCTTATTGCGGGCGAGAGCAGCCTTGGCCGGCCGATTCCCGTGATTGCCAAGATCGAAAAGCCGGAAGCAGTGGAGAACATCGACGCCATTATCGAGGCTGCCAACGGCATCATGGTGGCCCGCGGCGACCTGGGCATCGAATCTGCCCCCGAGGGCGTGCCCCTGATCCAGAAGATGATCATCAAAAAGTGCAACGACGCCGGCGTGCCTGTCATCACGGCCACACAGATGCTGGACTCGATGATCCGGAATCCGCGGCCAACGCGCGCCGAGGCCAGCGATGTGGCCAATGCCATACTCGATGGCACAGACGCGCTCATGCTCTCCGGCGAAACCGCAGCCGGCGAATACCCGCTGCAGTCACTGCAAACGATGGTGAGGATCGCTCAGCGCACCGAGGCAGACATCTTCCATATGCACAGTTCTCTACCCGTCCGACCGCCTCAGACTCGCGATATCGCCGAGGCAGTAAGCCACTCGGCTTGCGAGACGGCGCGACATCTGGATGCCACAGCAATCATCACACCCACAGCTTCGGGCCACACGGCAAGAATGGTTGCCAAGTACCGTCCGCCAATGCCCATCATCGCCGTGACGCCGAGCCCGGGGACTCGCAGGCGGATCTGCCTGCTGTGGGGAGTCCACCCTCTACTCGCCAAACGCACGGACAACACGGACGAACTGCTGGCTGACGCCGTCGCGGCGGCAAGGTGTCATGGCTACGTCCAGCCGGGTGATCTGGTCGTGATCACGGCCGGCGCAGCCGGAAGCGCACCACTGTCGACGAACCTGATCCGCGTTCACGTTGTCGAACGGATCCTTTGCAGAGGCACCGGTGTGGGGAGTCGCTGCGTGCAAGGCGAGGCCAGGGTACTCGGAACCCCACTGCTGGATCCCTCGGAAATCCGCGGTTCCGACATTCTGGTCATCTGCCGCACCACGCCCGAAATCGTCGCCCTGGCCGAGAAAGCTGCTGGCCTGGTGACAGCAGAGGGCGACGCCTCCTCTCACGCTGCGCAATTGGCCACTGAACTGGGCATTCCCGCCGTGGTCGGCGTTGGTGAGTCTGCCAAGGCCCTGAAGGACCGGCAGACAATTACCCTTGATCCCGGCAAGGGTCTGGTGTATGAAGGGTCGGTCAGGGCATAATCAGGCGCCCCATGGCCGTGCCGCGCGAGCCACTCTGGCACCTGCCACGCTAATGCGCGGTTCAGTCCGAGTGGTTTGCGGTCGCACAGGAGACCTTGTAGAATTGCGGGTTGCAGCACCATCATGCCCATTCTCGTGAGCCAACAGGAGGAATCGTATGCTTAAAAAGACTGTGCGCGATATCAACCTTGCCAAGAAGCGCATTCTGGTGCGTGTCGACTTTAACGTGCCGCAGGACAAGTCGGGCCACATTACCGACGACACGCGGGTACGCGCCGCTCTGCCCACCATTCAGTACCTTCGCGACCAGGGTGCCAAGGTCATCCTCTGCTCCCACCTAGGCCGACCCAAAGGCAAGGTGGCTGAAGAGTTCCGCTTGACCCCCGTCGCCGTGCGGCTCTCCGAACTCCTCGGCGCGCCCGTGCTCACCACCAGTGATTGCATCGGCCCGGAAGTTGAAAAGGCCGCCAGATATCTCAAGCCCTCAGAGGTACTGCTGCTCGAAAATCTGCGCTTCCACTCGGAGGAAGAGGGCAACGACCCGGCTTTCGCCAAGCAGTTGGCGTCCGTTGCGGATATTTATGTCAATGACGCCTTTGGAACAGCCCACCGTGCCCACGCATCTACGGAGGGAGTTACGCACTACCTTCCGTCCGTGGCGGGGCTCCTGATGGAGCGCGAGTTGAGCTTTCTGGGTCAGGCTACCGCAAACCCGGATCGTCCTTATGTAGCTATCCTGGGCGGCGCCAAGGTCTCGGACAAGATCGCGGTCATCGAGAACC
Source organism: Anaerolineales bacterium UBA2200 (assembly GCA_002327925.1). Lineage (GTDB taxonomy): Bacteria > Chloroflexota > Anaerolineae > UBA2200 > UBA2200 > UBA2200. The sequence goes on from DCVA01000024.1 coordinate 94,293, forward strand.
TGCTGCCCAAAGTGGACCGGTTGATCGTGGGTGGCGGCATGGCCAATACCTTCTTCAAAGCTCAGGGGTTGGAGATCGGCGCATCGCTGGTCGAAGATGACAAGGTGGAGCTGGCGAAGGACCTGCTCAATCGGGGCGGCGAGAAGCTACTCCTGCCGGTGGATGTGGTGGTAGCGGATGCGTTTTCGGCCGATGCCAGGCACCAAACCGTCGCTGTGAACAAGGTCCCAGCCGGCTGGCGTATTCTGGACATCGGACCCAGGAGCGTGAAAAAGTTCAGATCAGTCGTCAAAGGGGCCAGGACCGTGGTATGGAATGGCCCGATGGGAGTCTTCGAGTTCCCGGCTTTCGCCACAGGCACCGTGGCTGTAGCCAAGGCTCTGGCCGCCAGTGATGCCACGAGTGTGATCGGCGGCGGAGACTCTGCGGCCGCGGTGGAGCAGGCCGGACTGGCTGACAAGATCACCCACATCTCAACCGGCGGCGGAGCTTCCCTCGAATTTCTGGAGGGCAAGGTGCTTCCGGGAGTCGCGGCCCTGCTCGACAAGTAGTCTGCTTGCTCTGACGAGTGGTGGGCCAAGTCCACCACTCGTTGTTCACACCGTGTTTTCAAGGAGAGCGCATGGACCTTGACCTGATCCGCAAACTCGCCATCCCTGCCGACACCAAGATCGTCTTTCTGGTGATGGACGGACTGGGCGGACTGCCGCTCGAGCCAGAAGGACTCACCGAGCTGGAAACGGCTTGCACGCCCAATCTGGACTCGCTTGCGCAGAGGTCCGTATCAGGGTGCGCCTTGCCGCTCGGGGCCGGCATTACGCCGGGCAGCGGACCGGGTCATCTGGCTCTCTTTGGCTATGATCCCTTTCGCTACGTGATCGGCAGGGGAGTGCTGGAGGCTCTGGGCATCGACTTTGACCTGGGACCCCAGGACGTGGCCGGCCGGGGCAACTTCTGCACGGTCGACAGCGAAGGCAAAGTCACTGACCGCCGGGCCGGGCGGATCGCCACCGAAACCTGCGTGAGACTCACCTCCCTGCTGCGCGAGAATGTTCGCCTGCCCGGGGTTGAGCTATTCATCGAACCGGTGAAGGAGCACCGCTTTGTGCTGGTGCTGCGCGGCACTGGATTGGCCGGCGATGTCACAGAGTCGGATCCTCAGCAGCCCGGCGTCAACCCTCTGACCATCACTCCAATTCCCGGGGCTACCGACCCGGCCGCTTCCCAACGCACCGCTGACCTGGTCAACGAGTTCTCTGCCCAGGCGCGTCGGATCTTGTCCTCAGAACCGGCAGCGAACATGGTGTTGTTGCGCGGGCTTGACAGACGCCCATCGATACCCACTATGCAGGAGGCATTCGGGCTGCGTGCAGCGGCCATCGCCGTGTACCCAATGTATCGCGGTCTGGCCAAGCTGGTGGGAATGACCGCCTTGCCGAGCGGCACGAAGCTGGCTGACGAGTTCGACACGCTGGAGAGGGCCTGGCCGCAACATGACTTTTTCTACCTTCATTTCAAGTACACAGACAGCCGCGGTGAAGACGGCGATTTTGCGGCGAAAGTGGCCATGATAGAGGAGTTCGATCAGTATGTGCCCCGCGTTATGGCGCTCAAGCCAGATGTGGTGGTGGTAACGGGTGACCACTCGACGCCTGCGCTGATGAAAGGACACAGCTGGCATCCAGTACCCAGTCTTCTGCATTCACGCTTCTGCCGCTGTGATGGAACGCAACTGTTCGGCGAGCGTGCCTGCGCACGAGGGGCTCTTGGAACATTCGCCAGCGTGGATCTCATGCCCCTCGCACTGGCCAACGCACTACGATTGGCCAAGTACGGGGCCTAGAGCGGCCGGGCGTTCCTGGGGAGGCCGCGCTGGCCTCCTCATTCTCCCTTCGTCTCTCGCGTCAGGCTGGCGACCAGGTGCCGCGCCAGCGTCTCTTCCTCCTGCGCCGTGTCGACGCGTCCGTCCAGCCGCGCGTACAGCAGCCGATCCAGGATCCTCCCATAGAGAGGGCCCGGCTGAACGCCGAGGCTTCTGAGAAATTCTCCCCGAATGGATGTTCGAACCCAACGCAGGCGAGTCAGATAGAGGAGCACGTGCTCTTTCGCTACAGGAGAGTCCAGGGCCACCCAGAACGCAGTGATGGCCCGCGGTGAAAACCCCTGTAGCAGTCGGTAGATGCGACTTGGCTTCGAGTCCTGGCGGTCCAATCTCCACGCCAGCGAGCGGAGTTGGCGAACTTCGCGCAGGTACTTGCCGACCTCGAGGCTGAATCGCAACCGCTCGAGGAGTCTGTCTAGCTGCGCCTTGCTCAGTCTGTAGGTGAGAAGCGCCAGAAGAAGATCCTTCTGCTCAATGGCCGACTGCGTCAAGGGTGACGGAGCGGCTTCGGAATTCGACCCCTCGCTCTGGTTCTGGTGCCACTGGACAGCCAGCTCAATCTTCGTACCCAGCCACTCGTCATGGTCCAGACCGGGCTCGAGACAACGCAACACACCCAGCTCGCCCAGACGACGCACAGCCATCGCCGGAGAGCGCTCATCAAGTATCAGTTCCAGCTCGTGGCGCAAACGCTCACCACTCACCCGGCGCAGCAGGTCGAGCGCGTCAGCGACAAGCTCTGCGGTGCGTGTCTCCAGGCGAAACCCGAGGCGTTGCTCCAGGCGGACCGCACGCAGGATGCGGGTGGGGTCCTCAACAAAGCTAAAGATGTGCAGTACTCTGACCAGCCCGTCGCGCAGGTCTCGCTCGCCACCATAGTAGTCGAGCAGGTCACCATAGCGATCCCCGTCCAGGCAGATGGCCATCGTGTTGATGGTAAAGTCGCGCCGATAGAGATCCTGTTTGATTGAGCTCCGCTCTACCTCCGGCAGGGCGGTGGGATGCTGGTAGAACTCGGTACGTGCAGTGACAAAGTCCAACGATCGCGGAAGGTTGGTGCCCTCTGTGCCGTCGAGCAGTATCTTGGCTGTGCCAAACCGGGAGTGGCTGCGCACTCGCCCCTTCAACTGGCGGGCCAGCTCTCTTGCCACGGACACAGCATCTCCCTCCACGACCAGGTCCAGGTCCAGGGTCGGGGTGCCAAGCAGCAGGTCCCTTACAAATCCGCCCACCACGTAGAGCGAATGCCCCATCTGGTTGGCCACGTCGCGCGCCTGCCACAATAGGTTCAGCCGGGATGCTGGCAGAGCCCGCCGCAGCAGTTCCTGGATCTCGTTTCGACGTTCCGGCTCCGAGTGCGTGCTCCACAGCTTGATCAGGTCCGTGCGTGTAACGATGCCGAGGACTCTGCCTTTGTCGACCACAGGCACCTGTCCGACGCCCTGGTCGATCATGATCTGCTGCACCCTGCCGACGCTGTCGGTAGGCGAGACGGCCACATTACCCGTGTGCATGTACGAGCGCACTGTCGAAGTGCCCAGTCGATGCTGCATGGCCCGGTCGATTTCGCGTCTGGTCAGCACGCCGACGAGCTGGCCCTTCTCCACAACAGGAAATCCCTCGTGGCCGTACCGGCGGACATACCCCTCGGCCTCCGCCAGCGACATGTCCGGTTCCAGGCTATGTACCCCGTAGGACATGATCTGCCGCACAGTCACTGGTGGCTTGACCTGCGACCTGAGCTCCTCCACCAGGCGCCTTCGCACCGCCTCCCAATCCCCACCAAGAATCATTGCCGCTGAGGCTGACTCGTGCCCGCCCCCACCAAATACCCGCGCAATCTCCCCCACATCCACAGCCTTGCTCGAGCTACGGGCAATGAGCTGCATCTGGTCCTTGAACACAAAGAGCAGGAAGGAGGCATCGGGGTCAAAAACGTCATCCACCTTGTGAGCCAGCGTCGAAAGCTCCTCAAGGTACTCATCCAGATGGGCCGTGGCCAATAGGATCGCCTGGCCGTGCCGATTGTGCCACTCGACATTGTCTACGAGTTGCCCGTACACCTGCTGGTAGCGCTCATCCAGCGGACGACGCAGAAAGTCATTGGCCACTGCCAGATTCGCGCCTACGTCCAGCAGCCATGAGGCACAGCGCAGGTCCCTTGAGGTTGTGGAAGTATAGGAGAGAGAACCTGTGTCCTCATAGATACCGATCAGCATCAGTGTCGCCTCGACCGGAGTCAGCTGAGTGCGCCTCTCGCGAAGCTGCTCTGCGAGAATCGTGGTTGTGGCACCAACCTCGTCGACCAGGTAAACGGTCTTTGACTTCTTGTCGCCCCGCAACGGGTGATGGTCGATGATGGTGAACGTAGTTGTCGCGTCCATGCCGCGCACAGACGGAACGGACTGAGCGTCGACAATGATGGCCTCGCCTACATGCTTGCGTGGCAACTGATCCGCGGTCCGGAACGGGAGCTGCTCGCCATAAAGCTGCAAGAATGCCTGTAGGTCGCTATTCAAGCGCCGCGACAGCAACGGAATCGCCCCGCTGTAGAGTTTGCTCGCTGCCAACTGAGCCGCCAAAGCGTCAAAGTCGGCGTTCTCGTGCGTCAGGATGATCTTCAAGAGCCCCTCAATACAAGTTATCGGCTGGCATTATCCCACAGGAGGCAGGTCTTGTCAACGGAACTGCGCTCCCTTCTGCTTGCCGCAGCCCGGCGACGGCTGACCCGTGCCGTTGCGTTGGCACTTTTTCCGCCCTGTGGTATATTTACGCGTCACCGCGTGCAGACCAGACTGCCTGAGCAGGCTGCCGCGAGCGCACCACAATGTAACTCAACCCCTGAAGGAGCGATCATGCGCAAGCCTATCATCGCTGGCAACTGGAAGATGTTCAAGTCCGTGGCCGAGGCCATCGCCCTTGTGCGCGAGATGCGCGCGGACCTGGACGCGGTCTGTGACGTAGAAAAGGTGCTCTGCCCTCCCTTTACCAGCCTCTCTGTGGTCGCCGAGCTGGTCAAGGATACGGATACCAGGGTCGGAGCTCAAGATATGCACTGGGAAGACCAGGGGGCGTTCACAGGCGAGGTGTCGCCTCTGATGCTGAAGGAGTTGTGCCAGTACGTGATCATCGGACATTCGGAACGCCGTCAGTATTTTGGAGAGACCGACGAGTCGGTGAACCGCAAAGTAAAGACCTCGCTCAAGCACGGCTTGGTGCCCATCGTATGCGTGGGTGAGAACCTTGCGCAGAACGAAGCCGGCCAAACTGACTCGTTCGTCGGGGGACAGGTGCGCTCAGCTCTACGCGACTTGACCGCCGCGCAGGTGAGCGGTCTGGTCATCGCCTACGAGCCTATCTGGGCCATCGGCACAGGCAGAGCTGCTACGGGCGTGATGGCCAACAGGATCATCGGCACGGTGATCAGGGGAACGATCAACCTGCTCTACGGAGCCCAGACGGCTCAGTCGGTTCGCATTCAGTACGGTGGCAGCGTGAGCCCGGACAATATCAGCGAGTTCATGAGCCAGCCCGAGATCGACGGTGCGCTTGTCGGCGGCGCCAGCCTGGTCGCGGCCAAGTTCGTTCCCATCGTGCGCCAGGCGGCCGCAAGCAAGAGGCCGTAGCGGAAGACAGATGTTGCGAACCCAAACGCGTCAGCCGGGCAGTGGGTGCCATGCACTCACGATGAACCGCTGGTCCAACCTCTGCCCGCACGGGAGCCAGGAGTGAGCATGGGTGCCTCCGTACTGTTGTGGCTGGTGGGACTCTTCGTGGCACTACTCTGGATCAAGCGCTGGCTCTCCGAGACTCTGCACCGGGTTGGCATTCTGTGTTTCGGCAGCAATGAAGCTGCCGTTATTGTGTACTACATCGTGCTCCTGCCGGGCGTGGTGCTGCACGAGTGCAGCCACTGGGTGGCCGCAACTCTGCTGAACGTCCCCACCAGAGGCGTCTCCTTGCTGCCACAGATCCGCTCGCGAGGCCAGGTGCAGCTTGGCTCAGTGAATGTGCGCCGATCCGACATCATTCGCGAGAGTCTCATCGGCCTGGCTCCCCTTGTAAGCGGCGTCGCTGTCATCCTTCTCCTGGCACGCTGGCGTTTCGCGATTGCACTTCCCCCGCCCCTCAAGCTGGGCGAGATCATGAGTACCCTTGTTGCTTCCCTGGAGACCCCGGATGCCTTGCTCTGGCTCTACCTGCTGTTTTCCATCAGCAACGCGATGCTGCCGAGTGAAGTGGACCGCGAACCATGGCTTCCTGCGCTCGCGTTCATCGCTGCAGTGGCTGCAGGCGTCTACCTGACTGGAATGCTGCGGCAGATTCCCCCGTCGGTCGGTGACTGGTTTCTGACCGGTGCCCGGTACCTGACCTTTGTCTGGGCTCTGGCGACGGCAATCGACATCCCCGTACTTCTACTGCTACTTGGCCTGGAGAAGGCTGGTGAAGTACTGCTGGGGCGAAAGGTGGAGTACCGGGACTAGCCCGGTCTGACCGGAGGGGACGGATTCGGCGCCCTGAGGGTTGCGGTGGCTAGGGCTCGCTCCGCTTCGCCAACAGGGCCAGAGCGAGAGCGACGACCCCTGCCAGAGCAACAAGCGCAACGAGCTTGACCACCCTTGAGGCCACGACAAGGGCCACAATGCCAAACACCGCGCTGAGCACCATATAGCCCACAACGACCTGGCGTTGCGAGTACCCGAGGTCCACCAGCCGAAAGTGAAGGTGCCGCCGGTCAGCAAGCACAAATGTGCCCGACCGTCGTGAGCGCAAGAGGATCAGCCATCCGACGTCAACGACCGGCACGAGCAACAGAAGCATCATGGTTGCCAGACGCGGTCCCCCGGCCACCGAAACTGTAGCAAGGGCATAACCCAAAAAGAAAGAGCCGGTGCTGCCCATGAACACCCGGGCAGGATACCAGTTGTACGGCAGGAAGCCCAGAGTGCAGCCCAGCAGCGCCAGGGGCAGCAGGGACACGCTGTGCTGCCCCGCCTGGTACATGTGGATGAACAGCACGATGGCCACCACGCCGGTTACGCCGGCAGCCAGACCGTCAAGCCCATCCAAAAAGTTCACCGTGTTGATCATCCCCACCACCCATACGAGCGTGACCAGGACGGTGAGGAAGAAGGGAAGCACGATCAGCTCGTCCGAGAAGGGGTTTCTTACCCGCTCGATGAAGAGCAGACCCGCCACGGCAATGGCCCCTGCCCCAAACTGGGCCAGTAGTTGAGAGCGAGGCTTCAGCTCACGGCGGTCATCAAGTAGCCCTGCCAGGAACATGAAGGCACTGCCAGCCAGGACTCCGGCCAGCCTGCGTGACTCGTTCGGATCGATTCCCTCAGGAGCCGGTAGCCGGGGTCCCAGACAGGTTGACAGCGCGGCAGCGGCCAAGAAAGGCAGAAACAGAGCCCACCCACCGGTCCGCGGCACGCTTCCCACGTGCTGCCGCCGACCGCCCGGAACGTCGACAAGCCCCCACCGCCGCCCCAGAGAGGCAGCCAGTGGAGTAATGACCAGGGCGAGAAGAAAGGCTACCAGGAAGACGGCAACGTATACCATTAGCTCTTTCCGGCCACTATTCGCCAAGACGGGGCAACACCAGGGTCTCCTGCAGTGCACTCCCGTCCGCGCGCGTCGCCTGTCCTAACCCGTTCCAAACTGACGGTCACCTGCATCACCCAGCCCGGGAACAATGTAGCCTCGCGGAGGGTCGCCAGGTCTTTCGGGCTCGGGTGTGAGATGATCATCAAGGGCCGCCAGATGGATGTCCACATCGGGGTGCGCCTTCTGCAGCCGCTCAACACCTTCAGGAGCGCCAATGATGCCGACGTATTTGATGCGCTTGGCGCCCCATGCTTTGAGTATGTCCACCGTCGCGACAGCCGAACCGCCAGTCGCCAGCATAGGATCGAGAATAAGGCAGACTTGCACAGTCGGATGCACAGGCAGCTTGTTGTAATACTGCACGGGCTTCAGGCTCTGGTGGTCACGATAGAGGCCAATATGCCAGACTTCGGCTGCTGGCATCATTTCCCAGATGCCGTCTACCATACCCAGGCCGGCACGAAGGATCGGGACCAGCCCTATCTTGTCCGTGAGCTCGTGCCCTGCCGCAATAGCCAGGGGGGTCTGCACCGGGCAATCCTTGAGTCCCAGGTCGGCCGTCGCCTCGTAGACCAGAAGCATGGCCACCTCGCGAATCAACTCTCGGAACTTTTTCGGCTCAGTCTCAGTGTTCCTGAGCAGCGTAACCTTGTGTTGAATCAACGGGTGATTCGACACGAATAGGGTGCCCATACCCTGCCTCCTGCGTCCGATAAAATGAGACCCTGGGGATCTTGGGATTCCCAGGGTCTCTATTCTCTAGACCGCCTCGCACTTTTTGAGAAGGGCCACCCACTCCTCATCGACCCGGGCCTGGATCTCGTCAATGACATGCCGGAACTGAGGCTGAAACAGGTGACTAAACCGTCCCTGGGTCTTGAGCCACTCCTCAACTGGCTTCTTTTCCTTGGGTCTGTAGCTCAGTTTCCAGACACTGTTGTCTACCTCGAATAGCGGCCAGTAGCAGGTCTCCACGGCCAGCCGCATCACGTCGATTGTGGTATCCGTGGCATGCCGCCAACCCCGATTGCAGTCAGCCAGCACGTTCAGAAACGACGGCCCATTCGCGGCGGACGCCTTGCGAGCCTTCTCCATCAAGTCACGCCAGTTGCTGGGTGATGCCTGAGCCACGTAGGGAATGTGGTGTGCGGCGATAATCTCCGTGAGCGGCTTACGCCACTGCACTTTGCCGGGGATCACGCTCCCGGACGGTGAGGTGGTTGTATGGGCACCCGTGGGAGTGGCGGAGCTGCGCTGAATGCCCGTGTTCATGTAGGCTTCATTGTTGAGGCATACGTAGATGAAGCGATGCCCGCGCTCCAGAGCTCCCGACAGCCACTGCAACCCGATGTCGTAGGTAGCGCCATCGCCTCCAATCGCCACGAAACGAAGATTGCGCTCAGGTATCTTGCCCTGGCGTACCAGCGAGCGATACATAGCTTCGACTCCGGAGATCGTCGTGGATACATTCTCAAATGCGTTGTGAATCCACGGCACGTTCCAGGCGGTGGTCGGATACATCGATGTGGCAATCTCCGTGCAGCCAGTAGCCGCACCGATGACCACCGGCTCCTCGATGGCACTGAGGATCTGGCGGATGACGATCGGCTCAGCGCAGCCGGCGCAGAAACGATGTCCGGGACCAAGCCGCTCCGGCTTGGTGGTCTGTTCCTTGAGATTGATCGGCATGCGTCTACTCCCTCAGTCCGAGATAGCTGACCAGTGAGGTCACTTCGCCAGAATCGGCGACCTGTTTGAGCTCATGGATGACTCGCTCTACATCGACCGGTAAGACATCACGACCACCCAGACCGTAGATGTAGTTGATGGCTTTCGTCTTCGATCCGGCTGCGTAAAGGGCAGCGCACAGTTCCAGGAAGACGGGGCCGGAGCCCTGCATCGATCCGAAGCTGATCGAACGATCCAGCACTGCAACCGCCTTTACACCCTTGAGTGCCTCTGCCAGCTCTGCGGCAGGGAAGGGTCGGAATACACGCAACTTGAGCAGGCCGACCTTGAGCCCCTTCTGACGGAGTTCCCGTATCACAGTACGGCATGTCCCAGCCGTCGAGCTGAGCACGATGACCGCAATCTCGGCATCGTCCATCGCGTACGGCTCAAATGCGCCGTAAGGCCTTCCAAACTCGCGTCCGAACTCCTGACCGACCTCCAGGATAACCTTCATTGCCTTGCTCAATGCATCGGTCTGCTGGCGCTTGTGCTCAAAGTAGTAATCGTAGAGGTCCCACGCACCGAAGGTGGTGGGATGGTCGATGTCCAGCAGGCTGTGTGCCGGGGAGTAGGAGCCGATGAAGCGTTGGACGCTCGCGTCGTCGGCTACCTCCACCAGCTCAACGGCGTGCCCGGTGATAAAGCCGTCCTGCATTACCATCACGGGCAGCAAGAGGTCTGGGTGCTCGGCAATGCGCACCGCCTGAATCGTATTGTCGTAGGCCTCCTGGCCCGTTTCCGAAAAGATATGGATCCAGCCTGCATCGCGCGCACCCATTGAATCCGAGTGATCGCAGTGAATGTTCAGCGGCGCCGACAGCGCACGGTTGACGCACGACATCACGATGGGCATGCGCATCGACGCAGCGATGTACAGCTCTTCCCACATGAGCGCCAGACCATTGGCGGCCGTGGCAGTCATCACTCGCCCGCCGGCCGCTGCCGCGCCGATGCAGGCGCTCATCGCCGCATGTTCGCTCTCAACGGCAATGAATTCCGTGTCCACCTCACCATCGGCCACGTACTGCGAATAGGTCTGCACAATCGCCGTCTGCGGGGTGATCGGATAGGCAGCTACGACGTCCGGGTTGATCTGACGCATGGCATGAGCCGAGGCGTGGGCTCCCTCCAGCGCCCGCTTCGTGGAAACAACCATATCAGGGTTCCTCCTATCCATCACTTCTTCTCGTCGGTCATCTGGATGACCTTGCCCGGCTTGCCAGTGACTTGGTGAGCCTCCACCTTCACCGGGCACACGCTCGCACAGATGCCGCAGCCCTTGCAGTGGAAGTAATCGAATTCCTTCCAGCGACCGTCCTTGACTATGATGCTGGAATCGGGGCAATAGACCCAGCAGATCATGCAGTGAGTGCACTTGTCCGCATCATGCACCGGGCGTTGTACGCGCCATGTACCCGTCTCATACTCGGCCGCCGAACCTGGCTCAAGCACCAGGCCGGCGATGTTGGCTTCCTTCCAGCTGGCATTCGGTTTGGGCATGTCTGACTATCCTTCTTTGACTTCTTCGTGGGCGCGTCGCAGGGCAGTGACATTGCTCTGAACGACCTCAGCACGCAGCTTGGCACCCAGCTTCTCCTCAACTAGATGAAGGGTGTTCTCGACCCTCACCAGACCAGTGGCCCGGATCACAGCACCGATCATCAGTGTCGCCGGTATGTCACGTCGGATCGTCTCCAGAGCAATGCGTGTCGCATCCACCACGAGCACTCTGACCTTCTTCCCGGACAACCCCAGTTTGGACCGTATGTCCTCCGGTGTGTCGGGCGAGTTCACAATGAGTATGCCGTCCTCCGCCAGCCCTTCGGTGACATCGATCACGCCGAGTAGATTGGGGTTCACTACAACCACGATCTCGGGGTTGAGAATCTGGTAGTGAACCTCGATGGGCTCGCTGCTGATTCGCGTGTAAGCCTTAATGGGCGCTCCCATACGCTCCGGGCCGTATTCAGGAAACGCCTGAAAGAATTTGCCTTCCTTGAGTGCAGCTTCTGCCAGCAATTCGCTGGCTGTGACAATTCCCTGCCCGGCACGGCCGTGCCAGCGGATTTCGGTCATCGTCGCCAATTCCAGCCTCCTTAGTCGCTGTGACGCCTTCTCACACAATTGACGAGTGACATTCCTTCCGCCACTCGCCAGCTATCATTCGTCTTCCCGAACGCTGAATGCCGTAGGCAACCTTCGTCGCTGTGAACGCTCCAGCTTCTCCTGGCACTTGATGCAGGTTGTGGTAGCCGGAACTGCCTCCAGTCGTGCCGGGTCAATGGGCAGGTGGCAGACCTCGCAGATACCGTAGCTACCTTTGTAGGCAACCTGCAGAGCGTGTTCGACCGCCAGCAGTTTGTTCTCCAGGGTTCGGATGATGGCCAGCGTCTTTTCCCGTTCGTAGATGTCGGATGCGGCGTCCACAGAGTCCTCACCGCCATCAATGACTCGTTCTACCTCGTCCTCCAGGTAAGCCCTCAGGCGCCTCAACTCAACCTGGGTACGATCACGTTCGGCCTTCAGTCCTCTGATCTTTTCCGCGTTCATCGTTCTACACCCGCGCGCTCTAGAACTTGATCAGCGAAAAGACATCATAGCCCCTGAGCTTCTCCATCCCGTTCAGGGGGGTGATGTCCACCAGGAACACGATACCCACCACTTTGCCGCCGAGCTTTTCGATCAGCTCAGCTGCAGCCTTCGCCGACCCGCCTGTGGCCAGCACGTCATCCACCAGCAGCACGCGTTGACCTGGCTGGATAGCATCCTTGTGGATCTCCAGCGTGTTCGTGCCATACTCCAGAGTATAGCTCGCACCGATCTTGTCCCCCGGCAGCTTGCCTGGTTTGCGAATGGGGATAAAGCCGGCAGCCAGCTCGTAGGCCATCGGGGCGCCGAAGATGAACCCTCTCGATTCGATCGCGGCTACCAGGTCAATATCCTGGTCGATGTAGCGATCCACGAGCGCGTCGATCGCCTCCTGGAAGGCATCTGGGTCCTTGATCAAGGTAGTAATATCCTTGAACAAAACACCCTTCACAGGAAAGTCGGGTACATCGCGGATCATCTTTGCCAGATTCATGTTCGCCTCCTCAATCGACCTGTGGCCCGTAAAACCGCGCCGATTGTATCCCAAAACCAGCCAAATGGCAAACCCTTTGCGCCATCGGACATCGTTGCGCACTGTGGCCATCCATGGTATACTGGCGATAGCTCGTGAATGCAGCTGAACACTGGAGGCTAGGCAATGGACAGGCGTCGGACAGGCTTGACTCTCCTCGTGGCTGTATGTGTGGTGCTCCTCGCGGTGCTGCCAGGCAAGGCCCAGCAGGCCGGTGCCCTCGGAGCTTTGCTGCTTAACGGTGATTTTGAAGGGCCATTCTACATCTACGGGTCTGGACAGGTGGCTCAGTCATGGGTCCCCTACGACCTGAACCCCACTTCATCGCCACAGTATCTGCGCTCGACCCTCCACAAACACCAGGGCCTCGCCAGCCAGCAGATATGGGCAGACAGGGCTCCCTGGTATTCTGGGATTCTGCAAACCACTGCCCTGACCTCGGCCAGTTCCGTACGTATCCAGGCAGGCAAAAAGTACACGGTGCATGTCTGGGTCTACAGTATCTACGGTGGCGCAGACAGCGCAGTGCAGAACGACAAGATCCGCAAGCGTGTTGGCATTCATCCCTCTGGCAACGCCAACCCGAAAGCAACCGACATCGTCTGGACTCCATGGCATGGTCAGGACAAGGTATGGACGCAGATCAACGCTCTGGTGGAGGCCAAGGGAGACCGCCTCACGATCTTCATCGAGGCCGAGGACGTCAAATCGGGGGGCCAGGACCAGTTTTATATCGACGATATCTGGATCGAGGAAGAAGGCGCACTTCCTCCCACGCCCACCCCGACCGCGACCGCTGTTCCAACCGCAACGCCAGTACCCACTCCCACGTCGGCCATCGCTGTTGTGCACACTCTGCCTGTGGGTCGCCAACCGCAGGGGGTCGCAGTCATTCCCAGTCTCAATCGCTTCTTCGTCGCCAACAGCGGAGACAATACGATCAGCAGTCTGGACGGGTTTCTGAATTGGCGGCGCACCGATGTGGTCAGCGGAGGGGACCGGCCGACAAGCGTTGCCTCGGACCCGGATCAGTGTCGCCTCTACTCGGTCAACTCCGCCAGCAACAGCGTGACCGTTTTCAACTCCTGCTCTAACAGACAGACGGCGGTGGTACTCCTAGGCGAAGGTTCGGCACCCGGTGCGGTTGCCGTTCTGACCACCACCAACACCATCTATGTGGCCAACACGGCGCTCAACTCCATCTCTCTCATCGACGGAGAGAGTCTGGCTGTGATCAAGACGCTTGCCGTTGGCCCCGTGCCAGGTCAGATCGCCACCAATCCCCTGACCAACAGGGTGTACCTGACATTCAGAGGTTACCCGGCGGACAATGCGGGTGGAATCGCAATCATCGACGGGAACACTCAGTTGGTGGTAAAGACCATCGGCCTCTCCTACAACGACCAGGTGCCGGCACCTGCCCCCTATGGTGTTGCGGTGAACCCAGTGACGAACCGAGTGTATGTCGCCACGACCAGCGGCAGGCTGGTGGTGCTGGATGGCGGGACGGACGCGGTGATCGCCAACCTCTCACCGCCCGTGGCCAGCGGGCTGGACGCGGTGGCAGTGAATCCAAGGACGAACAATGTCTTTGTCTGCAGCGCCACTGGCAATGTGGTTTATGTCTACGACGCGGATGAGCAGCAATGGTCAACGACGCTCAGCGTGGGCGCTGGCCTGTTCCGTGGCATCGTCGTCAACCCGCTGACCAACCAGTTGGTGGTGTCCAATACCGGCGAGGATTCGGTCAGCGTCATTCGTGACTTTGGTGCCTACCAGCCATTCCGCGCCTGGATACCGGACATTCGAAGGTAGACCAGCCGGCCAACTCCTCTGGAGAGACAGAATGACCACGGATGACCAGCGCGCTCAGCTAGAGAAGCTGCGCGCCACCCTTCGGCACCATTCTCACCAGTACTATGTTCTGGACTCCCCCGAGATCAGCGACGCAGAGTACGACGCCCTGTTCGAGCGCCTGCGGCAATTGGAGGCGGCTCACCCGGGATGGATCACCCCTGACTCTCCGACACAAAGAGTCGGGGGGCAGGTGCAGACTCAGTTCGTCAAAGTACGTCATCCTGCCCCGATCCTAAGCCTGGCCAGCGCCTTGAACGCGGCAGAGGTGCGCGCATGGCACGAGAGGATCGCCAGGCTACTGCCATCTGCCTACCGGCCGCAGTTCGTGATCGAGCCCAAGATTGACGGGTTGACCGTGGTCTTGCATTACGAGGATGGTCGCTTCGTGCTTGGCGCAACTCGGGGAGATGGGGACGTCGGTGAGGATATCACACCCAATCTCCGGACTGTATCGTCCCTGCCGCTTCGCGTCCCGTGGCGCGCCGATGGTCCGCCTCCTCCCCATTACCTTGTTGTGCGCGGGGAGGCCTATATGCGCCTGATCGACTTTCAGGAGCTGAACCGCAGCCAGACGGAAAAGGGGGAGAGGACGTTCGCCAATCCGCGCAACGCGGCCGCCGGCGCGTTGCGCCAGCTCGACCCGGCAATAACCGCCTCGCGCCGCGTTCGCCTGTTCATCTACTCGATAGTCAGCAGTGATGGGCCCACTCCCGATACTCAGTGGGCGGTTCTGAACTATCTGCGGCAACTCGGTTTTCCAGTCAATCCGGACGTGTCATTACAGCACGACCTGGATAGCGCCCTTGCCTACTGTGAGAGCTGGATGGCTGGTCGCGATGCACTCACCTACGAGGCAGATGGAGTTGTGCTCAAGATCAACGACCTGGCCGTCCAGGCCGACCTGGGGGTCGTGGGCAAGGATCCCCGCGGTATGCTTGCCTTCAAGTTCGCCGCTCGCGAGGCCACCACGCGACTCAAAGAGCTCGGCATCAACGTTGGACGCACCGGAACCCTGAACCCGTTTGCGATTCTGGAGCCGGTGGAGCTGGGCGGGGTCACCATTGAACGGGCCACCCTGCACAACTTTGAGGACATCGCACGCAAGGACATCCGCGTGGGCGACATGGTACTCATCAAGAGAGCAGGCGACGTGATACCACAGGTCGAAAGGCCCCTGGTGGAGTTGCGCTCGGGCAACGAGGTAAGAATCACCCCGCCCGAACTGTGCCCTGCCTGCGGCACACCGGCCGTCAAGTCAGAAGGCGAGGTGGCCGTGTACTGCGTGAACCCTGCCTGCCCGGCGCAGACAGTCCAACGGATCATCCACTGGGCAGCCGTGATGGATATCGAGGGGTTCGGCGAGCGCCTGGCTCAGCTCTTTGTCGACCGCGGCCTGTTGCGCGATTTTGCCGACCTGTACTTCCTCACGCACGACGACATCATTGCCCTGCCCGGCTTTGCTGAAAAGAGCACACAGAACCTCCTGGACTCCATCGCCGCCAGCAAGGACCGACCTCTTCCGAGGCTGCTCGCTGCGCTGGGAATTCGCGGGGTCGGAAGCATCGTCGCCGATGTCCTGGCCCAGCATGTGGGGTCGGTTGATGAGCTCGGCCAGACCTCCGCCGATGCGCTGCAGCGGATTCCGGGCGTAGGACCAGTGAACGCGGCGGGTATTGCAGCATTCTTCGCCAGCGAGCAGACTCGCCAGCTCATCGGTAAACTCAAGCGCGCCGGGATTCGCACCCGTCTCGAGGGGCCAAGGGCCGCCTCCACCGGTGCTCTGGCTGGCAAGACGTTCGTCCTGACTGGCACCTTGCCAACCCTCAGCAGGGAGGCCGCCACGCAGCTCATCTCTAGCAATGGCGGACGAGTGGTGGACACCATCAGCCGCAAGGTGGACTTTCTGCTACTCGGCGAAAACCCGGGAAGCAAGCTGGCCAAAGCCCAGGAACTTGGCATTGCCAGTCTGAGCGAGGATCAACTCAGATCCTTGCTGGACGAATCGCCCCCGCCCTCCACGATTCAGCCGGGTCTGTTATGACGGAACACCGAGCGCCGGACATCGTCGGTCTCGGCTACTGCTCGTGGGACTATCTGGGCATTCTGGACCACATCCCCGATTTTGACGCCCCCACGGAGAGCATGTTCGACTTTGCCATCTCGGGCGGCGGGCCTGTATCGACAGCCCTGGTGACCCTCGCCAGGTTAGGCGCCAGGTCCGGCTATATCGGGGTTCTGGGCGATGATGAGCCCGGGCGCTCCGCGCTCCGAGCCTTCCAGGACGAAGGGATCGACACGACCCGACTGCGCGTAGAGGCGGGTGCGCGATCTGCTGTGTGCTTCTGCCTGGTACAGGCCGGGACAGCCAAGCGAGTGATCCTGTGTTATCGTGGCACCACACCTGAGGTCGAGCTTGACGACGCGGACCGACGCTACCTCACCGGCGCACGTTTTCTGCATCTGGACGGGCACCATCTGGCCGCTGCCATCGACGCCGCCCGCTGGATGCGTGATGCCGGCGGCACGGTTGTCCTGGACGCCAACCGCCCCCGGCCCGGTCTCGAGCATCTGCTGCCCTGGGTTGACGTGCTAATCACGAACTCGCACTTCCCGGTTGCCTATTGCGCAAACAGCGACCTGGAGCAAGCCATGGGGGAACTGCTTGGCGGTAATACATCCCTGGTGGTCACCACGGTCGGCGCGGAGGGCTGTTTGTGTCGCACGCGTCAGAATAGTTGGAAGGTGCCGGGCCTGGCGGTGGAAGCAGTGGACACCACCGGAGCAGGCGATGCGTTCCACGGGGCCTTCCTCTACGGGTTGAGTCAGGGGTGGTCTGTGGAGCGTACAGCCCTCTTCGCCAATGCCACCGCAGCGCTCAACTGCCGGGCCCTGGGTGGCCGGGGCGCTCTACCCCGCAGGTCCGAGGTCGAAGCCCTGCTGCAGGCTCAGGGACGCACCGCGCCCTGAGGGTCCCGAGAGCCGGTTCCGCATTCAGCCGCAACACCTGATGCTGCCGCAGCACGCCCCACCCGGCGGGTGGTTTATCTCGGCCGCTCAGGCCTCGTACTTGGGAAACAGCACTCCCCCCGGCTGCACCACTGTGCCCGGCAGGTATGAGCCAAGGCGCATCTGGTCATTCCAGCTTCCCGGACCGGACGGCTCGATCCCCAGTTGCGCCAGCAGCTCCGGGCCCTTCCGTGGGATCACCGGCGAGAAGGCATAACCCAGCAGACGCAGAACGTCCATCAGGTTGTAAAGCACTGTCGCCAGGCGTCTGGCCGCACCCTCGTCTCCATTCTTGCGGGCCTTGGCCAGCTCCCAGGGTGCGGTGACCTGCACGTACTTGTTGGCCTCCACAACCAGGCTGCCGAGCTGGATCAGCACCTCCTGAAGCGCATCCGCCTCCAGCGACCTCTCCAGGCTCGACCTCAACGCTTCCGCCGGCTTGAGCAACTGCCCATCTGCCTGTGTGGTCTCGTCTAGCGGGGCCGGAACCGCGCCGTCAAAGTAGCGCACCACCATCTGGACGGTCCGGTTCAGAAGGTTGCCCAGATCGTTGGCCAGATCCGCGTTGTAGCGCCGGGCAAACGCCGACTCGGTATAGTCCCAGTCCGCTCCAAAGGCGCCCTCGCGCAGGAAGTAGTAGCGCACGGCGTCGGAGCCAAACCGCCGCGCCAGGTCAAAGGGATCAATCACATTGCCCGTGGTCTTGCTCAGCTTCTGGCCATCCTTGGTCAGCCAGCCGTGGGCGAACACCCGCTTGGGCACAGGCAGTCCGACCGCCATCAACATCGCCGGCCAGTACAGACAGTGAAAGCGGATGATCTCCTTGGCCATCAGATGCACGTCGGCCGGCCAGTAGCGATAGAAGGTCCTTTCGTCGTCTCCATAGCCGATGGCCGTGATGTAGTTGAGTAAGGCGTCCACCCAGACGTAGAGCACCTGCTTCGGGTCGCCGGGTAGCGGCACTCCCCAGTGCACACGCTCGCGCGAGATGGAAAAATCCTGCAGACCCTGCCGCAGAACTCCCAGCAGCTCGTTGCGCCGCGTCTCAGGCAGGACAAAGTCCGTCTCACCAACCAGGTGCGCGAGCCTGTCCTGGTAGCGCGACAGGGCGAAGAAGTAGTTCTCCTCCTCCGTCCACTCGCAGTCGCGCTTGTGGATCGGGCACAGGTGCTCAGGAAGCAGCTCTTCTGGCTGGAAGAATGCCTCACACCGGGGGCAGTACCAGCCCTTGTACTGGCCGCGGTACACATCCCCCGAAGCTAGCAGGGCGGCGGCGAACTTGCTGACTGCCTGGATGTGCCGTTCATCTGTGGTGCGCACAAAGTAGTCGTTGGAGATGTCCAGGGTACGCCAGGCATCTCTGAACTGGGCCACTACCGTGTCGCAGTATTCTTTTGGAGTGATCTTCTTCTCCGCTGCGACTCGTTCGATGTTCTGCCCGTGCTCGTCCGTGCCTGTGAGGAAGAAGACGTCGTCACCCATCAGTCTATGGTAACGCGCCAGCACATCAGCCGCGATGGTAGTGTAGGCGTGTCCCATGTGCGGTACGTCGTTCACGTAGTAGATCGGTGTGGTGATGTAGAACTTGGCCATGTTGCCTCCTCCTGTGCCCGTCAGAACAACAAGGCCCCGTCCGACAGGGACGAGGCCATTGCTCGTGATACCACCCTTGTTTGCCGCCGGCTCGCGCCGGCCGCCTTTGCCAGTGCTTATACTCGTGCACTGCGCCCCGTTAACGGTGGGCTGCCCGGCACGGCCTAGTGGGGGCAATATTCGCTGCCCCGTTCGGCCTGCAGCTCTGAGGGCATTTTCTGCGGCTCCGTCGCGCTGCCTCTCAACCCGACACTCCTCCCGACCAGGGTCTAGTGCCCTCGAGCAGCTCTCTGTGGCGTTGGAGGCCGCATACTCGTCCTCTTCATCGCTCTTGCTGTAGTTTGTCATTCTATGGACATTGCCCCGTTTGTCAAGCCTTGCGCTCCCCTGGGTATCCTGTGCCTCAATCTTGACAATAGAACAGATGTTCTGTATAATGCGGTTGCATCAATATCCCGCAGCGGGTGCAAAAACAGGCATGAGTGAAACAGACAGGCTCAAGAAACTGGAAACAGCCGTTCATGACATTCAGCAGCGCTACGGTTCTCTGGCTCTCATGCAGGGCAAGCCGGCGTCCTTTGGAACGGAAGGCGCTATCCCTCACATCCCTACCGGCTTCCCTACCCTGGATGAGGCTCTCGGCATTGGCGGGTTGGCCAGAGGACGAGTGAGCGAAATTCTCGGTCCGGCCACCTCCGGCAAGACTACTCTGGCCCTCCATTTCCTGGCTCAGGCTCAGGCCGGCGGCGGGCTGGTAGGCTATATCGACTGCGCACACACTCTGGACCCGGATTACGCCCATCATTGCGGGGTGGACCTGGCGCGTCTGGTCATCTTTAATCCGCACAATCCACAAGAAGCCCTGGCGATGACCGATGTCGCAGCATCAAATGACGCTCTTACAGCCCTGGTTTTTGACGCTCCACATGACCTGTGGAACGACACGACGCCTTCCCTGGCGAGCGCCATGGATCATTGGATGGCACCTCTTCACCGGGCTGGCACAGCCCTTGTTTTCCTTCGCGCTCCGGTAGCTTCTATGACTTCGAGCCTCAGGTCTCTGGCACACTATGCCTCTGTCCGGATCTACATCACGCGCGAGCGCTGGCTGCGTCACTATGAAAACATCCAGGGCTGCGAGGCACAGGCAGAAATCTTGAAGAACCGGCTTGCGGCAGCCGGTCGCAAAGCCGCCATCCTACTCCATTTCTATGGCACAGAGTCCGGCAATGGCAGGAGATGACCCGGGATGTCCATTCTCTACTGCTCCATCCCTCATTTTGCCACGGCGCTGATGCAACGCGATGACCCGACCCTGACCAGGCGCCCCCTGATCTTGCTGGGTCCCGACGGACACGTTTTTGATGCTTCTGGGGACGCAACTTCCTGCGGAGTTATCCCGGGCATCCCCGGTCGCGCTGCCGAGGTACGTTGCCCGAGCGCACGGCTGATGGAAGTCAACCTGGCTCACTGCCGCGCCCAACTCGAAACTCTGTGGCAGACTCTGGAGCGCAACAGCCCGGCAGTAGAGCCGCATGGTTGCGGATGTGCTTATGTCGACCTCGCAGGATTGACGCGGGGCGAGGACGATGCTGTAGCTTTTTGCAGTCAAATCGGCCAGGTCATCCGGCGCGAGCTCGGGGAGCCATTGCAGCCGGCGCTGGGCTGGAATAGTACCAAGTTCACAGCACAGGCAGCGGCATGGCGCACCCAGGCAGGGCGCCTTCTGTCAGTGCCCGCAGTGCGCGAGGTGACCTTCCTGCGTCCCCTGCCCGTCACCCTCTTGCCGCTGAATGAGGATTCTCTTCTGCGGCTCGGCTTCCTGGGACTGCATACACTCGGACAATATGCTGCCCTGCCACCCGATGCCGTGCTACAACAGTTCGGCCCGGCCGGAAAGCTGGCCTTGCAGTGTGCCAGAGGCGAGGATAACCGGCCCGTTATCCCCCGCTCACAGGAACAGCAACTGACCGCCGGCTGCGATTGCGACGCCCCCAACGGCGAACGTGAACTGCTGCTGGCTGTCCTGCGTCGTCTGGTCGAGCCTCTGCTGCGCGACCTGCGTGACAATCTGCGTGCCTGTGGTCAGATCCGCCTGACTGTGCAACTGGTCGATGGCAGTACCCAGGAACAGGAGCGCACCTTGCTTCAACCCACATCCGATGAGAAGCGCACTCTGCTCGTACTGGGACAACTGCTGGACGCCATTTCCTGGACCACGGCCGCCATGGGGCTTCAGATAACACTGGAACGAATTCAGGACAGTATGGCAACTCAACTGACCATTTTCCCTTCCCTCGGAGGGAAAGAGCACCAGCTATCAGACGTGCAAAACTATCTAACGGCGCGCTTTGGCACCAATCGCCTGCGGCGAGCCACCCTGGAACACCCGGCCGCCCCACTTCCAGAGTGGCGCGCCAACTGGCTGGAGTGGGAAAGCGCATGACCAGACTGCCTCTCACCGCCGAGCATATCCAGATCAGCACCAGGGAAGAACGCCCGGCCACGTTTGACTGGCGTGGGGAGACACATTACATCCAGGAGATCAACAGACGCTGGCGAATCGATGCGGGCTGGTGGGATCCAGGCATTCGTACCTGTCGAGAGTACTGGGAGGTGGTGACGGATACGGGTCTCCTGTGCGTGATCCATCACGATCTTCCGGAAGGGGAGTGGTATCTGAGCCGGCTCTACGACTGACTTGCTCAAGCGAGCCGGACGGGCGCACCCAGACGCGACCCTGGGTACTTATGCCATCGCCTGCCCGGCCACTCCTGACTTGCGGGCAAACAGGGCAAACCCAGCCAGTCGTAGCACTGCCCCGGCAATCAGTGCAACCGGGATCCCAACGCCATCGGCCAGCCAGGTTCCCAGGAAAGGACCCAGGATGGTGGAGAGGTACTGCAGGCTGGCCGCCAGAGCGACAAAGGTCGCGCTGTATTCAGCAGGAATCGTACGCATCAATTCATCGAAAAAGACCAGATCGACACCCGCCTGAAAGATACCTGCCAGACTGGCCAGAACCAGAATCCATTCCACGCGGCGGGTCACCCCTACCAACGCCGGGTAGAGGCCCATCGCGAATACGGTGCATAACAGGGCAAACTGCGAGCCACGAGAACGGGACAACTTGGCCCACAGGACATACCCCAACAGGGTTGTGGCGGTCTGCGCCGTGTGGATCAACCCGATCCACGAGTCCGAGGCCTGCACAACGCGCACATAGTAAAGAGGGAAGAGGGGAATCGTGAGCACGGCGCCTGTGGCATAGACAAAGCGTTTGCTGACGAACGACACGAAAGCCGGGTGAGCGCGCACAAAAGCCATCACTCCCCGCATACGCTCCCTTAGCGGCAGAGCCACAGCTCCTGATGCGCGGGGCTCCACATCAGGCAGCTCGATGTGGCTGGAATAGTAGTAGCTGAGCAAGCCGCCCAGGGAAAGGGCCAGGAACACAAGCTGGTAGTTGAGTGGAAATCTCAGTCGGTCCAGCACCAGGCCAGCCGCAGCCACTGTGACCGCGGTCGTTAGCCCCAGAATGGACCAGCGCCGGCTCATCAGCTCGTAACGACCTTTCGGCCCGGCAACCGCGTTCATCACCACGGAGAACGAGATGTTGAGCACGGTCTGGGGAAGCGTGGCCATGGCCCAGATGAGCAGCACCACCTGGATGAGGCTGCTGCGCGGCACGAGGAAGGGTGCCAGTCCGGTAAGAGCATAGGACGACACTACCAGCAAACGGGACAGGCTGAACCAGGGCACGACGTTGCGCTGTTTCTGAAGAAAGCGCCCCGCCAGGATGGCAAAGAAGAATCCGGTAAGAGCCGGCATTGAGGTGATCAATCCGACCTGCAGGTTGCTGGCATCCAGACGCGTGAGGAAAACCGGCAAGAACGGGCTGGCAGCATTAGCGAGGCCAATGCCGATGGCATCGACCTGTACGTTTCTAAAGTTTTCTCTCTGTACAGGCGTTACGCCATCCGGCGCTACAGACCAGCGAAAGAGCTTCATCGCGTTGCATACTATCCCTGTTTTTGCAGCCGGTCAAACCGCGCCTCCAATATCGGCCCTCCCTGGAAGGGGCTCCCGGCTCAAAGGAGCATGATCTGGCGTGTTTGCCAATGATTACGTCGAGCTGCACTGCCACAGCTACTATTCACTGCTCGATGGCGCTTCCTCCCCGGAGGCTCTGGTCGAGCGTGCCGCCGAACTCGGTTACCATTCTCTGGCGCTTACCGATCATAATGGTCTCTATGGCGCTGTGCGTTTCTGGACCGCCGCGCGCGATGTCGGCATTCGTCCCCTGTTCGGAGCCGAGGTAACGCTGGACGACGAAAGTCACCTGACCCTGCTGGTCGAGACGCAGCGCGGTTACGCCAACCTCTGCCGCCTGCTCAGCGCCGGCCAGCTCGCAGGCGTCAAGGGAGCACCCCGCCTCACCCGGGAGATTATTGCCGAATACTCCGCGGGGCTGATTTGCCTTTCCGGATGCTCCAAAGGGGCTATCTCCGCCGCCCTCGACCGCGATAACCTCGCGCAGGCTCTGTCTGCGGCGGACCGGCTGCACCAGACCTTTGCCGGGCGCTTCTGGATCGAGCTGCAACGCCACCTGGAGCCGGGCGACCGTGTGCGAGTCGCCGGGCTCGTGGATGTTGCGCACCGGCTGGGGATAGGGCTGGTTGCCACAAACAACGTCCACTACGCCGAGCAACCCGGGCATCGTAAGCACGACGTACTGACCTGCATTCGACACCACACCACCCTGCCCGACGCGCTAGCCGGTGGGTTGCTGCATATGAACTCGGAGTACTCGCTCAAATCTGCAGCCGAGATGGCTGCCCTCTTTGACGATTTCCCTATCGCACTGCACAATAGCTGCCTCATCGCCGAGCGTTGCCAGGCCGGGCTGGATTTCTCCACCCAGCGGTTGCCGCTCTTCCCCGTGCCGCAGGGATATTCACCGCTCGACTACCTGCGAACCCTGTGCGACAAAGGCCTAGAGCGCAAATTCGACCCCATCACCCCTCGCGCCAGAAACCAACTGGCACACGAACTGCGGGTGATTGAACGGACCAACCTGGCCGGATACTTCCTGGTAGTGTGGGATATCGTCCACTTTGCCCGTTCCAAAGGCATCCGCTGTCAGGGACGCGGATCAGCGGCGAATTCACTGGTAGCCTACCTGCTCGACATCACGCCGGTCGATCCGCTGCGCCATCACCTGCTCTTTGAGCGCTTTCTCACCGAAGACGCGCATACCATGCCCGATATCGACGTGGACTTTGCTGCCGACCGCCGCGAAGAGGTGATCCAGTACGTGTACCAGCGCTATGGTGAAGAGCACACAGCGATGGTCTGCAACGTGGTCACATACCGCGCCCGCTCGGCGGTGCGCGAAGTAGCCAAGGCGTTGGCCTTCCCTCCGGACGTTATCGACCGAGTGGCCAAAGCACTGGACACTCATTCTGCATCACGCGCTGCGGAGGAAATCACGGCCAACCCGGACGGTGACGACCCGCCTCCCATGCCCGCGGAGGAAACGGACCCGCTCGCCCCCGTGGCGGAGGCGCTTGACCCGGCCTACCCCTGGCAGCTCTTGTCGGAGCTGCTGAGCGAAATCGATGGCACTCCCCGTCATCTCTCGATCCACGTCGGAGGCATGCTCATCACCGCCTCACCGTTGGTAGAGGTTGTGCCGGTGGAGCGGGCCACGATGCCGGGACGGGTGGTAGTGCAGTGGGACAAAGACAGCGTGGAGGATGCCGGGCTGATCAAGATCGACCTGCTCTCCCTGGGCACGCTGGCCGCAGTCGAGGAGATGGTGCAGCTCGTCCGCACAGGCCGCAATCAGGAGCTCGACCTGGAGCACCTGACGCTGGACGATCCGGTGATCTATGACATGCTGCAGCGCGCCGACGCGGTGGGCTGCTTTCAGGTGGAGAGCCGCGCCCAGTCGCAGATGCTGCCACGCTTGAAGCCGCGCCGCTTCGAGGATATCGTCATTGAAGTGGCCCTGGTACGCCCCGGCCCGATCCAGGGTCACATGGTACACCCCTACCTGCGCCGACGCGATGGATTAGAGCCAGTCGAGTATGCCGACCCCCGGCTGGAGTCTGCCCTGGCTGAGACTCTGGGAGTCATCATCTTTCAGGAGCAGGTTATCCGCGTGGCCATGGCCATCGCCGGGTTCAGTCCCGGCGAGGCGGACCAGCTACGTCGCGCTATGAGCCGCAGCCGCTCCCGGGAGGCCATGAACCGCCTGCGCGACCGTTTCGTCGTCGGAGCCATAACCAACGGGCTGGACGCCACAACGGCCGATGCGGTCTTTGAGCAGTTGGCCGGATTTGCCGGCTTTGGCTTCTGCAAGTCGCACGCTGCGTCCTTTGCCCTGGTGGCCTACCAGACTCTGTTCCTCAAGGCCTACTACGCGCCCGAGTTCTTCTGTGCCCTGCTCAATCATCAACCGATGGGCTTCTACTCACCGGAGGTGCTCACGGGCGACGCCAAACGCCACGGAGTGACCATCCTGCGCCCCGACCTCAACCTGAGTAATGACGCATGCACGTTGGAGAGGGGCTCGCACGGCATCCCGGCGTTGCGCCTGGGCCTACGCTACGTTCACGGTCTGGGTGAGGCTGGACGCAAACAACTGCTCGAACGGCGCGATGGCACGTCCTTCACCGGATTGCCCGACCTTTGCCAGCGCACGCGCCTGCCGCGAGCGGTGATCGAAAACCTGATCCGTTCCGGCACACTGGACAGCCTGGGCACGGCGCGGCGTACGCTTTTGTGGCAACTGGGCGGTCTGGACTATCGCGAAGAGGAAATGGACATCGAGATCCCCGTCACAGAGGTAACCCTGCCCAGACTCAGTGAGCGCGAGGGCGTGGGCTGGGAGTACGAATTGCTGGGTCTGGCGCCGGGAGACCACGTCATGCGCCTGCATCGCCAGCGGTTGAGGGAACAGGGTGTGCTAAGCAGCGCGGACCTGGAGCAGAGGCAGGATGGCGAGCCGGTGCGCGTCGCCGGAATGGTAGTAGTGCGCCAGAAGCCCCCTACCGCCAGAGGACACGTCTTTGTCACCCTGGAGGATGAGGAAGGACTGATAAACCTGATCATCCGGCCCAATGTGTACGAGCATTACAGGAGCGCTGTGCGAAACTCCCTCTTGCTCTGGGCCGAGGGTCAACTGCAACGCCAGGGCGCTGCCTGCAGTGTGCTGGTCACACGGGCGGCCAACCTGACACCAGAGAGTCCTGTTAGTCCAGATTGAAACGTGGACACAAGGCTCCCACCGAACCGCCAGGCAACGAACCGGACGCAACGGGGTACACTGCCCGGGTGCTGCGGCCGGAGCGACCGGGGCCCGCCCGCCTCGTGACCCTTCAGCGAGAGGGGCGCCGCACCTGCTGCTAGAGGGCGGCGACCGCTTCCTTTGCCTTGCGGGCAGCCGAGCTCGCGTCAGCACCGTATATGTCCGCCCCAACGTCATCGGCGAACTTTCGCGTCACTGGAGCACCGCCGACCATGACCTTGACCTGGTCACGCAGGCCGGCCTTCTTCAGAGCTTCGATGCTGACCTTCATGGTCATCATTGTGGTGGTGAGCAGGGCCGACATGGCCACCAGCTGCGGTTTGTGCTCACGAACCGCCGCCACGAACTTGTCGGCCGACACGTCTACGCCCAGGTCGACCACTCGAAACCCGGTGCCCTCCAGCATCATAATCACCAGGTTTTTGCCAATATCGTGCAAGTCCCCGGCGACCGTGCCCATCACTACCGTGCCGATTGGCTTGACGCCCGCAGCCGTCAAATGGGGCCGCAGCACGTTGACACCAGCTTGCATTGCGCGCGCTGCAATGAGCATGTCGGGCACGAAAAACTCCTGGCGCTCAAAGCGTTGCCCCACCTCGGTCATGGCCGGGATCAGCACTCTGCTCAAGAGATCGTCGGCCCGCAGGCCTTCAGCCATGGCCTGGGCGGTGAGAGCCGCGACTGCCTCGTTGTCACCGTTGATCACGCCCTCGTAAAGGTCATCGTTCACTGTCATGAAACGTCTCCATCTGAAAAGTAGTAGCACCAGCGTGCCGCGGAATTGTACACAGAGGGCACTGGGCGCGCAAATTGCGTGCCGGGCTTACGCCGCGCCACCATCGGGCAGTCGTATTTGCCGAGCCGGCACGGGCCCAGGGTGGCCGCTTGCAGCCACCGGACCTATTCGCTGGGCGTGGAGTAGGCCCGCCTCCAGAGCGCCTCATACGCCGCTGCCTCAGACTCCCACCGCCCGTCGTCCCACCCCAGCTCGGACTGCACAACAGAGCGCACTCGCTCAAGCAAGGGCACCCCTCCCCGGGGCAGAAGCAGCCCCAGCCGGACACGCCTCAGCAGCAAGTCATCGAGATGTACCACTCCCTCGTCCCTTGCAGCCCAACGCAGCTCTGCCCAGTGCGACTCTGTACCCGGGATGAGCTCGAGCTCACCCGGCCCAGCAGCGGCAATCACCTCCGCGGCGTCAACGCCGTGGCGGCCCAAGAGACGGCGCCGGGCCGCACTGTCGAGCCCCGGTGTGGGCGGCAGCTCGTCGAGCAGTGGTTCGAATACACGCGCCCCCTCCCCTGGCAGTGGGAGCTCTGGCCATACACAACGTGCCGCGCCCAGCGTGTCGAGCGCCATGCGCCGAAAGGTGGTTAGTTTTCCACCGGTGACCGTGACGAGCCGGTTCTCCTCCAGTACCACGTGTGCCCGCGATTCCTTGTGCGGGTCCCCACCCTTGCCCGAGGCAACGATGGGCCGTACCCCGGCAAAGCTGGCTATCATGTCCTCTGGTGACAACCGCCACGCCGGAAAGCGCAGGTTCAGGGCTTCGAGCACGTACTCCAGCTCGGTCCATTCAGCCCTGGGCTCTTCATCCAGCGACTGGTGGTGGTCGATATCCGTCGTGCCGGCCAGGGTCACCCCCTCCCACGGAATGACGAAGACGGGCCGATGATCGCGAGGGTGGATGAGGGTAACCGCCTGCGCCACCGGCGCCCGCCAGGAGGGAAACATAAAGTGGCTGCCTCGTGAAGGGCGTATGCGTCGGGAGCCCCCTACCTGCTGTCGCAAAACATCAGCCCATGCCCCTGTAGCGTTGACCACCACACGGGCCTGCAACTCGAGGGTCTTCCCGGTTACCTCGTCGCGCAGGACGATGCCCCTGACGTTACCCGACATCCCCAGCAGCAGTCTGTCGGCGGAAGCATGGCTCAGTGCCAGACCACCGGCACGCACCCCCTCCCGGATGAGCCGCAGCACCAAACGTGAGTCATCGGTCACTGCGTCAAAGTAGAGGAATCCGCCCCGAAGGTCATCGCCGCTGATGCGGGGAGCAAGCAGCAGCAGGTCGTCGCGCTCGAAAAAACGATGAGCCCATTTGTGCCCAAAATAGTCGTAGACGGCCAATCCTACGGCAGCGGTACGCTTCTTGGGTGAAGCGCCTTTGATCACGGGAAAGAGACAGCCCAGGGGGTCCACGAGCCCCGGCGCCTCCCTCATCATGCGTTCACGTTCGCGGACTGACTCGCGGGTTACGGAGAACTGTCCCTGGCCAAGGTAGCGCAGCCCGCCGTGCACCAGCTTGGTCGAGCGGCTGGATGTGCCGGAGGAAAAATCGGCCTTCTCGACCAGCAGGACACTCACTCCCAGGGGCGCGAGCAGACGCAGAATGCCGGCTCCCGTCACCCCAGCGCCGATCACGATCACGTCCCACGACTGATCCAATTGCGACCAGAGGCTCTCACGCCAGTTAGTTTGCCACATCGTTGTGCTCCACTAGGCAATCGTCTTCATGCGCCGAGCAGCTTGCCCGGATTCATCATACCTTGCGGGTCAAAACGGGCCGCCAGATCCTCAAGCGCGGCCATTCCCAGAGGTCCCTTCTCAGCAGACAGATAGGGCTGATGGTCCGTGCCAATGCCATGCTGGTGGGTGATCGTGCCACCCGTGGCAACAATCGCGCGGCTGGCCGCGCCCTTGAGCACCCTCCAGCGGCGCAGCGTTTCGTCGGGATCGCCGTTGGCGGGAATCCGGTACAGGTAGGTCGTGTAGATGTTCGACCCCCAGGGGTACGTGTGCGAAATGTGAGTGAAGCAGTACACCTTCTCGCCAATGTCCTCGAGCCCGGGGCGCAGCGCAGCCTCGATGGCCTGGATCATACGCGAGACATCCTGCCAGCAGGTGGCCGTTTCCAGTGTGTCCAGCGCGTATCCGGCTTCCCAGAGGGTATTGCGCAAGTACGGGCTGCGCCAGCGGCTTTTACGCCATTCCTTACCGAACAGCGTTCCGCTATCCACTCCACCATGTCGCCGAGCTACCGCCAGTGCCTCGCTGCGGCCATATGACACGCCGGAACGACTTCCCGTGGCGCCGAGAATGAGGAGAGCTCGCCCCTCGCGAATGCCTCGCCAGCTGAGGTACTCCTTCAGCCAGCGGATTAGCCCCTCACGGCCGGCCAGCGCCAGAGTGGTTTCGGTCTCTATCTCCGTGCTCAAGCGCAGCATGGACAAAGGCAAACGCGCCTGCATCATCTCCCGTACCGCGGCCTGCCCCTGCTCAAAGTTGGGGAAGAACACGCCTCGGAACTCCTCAGCCTCCGGAATGCCACGAATACGCACCGTGGCCTGAGTCAGGATTCCCAATCGCCCCTCCGAACCCAGCACGACCTCGCGCAGGTCAGGTCCTGCAGCCGAAGCCGGGAAAGGGGGCAGGACCAGCGTCCCGCTTGGCGACTCGAGCCTGCCGCCAGCGAACATGCCCTCGATGCGCCCGTATCCCATCGACTGCTGCCCGTTCGAGCGAGTGACTACCCATCCTCCCAGCGATGAGAGTTCAAAGGACTGAGGGTAGTGTCCGAGGGTGAAGCCACGAGCTCGAAGCTGTGCCTCAATCTCCGGTCCAAGCACCCCTGCCTCGAAGGTGGCCAGTTGGCTGATCTCATCGAGGTATATCAGTCGGTTCAGCCGACCCATATCCACCGTCAGCACCGGGGCCTCGCCGGGCAGCACGTTAACATGACCGACCACGCTGCTGCCCGCCCCGTAGGGAATCAGTCGAGCGCCGACCGCCGACGCGTACCGCAACAGCTCCCTGACCTGGGCCTCTTCAGTGGGGTACGCTACCGCATCAGGAAACGCCGGAATCCGCCCCGTGCGGAGGGCGATCCAGTCGGGCAGACTCTGCCCTCTGGCGTGGAGCACACGATCCAGACCGGAGGTATTCGCCAACGGATGGGGAGGTAGTCGCGACGGAGGAACGGTCGCCACGACGTCCGCCGGGGCCGCATCCTCTGGTCGAACCCCCTCTCCCATTACTCTCCCAAGATACGCCGCCGCCCCCGCATGGAGAGCCTGAGAGTATGTCTCGTCACCCCAGCCATTCCATCTGCGCATACAGGTCTCCTTGGTTCTACGCTGACCGGTCTTGCTTCTGGCTGAAGCTCCCAGATTCGGTCAGCACGAGGGCCGCCGCCCCAAGCAACCCCACGTCATCACCGAGCTGAGCCAGCTCGATAGGGGTTCGTTTCCACTCCTCCGTCATTGCACGTTCGGCAACGACGGCTCTAGCCGTGCTCAGGAGCAGATCCCCTGCCTTGCTCACGCCCCCACCCACGATGATCTTCTGCGGGTCAAATGCGTGAATGAAGGTCACCATGCCTATGCCGATGTAGAGGGCCGCGCGCTCCATCACCTCAAGGGCCACGCAGTCGCCCGACCTGGCCGCGGCCACGACCTCCTGTGAACGGATGAGGTCCAGTCGGCCATCGACCATCGCTAGTAGCGACGACGAAGCGCCAGCCCGAAGGCGAGCCCGTGCCTCGCGGGCGATCGCCGGACCGGCTGCCAGCGCTTCCAGACAGCCGCGTCCACCGCACCCGCAGACAGGGCCGTCGGGCTCCACAATGATGTGGCCCAGCTCCGCGGCCCAGCCGCGTGCTCCAAGGTAGAGCCGTCCTCGCTCGATCACCCCACCGCCAATGCCGGTGCTGATGGTGACATAGACCAGCGTCTCCGTTCCCTTGCCGGCGCCGAAACGAAACTCCCCGAGCGCGGCGAGATTGGCGTCGTTACCGATGAACGATGGTACCTTGAAGCGCTGCACCAGGTAGTCGCGCGCCGGCCAGTCTGTCAAGCCGGGGATGTTGGTGGCGTTGGTGATCACGCCCGTCCAGGGATTGACCGTGCCAGGGGCGCCCAGGCCGATACCCAGGACTTGTGAGCCTCTGACCCCTGCGAGCACCTCGTTGATGCTATCTTCAATGCGCGATATCACCCGCTCGGGGCCTTCCGCAGCCGCCGTCAGCGTGCTGGCTCGCCGCAGCAATGCGCCGGAGCGGTCGCACAGAGCGGCACGTATCTGTGTGCCGCCCAGGTCTACAGCGACAACGTAGTCACCCATCTGGGCCCTCCTGAAGCTTCGAGCCAGCCACAGCCCGGGCCGCTTCTGGGCCCAAAGCCGTGTAGCATGCGTAGTAGGCTACACCCGGCACCCACAATGATGGGTGCCTGCCGCCGAACTTGACCCTGTGCCTGGTTCCGGTCGTACCGCCGGCCAGTTAGGCCAGTCCCTCCAGAACCCGTCGCATGGTTGCCAGCGCGGCCTCTATGTGCGTGCTTTCTATGCCGTAGTGCGTTACTGCGCGCAACCTGTTCGGCCCAAGCGCCCAGAGCCGAACGCCCGCTGCATCCAGCTCCTGAACAAACTGCTGGACCGGCTTCCGACGTGCCGTGTATCCGAAGAACACGATATTGGTCCGCACGGTCCCTGGGTCCAGTGATAAGCCGGGAATCTCGGCGATGCCCCGCGCCAGCGCCTGCGCGTTCTGGTGATCCTCCTCCAGACGATCTATCATCTGCTCCAGGGCAACCAGGCCGGCGGCGGCCAGCACTCCGGCCTGGCGCATTCCACCACCAACCATCTTTCGTGTGCGTCGCGCACGAGCGACAAAGTCCGCACTTCCGCAGACAAGTGATCCAACCGGGCAGCTCAAACCCTTGGAGAGGCAGAACATGACGGAATCGGCGGAGGCGACCAGTTTCGCCACGGGAACCCGGAGCGCGACGGCGGCATTGAAGATACGCGCTCCATCCAAATGCACCAGCAATCCACGGCTGTGAGCCAGAGCCCCAGCTTCAGTCATGTACTCAACGTCCAGCGGAGCGCCTCCACAGTAGTTGTGCGTGTTTTCCAAACAGACCGCACGAATTAGGGCGTGATGGATGTCCGGCTCAGGGATGGCACGTTCAATCTGTGTCAGTTCGATCTTACCGTCGGCTCGGTTGGGCACTACGCGTAAGTACACGCCGCCAAGCGCGGCCGCCCCCGCCGCCTCGTTCAGCAGGATGTGCGACTGATCCCCCAGGATGATACCGTCGCCTCGGCCGCAGTGTGTCAGCACTGACACAAGGTTTCCCATGGTTCCGCTGGCCACAAACAGGGCTGCCTCTTTGCCGAGTCTCTCCGCAGCCACCGCCTCAAGTCGGTTCAAGGTAGGGTCTTCGCCGCAGACGTCGTCACCCACCTCCGCGCGGTACATTGCTTCACGCATGGCGAGTGTCGGTAGAGTAACCGTGTCGCTGCGCAGGTCGATCGGATTCATGGTTCGCTCCTTCAGGGCAGGTATGTTCGTGCGATGGTTCGCATTCGCCTGCAGCACGTGCCGCTTACGCCACGATGGCGATGCCGTGATCCTGACGATCCGTCAGAATCTCAAACGCAGCACGATGCGCTGCAGTCAAACGCATTGGCGCATGACCGGGCCGCTCCACAGTGAGCTCGCAATCCGCCAGCTTGGTGTTCAGACAGGTCTTGACACCGCCGGGTGGATTGCCGTACCTCAGCCCCACGAAGAGGGACGCGGGTGCCCTGATCTCACCAGAGACGCCCAGTGTCTGTGTCCTGGAGTGCAGCTTCCAGCGGCAGAGGCCATCCTCTATGCCAAAGCTGCCGCGAGCCAGCATCGCCTGCAGGTAGCCATTGAGGGCGAACTCACGACCGTCCAGGCGCAAAACCATCAGGGTCAGGCGCGGTGTCCAAAGCGGTCCAATCCTGACACGCGCGCTCGAACACTCCAGAAAGACGTCCGTTGCGCCGTCGAACCCGGCTACCTGCCCCCAGGCGTAGTCGTCCGTATGCTGGCTGCCCCAGTTGTGATTCTGGCTGCCGACCCACCCATCGATGGGCACCCTGTCAGCGTCGACCGTGATCGAGCCGTTGAAGATCGCCATCGGCATGCCAACCAGAGCCTTCGCCTTGGGAAAGCCCGCCGAGTACGATGATTCCGGAAGAAGCAGCAGCGGAGGCTGTCCCCCCGAGTAGTGGAGGCTCCAGCTCAGATAATGATTCGGGCACAGGGCGCTGCCCTCCAGGTGCCCGTCCGCGAGGGTCGACGTGCCGATACGAACGTCGAGGCCCGTGCTGGAGAACCGGCACTTTGAGATCGGCACATCCTGCTTGCTGGCAGAGATGCGCCCTGACTCGCCGTCGAAGTAGACGGCCCATAGCTCGCCCATGGCCCTGTCCGGTTGTCCGCGGGGACTGAACACCGTATAGCGAATCCAGAACGCCAGGGGTCGGTCGGGATGATTGGCGCGCTGGAAGTAGCTCTCGTAGTGACCTGCGGTGGACCCGGGCACAAACCGGGATGCGTTCCATTCGGGGCGTTCTGCCATCTCGACCTCATCTGCAGCCAGGTACTTTGCGGCTCCTGCCGCTTGGATTGTAGTCGTCTGGCCGGCAGGGTCAAAGATTGGGAAGAACAGGGCCTCCCGTGGGAGGCCCTGCCTATCTAGACTGGTTTGCGCAGCAGTGACTGCAGCAAGGGCCGCAGTGTACGGATGCCATCTTCCGCCGCCCGGCGGGCGTCTGGCAGAGGCAGACACTCCAGAGACAGATAGCCCTGGTAGTTCACGTCAGACAGAGCCGAAAGAACACCCGGTATGTCGAGGTGACCGTGCCCGGGAGCCTCGCGATTGGTGTCCACCAGGTGTACGTGTCCGATCATTCCACCTGCCTGGCGCAGACTAGCGGCTATATCCACTTCCTCTATGTTCATGTGGAAGGTGTCAACCAGCAGTTTGAGGTTTGGCGACCCTATGGCCCGGATTAGCGATGCGACTTCTTCAAGCGTGTTCAGGTAGTCCGTCTCGTAGCGGTTGATTGCCTCGATAAGCAGCACAGTGTTGGCCGCTTCGGCAGCTCGAACGCACTCCTCACAGCAGCTGCGAATCAGAGCCAGACGATTGACTCGAACTTCCGGATCGCTGCCCAGCTTGCCCTTGATGGAGCCGATCACGGCCATTGCGCCGAGGTACACTCCCAATTCGATCTGCTCGCGCAACCGCACGACTGCCCGGCGCCGAACTTCTGCATCCGGATCGGAAAAGGTAAGGCCATCTTCAACGGCCATGCCCGTCCCTATCATGGGAATCCCCAACCCCAGGTCACGGGCCATCCGGCGAACCGCCACACGGTCGATGTCGGAAGGCCTGCGAAGGTGCAGCTCCACACCGTCGTAGCCGAGCTCTGCCGCCAGGCCAAAGGCAGGCTCAGGCGCGCCGCGCCACAGGATCGGCGCAAAACGAGCCTGGCTTGGGGTCGCCGTCAGGGAGAGTTTCACCGAACAGCTCCTGTCTCCTGCGCCACTACTCGAAAATCGTGGGCAGCCCGTAGACCGACTTCCAGCCCTTGCTCAGAGGCACGCGCAGATAGGGTTCCATCTCCTTCGGATCGCGCAGGCTGACCATTTGAGTCGGAGGCACTGTGCCGGCCGGAAACGCTTCGAGGATCTCGTCGCACAGCATCGTCACATAGCTGAGGATGGCGGCCATGCCCTTCTTCGCCTTGCGGGGATCTGCCGCCTTGGCCTTGCCCACCACACCTTCGGGGGTACCGGCTATCTCAATGGCGGCGTGGCCCTCGCCCTCGGACCAGCGGCTTGGCCTGGCGCATGACTCGACCGAGTTGCCAAAGTGCCCGGTGGGCAGGAAACTCACGGGCTCTGTGTTCACGGCGTACTTCATATCCACCATCTCCGGGAACAGCAGGAGGCCCAGCGATGTCTCGTGCTCGTCAGCATGGATGAAGGCGGAATCGAACTCGCCGCCCTCGCACTGGGGCATGAAGAACTCGCGTACTGACCGGTGCCAGTCCATCACGCGATAGATGCCCGGCAGTTCATAGCGCTTGCAGAACTGTTGCAGAGCAGCCTCCAGCACCCAGAGCTGGCCGTGGTTGTTGAGGATGATCTGCTTGCGGAAGCCGTCGTTCCACAATCCGAGCATGACGTCAATGAGGAACTCTTTGGCCACTTCCTCACGCACGATAACCGTGCCAGGCATACCCAGGTGATGGTACGGATGACATCCGTACATCAACGGCGGCAGAGCCAGGCTGACCGGTGCGCCTCGTTTGGCTGTGAAGCGTCGCACGCCCTCGGCGATCATGCTGACGAACAGGGTGTCCATCGAGCTCACTGTATGCTGGCCATGAAGCTCCGTGCAGCCCACCGGAATGATCACGATATCGTTCTTCTTCCGTTCGATCTCCACCTGGTGACGGACTGTCGTCTGGATGTAGGAACCGGGCTTGCCCCACTCCGACGGCGAGGGAATGCCATAGTCGGCCAGGATCTTGTCGACCTGCTTCTCACTCGATTCCCAGATGCGCTTCTTGAGCTGCCCCGTCGTGGTGTCTTCAAAGTACGGCACGCGACAGGCCTGTGCTGCCTTCGGACTCATAGATTGCCTCCTCTTGATATGTTGGTTTCAGCCTCTGAGTGGCTGTTCAAACCCTGAGACTGGCCAGGCGAGGGATCGACGGTCGGGCCGGATCGCTCAAAGATCATCGCTTGGGCGGAACCTGGATCGCAATCAGCCTCACATCTTTGTTGGAGCGGTTGATGGTGCCGTGCTTTCCGCCCACGGGTACAAAGACCGCCATGCCCGACCTGGCTGGGAACTCCTGCCCTGACTCGTCGAAGAACACGAGCTCGCCGGAAAGGATCAAAAACACCTCTTCTGACTCGGGGTGGCTATGCAAGTCAGCAACGCCCCCTGGTCCGAGAGTCGTGGTGTGAATCTCCATCAACGTCGCACCGACTGCGTCCGAAACCACGTCCTGACACAGGCAGTCCGAGTGCCCCTCGGGCGACCACGTGCGATTGTCAGCGATGGTGATCAGCTTCATCAAAACTCCTTGGGTCCGAAGTGCGTCAAGATTACTCTCTGACATCGACCGGTACCAGTTATGAACCTACACCAGATTAACCTTACGCCGATGTCCAACCGCCATCCACCAGCAAGACATGTCCCGTCACGAAACTCGACGCGTCGGAGGCAAGGAACAGAGCTGCCCCCATCAGGTCCTCCGGCTGTCCGGTACGGCCCATCGGAATGCGACTGACTACCCAGGCACCGAATTGCGGATCGTCCAATTGCCAGGTATTCAACTCGGTGCGCACAAATGTCGGGGCGATGGCATTTACGGTGATGCCCTCTCTGGCCCATTCCAGGGCGAAGGACTTGATCATCAGATTCACGCCGGCCTTGCTGGCCGGGTAGGAGGGATCTCCGGCGCGGCCCTGAAAGCTACGCACCGACGAGACAGCGATGATACGACCGTACTTCTGCTTCAGCATTGCGGGGGCGGCCGCCTTGCAGGCGAGGAACACAGACTTGCAGTTGATGTCCATGACCCGGTCGTACTCGTCCTCCGGGTAATTGACTGTTGGCTCGATATGCACCGTGCCGGCGCTGTGCACCAGAATATCAAGGTGACCCCACTTGTCGACTACTTGCTGGACCGCGTTCTGGAGCTCGGCAAAGCGGGTAGCGTCAGCGCTTACCGCCAGCGCCTCCCTGCCCATCGACTCCACTTTGCCAGCCACCTGCTGGCATTTGTCCAATCGCCGACCAAGAATGGCCACGTTCGCGCCGGCTCCGGCTAAGCCTAAACCCATCGCTTCGCCCAGCCCTCCACTCCCACCCACCACCAAGGCAACCCGCCCGTCCAAACGGAACAGGTCGAGGATGTTCGATGCTTTGGACACCAGGTCCGTCACCAATGACCTCCTTCGTGGCAGAGCACCCCCGCCAGGTACAGTCCAGATCCTGTCTGCTTGACTTTTCGCAGTGGATGTGCTATGCTGTTCCTGCATATTGTATACAATATGCAATATGCAAGTTGTGCGCCTGGCTGCATTGTAGCACATTTTCACAGACTGGTCAATGTCCGACTCACATCGCCCTCTCGAACAACCCGAGGTGGCTCGTGCAAGCCCCGGACCTAGAAGCCCGGGAATCTTGTCTTGCCGCCGGGTCGGCTTGACCACAGCCAGGCAGTCACAACCCCTCCTCCCCGCAGCGCGCTTCCGTTTTTGCGGCTTCTTATCCCCAGCCCGATTTCAAGGAGGCCCACGGGAATCCAAACCAGCAGACTCCCTCAATCGCTCTACCGCCCCTTTGCCTGCTCGACCAACACCAAACAAGGAGAAATGAAACAAGATGAAGCGCTTTGCACGTTTGGCTATACAACTCATCGCGTCGACCCTCTTGTTGGCTGCTCTGATCGCCTGCACGACGCCGGCAGCCACTCCGACAGCGGTTATTCCGACGGCGGTACCGCCGACCCCAGTCCCTCCAACGCCAATCCCGGCAGTGACTCTTGCGCCAGTCGGCCAGCTGGCCGCCAATAAACCGTACGTGTTCGCCTTCGCCAACTGGAACGAAACCAACAGTTTCGCCGTGCTGGTGCGTAAGGGCGTTGAGGAAGTCGCCAAGCGCTATGGCGTGACCGTGATCTCTATGGACAACAAGCAGGACCCTCAGCAGGCCAACATCAATGCCGACAACGCCATTACGCAGAAGGTTGACTTCTACTTCCAGTACAACCAGGATACGGAGATCAACAATCGAGTCGGAGACAAACTAAAGGCGGCCGGCATTAAGGGTATTGCCATCCAGGTTCCTATGGGCGATTTCCCGCTGTACCGGGTAGACAACGTTCTTGCCGGCAAGCTGGGTGGACGCGCCATCGCCGAGAAGGCCAAGGCGAACTGGAGTGTTGAGCCTATCATGCTGGTGATGGGTTATCCTGAATCCGGGGCGCTCTTCCAGAGCCGAGCCGCCGGCGCCATGGCCGGAGCCAAGGAGATCTTCCCGAACGTCAAGATCTATGAGGACACCACCAAGGGCGACGTAGAGAGATGCCGCTCTGTTGTGGCCGACTTCCTGACCGCCCACCCGAATGAAAAGATCATCCTCTGGACGCACGTTGACCAGATGGCTCTGGCGTGCTTGTCCGCAGTCAAGTCGGCTAACCGGCAGGGTGATGTGTACATCGGCCAGACGGGCGGCGACCCGAGCATCTTCCCGGAGCTGCGCAACGCGGACAGCATCATCGCCGGTACCGCGAGCTTTTTCCCCGAAATGTGGGGCGAGGACCTGGTGCCGTTGGCTATCCAGATGCTTAACAACAGCACCACACCACCGCCAGTGATGGAGCCCAAGACGATCTTCATCACATACGAGAATATCAACACTTACTATCCGCAGTAGGGAATGCCTCAGACCGGCATCCGGAGATCTCCGGATGCCGGTCTCCTATCACGGCGAGGAGATGTGCCCGGTGGATCCCGTAATCCGCCTCTCAACGGCGCGAATCAGCAAGGCCTTTGGCGCGACGCAAGCTCTGAACCAGATCGACTTTGACTTGCGCGTTGGAGAAATTCACGCTCTGCTCGGGGAGAACGGCGCGGGCAAGTCCACTTTCATCAAGATCCTGGCAGGCGACTACTCAGCTGACCAGGGTGAGATCACCTACGACGGCAAGCCCGTACGGCTGCAAAGCCCAAGCGACTCCCGCAACCTGGGCATCCGGGTGATCTACCAAGAGTTCAACCTCGTTCCCACGATGTCCGTTGCGGAGAATATCTGCCTTGGCTCCTATCCGCCCGGGCGTCTTCCTGCCACCATCAACATCACCGAGATGAAGCGCCTCGCTCAGGAGGTTCTTGGACGCCTCGGTGAGGAGATACCGATCCAGACGCTGGTGCGCAACCTAACCGTCGCCCAACAGCAGGTCGTGGAGATCGCCAAGGCCCTCTTGTGTCAGCCCACAGTTCTTATCATGGACGAGCCGACATCAGCACTCAACGACCAGGAGACCGAGCACCTCTTCGCCCTGCTCCGATCTCTGCGTGACCGTGGAGTGTCCATCATCTACATATCCCACCGTATTGACGAGCTCTTCAAACTGGCCAACCGTGTGACGGTGCTCCGCGACGGTGTAACTGTTGGCACAGTAGACATCGGCGCGGCAACGCGCGCTACGCTTGTTCAGATGATGGTGGGCCGCGAGCTGGCCGAGATGTACCCCAAGCGGTCCATTGCCCCGGGCCAGGTGCTGCTGGAGGTAAAGGGTCTGTCGGCCGCAGGCAACAAGGTGCGAGATGTTTCGTTCCAGGTGCGTCGTGGTGAGATAGTGGCCATCTTCGGGCTGCTGGGTGCCGGCCAGAGTGAACTCGCCCGGACCCTGTTCGGGGCGATTCCGGCCGCCAGTGGACACGTCCTGCTCGACGGCCAACCCATCACCCTCCACTCGACCACCGCCGCCCGCGCTGCGGGGATTGGGTTAGTGCCAGAGGACCGCAAGACAGGGGGCCTGGTGGGCCAGCTGGGAGTCAAGGCGAACCTGACCCTGGCCGCCCTACCACGCTACGCCCGTTGCGGCATGGTCCGTACGGGGCTGGAAATGCGCGAGGCAACCGAGTGGGCAGACCGGCTGAACGTCAAGCGCGCCAGCATGTCGCAGCCAATACGATTCCTGAGCGGTGGCAACCAGCAAAAGGTGGTTATCGCTCGCTGGCTGGCGAATCAGTCCCGGGTACTGGTACTGGACCAGCCGACCCGTGGTGTTGACGTCGGCGCCAAAGTTGAGATCTATCGGCTTCTCGAGGACCTGTGTGAACAGGGTGTAGGAGTGGTGATCATTTCGATCGAGATGCCAGAGGTACTGGGCATCGCCGACCACATCTATGTCATGTGCCAGGGTCGGATGGTCGGACCCTATTCGCGGACCGAGGCAACCAAGCACAAGCTGATGTCCTGCGCCGTAGGCATCGAGGGGGAGTGAACAGCATGAGTTCAATGGGCACTGCACCTGCAGCGGGCATCTCTCAGGCTGTCGCGAGCAAGAAACTCGGACGACGTCTGCTGGATGCCGGTTTGCTGATATTTGCCGCAGTCGTCATGATTACCTTCAGCCTGACATCCAAGTACTTTCTCACTCCAGGCAACTGGATCAACATTCTGCTCTCCGTATCCATCATCGGCATCATTGGCGTGGCGATGACGCTGGTGATCGTGTCAGGTGGTATAGATCTTTCGGCAGCGTCAACCATGGCGCTTGTTGGAAGTATCCAGGGCGTAATGGTGATGAAGCAAGGCCACCCCTGGTGGGTGGCACTACTCGTCTCGCTGGCTGTCGGGCTCATCATTGGTCTCTTCAACGCGCTGGTAGTGACCCGGCTCAAGATCGCTCCCTTCATCGTGACCCTGGCCATGTCAAACATTGTGCGCGGCGCGGCGTACATCTACACCACCGGGAACGCCATCTTCTTGCAGAGCCCGAGGCTGGAATGGTTTGGCGTGGGCCGTGTTCTCGGCATCCCTGTTCCGGTCCTCTTGATGCTTGGCGCTTACCTGGGTATGTGGGCGGCCTTGCGCTACACGGTGTTTGGCCGCTACGTCTATGCCGTGGGCGGCAACCCAGTCGCAGCACGTCTGGCAGGCATTAACACAGACAGGTACCTCACTGGAGTGTTCGCCTTCAGCGGTCTGGCAGCAGCAGTGGCCGGAACCGTCCTGACCGGTTTAACGGCGACCGCTATGCCATCGGTCGGAGTCGGCTACGAGCTCGACGTCGTCACGGCGGTCCTTCTCGGCGGCGCCAGCCTGCGAGGCGGCGAGGGCTCTATCTGGGGTACCCTGTTCGGAGTGATGATCATCGGCGTGCTCAACAACGGTATGGCGCTGCTCAGTGTTCCCCCCTTCTGGCAGATCCTGGCCAAGGGAGTTTTGCTGCTCGGTGCTGTGTCACTCGACGCGCTACGCAAGAGGTAAGGGGGAAGCCATGAACCGCGGCCGCGACGAGGTACGCATTCAGCGCTTAGGTCAGCAGATGCTCCTGGCAGGGCTGGACTATCTCATCCTGCGGCTACCCGAGAACATGCTCTACGCCACCGGGTACTGGCCCATCTTCGGTGCCTCTATGGCCGTCGTTCCACGCGACGGAGAAGCCACCGTGTTCTACATCGATGGAGAGCAGTTGTTCGTCGCCGACGGTTGGGTCAGCGATGCCAGGCCCTACAAGTACTTCGACTTGGATGCCCTGGCTAATCCCAATCGCAGTCTCGGAGCAATGCTGGCTGATCTGTGGAAGGAGAAGGGCTATAACCCGCGCGGGACGATTGGCTATGAGGGAAACTTCGAGCTCGTCGCTGCCAACAATATCGGCGCCGAGGTCCGAGTACCCTCAGAGTCTGGCACCGCGCTCCTTCGAGAGGTGTTCCCGAACGCCAGACTCAACGACGCTTTCGGTGTACTGCGCACGGCCCGACTCATCAAGTCACCCGCCGAAATTGAGATGATGCGACTGGCCAATGAGGTCGCCTGCCTCGGTTATGCTGCCGCGCGTGAGGTGATGATACCCGGGCTCAAGGATTCGGAGGTTTCCGCCGCTGTCGAGGCCCTTATATATGGGCGCGGCGTTGGCTATCGGGGTTTGCGTCGTGCGCGCGGCTTTTGCCACGCGTTGTCCGGACCCAACTCTGCGATGGGTGAGAATCCCTACTTCATCTCCAGCCCACGTGAGCTTCGACTCGGTGATGTGGTGCTGGTCGAACTGGATACCTTCGCGGATGGCTATTTCAGTGACCTCAGCCGTACGCTGTGCGTCGGTCAGCCCGACTCGCGGGCACAGGAGATCTGGGGAATTGTCAACGAAGCTCTCGAGACGATGTTGACAGCGATCGAGCCAGGAGTGCAGGCCTGCGAGCTCAACCGCCTGGCCCGGGACGTTGTGACACACCACGGCTACCCCAACGGCTTCG
The DNA here is from genome assembly GCA_002327925.1 of Anaerolineales bacterium UBA2200. Taxonomy (GTDB): domain Bacteria; phylum Chloroflexota; class Anaerolineae; order UBA2200; family UBA2200; genus UBA2200. Next base: position 136,237 of record DCVA01000024.1, read on the forward strand.
TCCACCATGCCGGCCATGGTATCGGCCTGCAATTCCACGAACCGCCAACCCTGCATCCCTGTAGTGACGAAGTGCTGGCGGAGGGTATGGTCCTCTCTCTCGAACCACACTGCTACATTACCGGGTGGGGGGGCGTGCGCGTGGAGGAGAACGTGGTTGTCACCCGTGACGGGTACCACCTGCTATCGGTTTACCCCCGCGGCCTGTAGCCGCGGCAACTACTGACACGAGGACATCGACATGACTAGGAGAGCTACGCTGACTCATCGGGAGCGAGTACGTCGCGCTCTCGAGCACCAGGAAGCGGACAGAGTGCCCATCGATTTGGGAGGAGTTCCGATCTTTACGACGATGCATAGAGATGCCGAAGTCGGACTGAAGGCCTATCTCGGCCTGCAAGGTGGCACCCAGGTGCAAACATCCATGACTTCGCAGACTGTGCGCCCAGATCCGCGGATCATGCAACGCTGGGATGTCGACTGTTACCCTCTGTGGGTGCGCAGCCCCAACGCCTGGAGGTTGGAACTGCGCGACGAGCCGGACGGAGGCTCCTGGTTCATCGATGAGTGGGGAGTGAAACAAGCGCGCCCTGCCGGTGGATTCTACTACGACATGGCAGGCCACCCGCTGCGAGGTGCCACCCTGGCCGACCTGGAGCGCTTTCGCTTTCCACAGCCACGCGACCCAGGGCGCATTGCCGGACTGGCGGACGAGGCCCGCGAGATTCACGAGAACACCAGCTACTGCGTGGTGATGAACCCGGTCGGGGCGACAGGAGTGGTCGCGCAGGGAGCCTTTCTCTGTGGATTCGAAGACTGGTTCATGAAGATCGCCTCAGACAAGCCATTTGTCCGTGCCCTTGTGTCGATGCTGGAAGACTTCCACATTCAGCAATGGGACATGATCCTCGACACTGCCGGCCGCTACATTGACGTCGCTCTAATGTCCGACGACATCGGCTTTCAGAACGGCCCGCAATTCCGGCCTGCCCTGTACCGCGAGCTTTTCAAGCCCACTCATGCCCGCATTGCCGCCTTCATCAAGAGCAAAGCACCCCACATCAAAGTACTCTACCACAGTTGCGGAGACGTGTGGCAATATCTGAACGACTTTGCCGAGAATGGCTTTGATGCCTGGAACCCAGTCCAGGTATCCTGTCCTGACTTTCAAGACACGGCCCGTCTCAAGTCCACGTTCGGAGACAAAATCGCCTTCTGGGGTGGAGGCGTGGATACCCAAAGCGTGCTTCCTTTCGGCACTCCGAACGAGGTGCGTGCGGAGGTCACCCGCCGCATGTCCGATCTCAAGCCCGGCGGGGGGTTTGTTTTCGCCACGGTGCAAAATGTACAACGCGACGTGCCTCCCGAGAACGTCGTTGCCTGCTTTGATGCAGCGCTGGAACAAAGCTGGTACGAATAGAGTCTCACTGACCCCGCTTTGGAAAGGACGCACAATGGGCACACCGTCCAACATTACTGAACCGGGCAATACCATGCAGGCTCTTGTTCTACTTGAGCCACATCGTTTTGAGATTCAGACCGTTCCGGTTCCCAGGCCGGGACCCGGCGAAGTGCTCTGTCAGGTGAGGGCCACCTCAATATGCGGGACGGATCCGAAGGTTATCAACGGCAAGACTCCCGGGTGGCCTCCGGACTATCCTTTCATCCTGGGTCACGAATGGACCGGCCAGGTCGTTGAGCTCGGCGAAGGGGTTGTTGGCTGGCAGCCAGGCGACCGGGTAGTCGGCGAACCTCACAAGGGATGCGGGTATTGCCGCCAGTGCCTGACCGGCAACTACAACATGTGTGACAACTATGGCCGTCCCGAGACCGGCCACCGCCATTACGGGTTCAGGTCGCAAGGCAGTTATGCCGAGTATATGGTTGCTGCGGCCAGAACCCTCCACCGACTCCCCGAAAGCATCGGTTACGTGGAAGGGACCATGGTTGGCAGTGCTGGCGTGGCACTGAATGGCTTACGGCTGGCAGGCGTGGAGCCGGCTGCGACCGGACTCGTTATCGGCCCGGGGGCCATCGGGTTGTGCGCCATCCAGCTGCTGAAGGCGATGGGGGCTGCACGTGTCATCTGCGTGGGACGCGCCGGAGCACGCTTGAACATGGCCCGCGAGATCGGTGCCGACGATCTGATTGACTCCCAGCGCGGAGATGCGGTCCAGCAGGTGCTGGATCTGACGTGCGGACGGGGCGTCGATATCTCCATCGAATCGGCAGGCGCTGACGAGGGTCCAACGTGGGCGATCAGGATGACCCGGCTGGGCGGCAAGATCGTGCTTCTGGCTCACTTCGTGCCGTCTGAGCGAACCATCCCGATTCAGGAAATGTCTTTCAAGCAGCTGACCATGTATGGAGTCAAAGCCGACCCCAATACCTATGATCAGGTGATCAGCTTCGTTGCGGCAGGCAGTTTGCAACTCAAGCCGTTGGTCAGTCATGTGTACCCGCTAGGCGATTTTGCCCGGGCGCTGGACACCTTTGTGAATCGCCGTGAGGGTGCCATGAAAGTGGCCATCCAGAACTGAGGGGGGTCTGCTGCTGCCCTTTGTCACCCATCGGTGTTCGACTCCGTCAAGATCTCGCGCACAGCCGCCAGACGCGTCCGGAAGACTGTGCAGCACTGAGCGTTCGAAGTTGGTCGATACGCACTTTCCCGTCGATCACGTTGGGCAGCGACGCGCCGAACCGCGCTTGCTTGACTTCTGCCAACTGCTATGTTATGCTCAGCATGCGGGCTGTATACAATATGCAGTATCTAGGTTGATCGCCTGACCACACTAAAACGCGCTGTTGCGGACCAATCCATGCACGACCATCATCGACCACTCCGACAACCCGATGAGGCAAGTCCCGTAGTCGGAGAAGCGGCGATCCTGTGGCGCGGCCGGCTCAGACCGATCACGGTCGAGCCAACACCGTCTCTCCGTCATTGCCATCCCCTCTTCTTCCCTCTCCCCGCCAGAGGCTTCTCCGGTGATCCCAGAGGCGCCCGTCCCCTGGTGCGTGTGTCTTGATGAGAATCGATTGCCTTATTGCTTCAGTCCATGGCCGATTGCGGGAGGCGCCGCTTCAAAGGACGGCTGCCGAGTTGGCTGAAGGTGATGAACCAAGCCGAACGTTTGGAACGGATCCAATTACCAATCAGGAGGAGAGATTACCATCATGAGCTCAACGCTGGCAAAGCCGGGCAAGACAATGCAGGCCCTGGTTCTTCTGGAACCGCATCGCTTTGAGATCCAGGAGGTCCCGACACCACAGCCTGGACCGGGCGAGGTTCTTTGTCGGGTGCGGGCTACGGCCATATGCGGCAGTGACCCCAAGGTCATTGACGGCAAGATCCCTGGCTGGCCGCCCGGGTACCCCTTCATCGCCGGCCATGAGTGGGCAGGGCAGGTAGTGCAGCTCGGCGAAGGCGTGACCGGATGGAAGCCGGGCGAGCGCGTGGTCGGTGAGCCGCACAAGGGATGTGGATCCTGTCGGCAATGCCTCACTGGCAACTACAACATGTGCGACAACTACGGCTTTCCTGAGAGCGGACACCGCCACTATGGCTTCAAGTCACAGGGTAGCTATGCGGACTATATGGTCGTTTCGGCTAAGGCCCTGCATAGCCTTCCTGATAGCATCGGCTATGCCGAGGGGACGATGGTGGGCAGCGCCGGAGTGGCTCTGCACGGGCTGCGCCTGGCTGGAGTGGAGCCGGCGGCCACAGGACTGGTCATCGGACCCGGTGCCATTGGCCTGTGCGCCATTCAGTTGCTCAAGGCCATGGGCGCCACACGCGTGATTTGCGTCGGACGCACCGGAGCCCGCCTGAACATGGCCCGCGAAATTGGTGCGGACGATCTGGTCGACTCGCTCACCGGCACTGCAGTTGAGCAAGTGCTTGACCTGACTGGCGGCAGGGGTGTCGATATCAGCGTCGAGACTGCCGCTGCTGAGGAAGGACCCACTTACGCAATCAAGATGACGCGGTTGGGTGGCAAGATCGTGTTGATCGGTTTCTTCATTCCTCCTGAGAGAACTATCCCGATGCAGGCGGTCGTCTTCAAACAACTTTCTCTGTACGGAGTGAAGGCAGATCCCAACTCGTACGATCAGGTGCTCAGTTTTGTTGTCGCAGGCAAGCTTGCACTCAAACCCTTGATCAGCCATGTGTTCCCGCTGCGCGAGTTCGCCAAGGCGCTGGACACGTTTGTCAACCGCCGCGAGGGGGCGATGAAGGTAGTGATCGAGGCGGAAGGGTGAGCACAGGCGCCGTAGCACCTTGACGACCGGGCTCAAGCGGAGGTGTGGTGTGGCAGTAAATGGCAGCGCGATTCAATACAAGACCAAACAGGACATCGTGTACACACAGCTGTATGACGAGATCGTTTCGGGTGGCCATCTTCCCGGCGAAAGACTCGATCTCAATGAGATCGCTGCACGCTACGGCACGAGCCGCACGCCCGTTCGCGAGGCGATGTGGAGGCTGGAATCGGATGGCCTGATCACCGTTGCGCCTCATCGCGGTTTTGTCGTCTCCAATCTTCCCGTAGAAGAAATCGCGGAGCTGTATCATATACGCGCCGTCCTGGAGGGGTTGGCGTCGCGATTGGCGGCCGGCAGGCTGTCATCGGAGGAAGCTTCTGCTCTCAGGGCACACCTGGAGGAGATGCAGACATGCCTCGACGGCGGGGAATGCCAGTCGATCAACACCCTGAACCTGCCCTTTCACGAGATCATCTTCGCCGCCGCCAAGTCACCTCTCTTGTATCGCTACATTTCGAGCCTCTATGCGGCCACAGCTCGTTACCGCGTACTGACCACCACATGGCCCGGTAGAGCCCGGGAGATAGTCGCCGAACACCGCGCTCTGGCGGAAGCGATCATCGCGGGTGATGCCGGGGAGGCGGAGCGTATTGCGCGCTTGCACCAGGAGAACAACGCACGTACCGTCATCGCTGTTGCCCACTCTCTCGGCGAGACTCCCTTACAAACCCTTACTGCATCTGAGCCGGCGACAGGTGCCAGTCATACTGGCACGCACAGTCCGGTACACTAGACACAGGAGTACAGAAATGGCAATCCCAGAGACTATGACCGCCGCTGTTCTCTACGGCCCCAATGACCTCCGACTGCAACAGGTCCCCGTGCCCCGGCCCGGACCCGAGGAAGTGCTGCTGAAAGTCCACGCCTGCGCCATTTGCGGCACGGATCCCAAGGTGATCAGCGCGGAGTGGCCGTATCCGCTCCGCTATGGCGAGTTCACTCCCGGGCACGAGTACGCCGGAGAGATCGTAGCTGTCGGAAACAATGCCGGCAGCTGGAAGGCAGGAGACCGAGTCGCAGTCGAGGCGCACAAGGGATGTGGCAGGTGCGTGAACTGCATGCGTGGCCAATACACCAGCTGCCTCAACTATGGCAAACCGGAGACGGGGCACCGCCACTATGGATTTACCACCAATGGCGGCTATGCCCAGTATGTGGTCAACCACATCAACACACTCTACGAGGTGCCCGACAACCTGCCATACTGGGGCGCTGCCCTGGCAACAACTGCGGGTTGCGCGATGTTCGCCATCGAGAACGTTGGCGGCTTCATGGCTGGCGAGACTGTGGCAGTGCTCGGCCCTGGACCCATGGGCCTGATGGCGCTGCAGATCGTCAAAGCCCTGGGAGCGTCCAGGGTGTTCCTCACCGGGACGCGCCAGGAGCGCCTGGCAATCGGGAAGAAGTACGGAGCGGATGTGATCATTGATGTGACCAAGGAAGACCCGGTGGCCGTCGTCAGGCGCGAGACAGGCGGTCTGGGAGCCAATCTCGTCATCGAGGTGACCGGCGATCCGATCGCTGCCGCGCAGTCGATCGAGATGGCGGCAAAAGGCGGTCGGATCTCCTTCATCGGCGACCCACTCAAGCCGGCTCTGATGAACATCAAGAAATTCGTGCTCGACGACATGCGTGCCGCCGGTGTCCGAGGTGAGGGGCGCGCGAACTGCGCCCGCGCCATGGAGCTCTTCCGCATCGGCAAGCTTTCGGCAGAAGGCATAGTCAGTCACCGCTTCCCTCTCCGCGACATACACAAGGCACTGGATCTCTACATCAACCGAAGGGATGGGGCGATCAAGGTCGTACTCGAACCCCAGGCCTAGTCACTACGGTCACAGGCAAGGAGGACTAGCACATGTCCATAGCTCCGCTGGTGAGGCTGACCAACATCACCATGACCTTCCCGGGAGTACGCGCACTGCAAAACGTGAGCTTTGACCTGCTGCCGGGCGAAGTGCATGTGCTGTTGGGCGAGAACGGGGCGGGCAAATCCACGCTCATGAAGGTACTCGCCGGCGCATACCAGCCTGACTCGGGCGAGATTGAGATCAAGGGCCACAAAGTGCGCCTGGCCAACCCTCAACATGCCCAGCAGCTCGGTGTGAGCACGATCTACCAGGAATTCAACCTGGTGCCGTACCTCAGCGTGGCCCAGAATATCTACCTGGGGCGTTACCCGAAGCGCCAGGCGCCGCTCGGCTTCCTCGTCGATCACAAGACCATGCGCGAGGATAGCCGCAAGGTCCTCAATTCACTCAACATGGACGTGGACCCGGCCAGCATCGTTGCCACTCTGGGTGTAGCGCAGCAGCAGATGGTGGAGGTGGCCAAGGCACTCTCCATCGATGCCCAGGTGCTGATCATGGATGAGCCTACGGCAACGCTGACGGACAGGGAGATCGAGAAGCTGTTCGCCATGATCAACCGACTGCGAGAGCGTGGGATGGGCATCATCTACATCTCGCACCGGCTGAACGAGGTGCACCAGGTTGGCGACCGCGTCACGGTTCTGCGTGACGGCCAGCTGGTCGACACCCGGGACGTCAAGGATCTCACGGTCGACCAGATGGTACACATGATGGTCGGACGAGATATCAGCAACATGTTCCCGCGCACCTATCAGTGTCCAGGCGAAGAGGCTTTGCGCGTCAGGAACCTGAGTTCGGCGCGCAGCGGGCTCAAGGGAATCGACCTGGTCCTGCACACAGGGGAGATTGTGGGCCTCGCCGGGCTGGTCGGTTCTGGTCGAACCGAGCTCGTTCGTGCGATCTTTGGCGCCGACCCCATCGACTGTGGCGAGATCTTCCTGTTCGGCAACCGCGTCACCGGTCTTTCGCCCACCCAATTGGTGGATAAGGGCATGGGACTGCTTCCAGAGGACCGCAAGGCCACGGGTCTGGCTCTCAAGCTGCCCGTGTCCGAGAACGTGGTCATGGCCAGCCTGCAAAAGCTCTTTCCCAATTCAGTGGTTGACTTGAACAAGGAACGTACCGTGGTCGACAAGTACGTCAAGGACCTGCGCATCGCTACCCCTTCACAGAAGCGCCTGGTCCAGTTCCTGAGTGGCGGCACCCAGCAAAAGGTAGTGATGGCCAAGTGGCTCGCAACAGAATCTCGGGTGCTGATCTTTGACGAACCCACCCGGGGCATCGATGTGGGCGCCAAGGCCGAGATCCACGACTTTATGGACCGGCTCGTCGCGCAGGGTGCTGCCGTTCTGATGGTGTCATCCGACCTTCCGGAAGTACTTGGAATGAGCGACAGGGTCTATGTCATGCACGAGGGGGCTGTCGTGGGCGAATTCGCGCGGGATGACGCCAAAGCGGAGCGGGTGATTGCCTGTGCGATGGGCCGGGCAGAAGCTACCACACAGGACCAAGTCCAGGACGACCAGTCGGGACGGGAGGCGTAGCATGGAACAGACCTGTCAGCCCGTTCAGAAGAAGTGGTTCGACCGAGTGCCCCCCGTTCTGTGGGTGCTGAGCATCATCATCATCTGGTTCGCCGTCGCCAGCCGTGGGAGCTTCTTCACCATCCCGAACTTTCTCAACATTGCGGTTCAGGGTTCTGTGCTCCTGATCCTGTCATTAGGCGCCACGTGCGTGATCCTGACTGAGGGAATCGACCTCTCTCTGGGCTCGATCCTCACGCTGGGAGGCGTCATAGCGGTGCTGGCTATGTATCGTGGTGTCCCGGCCATTCCGGCTATGCTCGCAGGCGTCGCATCCGGCTTCCTCTGTGGCGCGATCACCGGGCTGCTCATCGCTCGCGGGCGCCTGCCGCCCTTCATCGCCACACTGGGCATGTCCGGCCTGGCCGCTGGCGCGGCGGTCGTGATGACGAATGCCTCATCCATCTATGCAGACCCTCCTGCATTTGTCTTCTTCGGGAGCGGCCGTCTTTTTGGCGTCGTCCCAATGCCCATCGTAGTGGCAGCCTTGACCTTTGGTGTCGTCTACGTAATCCTCTACCATACTCCCTTCGGGCACTACATCTTTTCCCTTGGTGGAAACGAGGCAGGTGCTGCGCTATCAGGCGTAAACACGGTTCTATGGAAGTTCATGACCTACTTAATGGCTGGCGGGCTGGGCGGCGTGGCCGGCGTGCTCATGGCCTCCCGTTTGCATGCGGCTGAGCCAACTATCGGCTTGCGCTGGGAGTTCGACGCCATCGCGGCGACCATCATTGGTGGAACTTCGTTCGAAAAAGGACGGGGCGGCATCAGAGGCACAGTGCTCGGTGTGCTGTTGCTGGCTGTGATGCGAAACGGGCTGAACGTGATCGGCATCCGCCCTGTCTATCAGGCCGTAATTCTTGGCGCGGTGCTGATTATCGCGATCATCTTTGACGTGCTGATGAAGAAGAGGCAGGAGGGACTATAGATGGAGAACACAATCCCGGCCAAGGCCGAAAGTCGCCCGGTACTGGCCGAGTTCGTCTCGCGCTTTTCACGGCTGTTCATGCTGGTTCTCCTGTGCGTTGCGTTGGCCATTGTGGCCCCCGGGTTCTTCCGGATCTCGAACCTGCTGAACGTCTTCCGCTCAACCAGTCTGCTGGCGATCCTGGCCATCGGCCAGACGATCATCGTGCTCACTGGCGGCATCGATCTATCGATGGGAACAGTGGCTACCCTCGCGGCCATCGTGACAGCATGGCTGATGGATCGCGCCGCTGTGCCCGTCCCCATGGCGATGGCCGCAGGAATGGCCATCGGAGCCCTGGCAGGCAGTGCCAATGGGATGATGCGCGCTTACATCGGCCTGCCGACCTTCGTTGCCACCTACGGCACCCAGTGGATGGCCATCGGTTTCGCTGTAGTGATGCTGGGAGGGTACAACATCTACGGCTTTTCGCCGGCCTTCCGGTTCTTCGGTATTGGCCGCGTGGCCGGGATTCCCGTCCCCATCTTCCTCCTGCTGATCATCTGGGTACTGACCTGGCTGGTGCTCAACCGAACCACATTTGGCCGAAGACTATACGCCACGGGGGCAAATCGTGAGGCAGCGCGTCTCTCAGGCATCGATACGCGCAAGGTGCTGATGCAGGCCCATATCCTCAGTGGCATCTACGCTGGCTTCTCCGGCGTATTAATGGCCTCGCTGCTGAACTCAGGCGAGGCGGGCATGTCCGACCAGCAACTGCTGCCAGCCATCGCAGCGGTCGTTGTCGGGGGCGCCTCGCTACGCGGCGGGCAGGGAGGAATCCTTGGCGCCGTCATCGGTGCTCTGATTATGACCCTCATCGGCAATGGAATGAATCTGATGGGGCTTTCATCAAACTGGCAGGGGATCGTGCAGGGTCTTGTCATCCTGGGCGCGGTGCTTCTCGATCAGTGGAGCCGCAGGTTGCTTGGCCAAGAGTAGTTCGGCGTGAATCGCCCCGCCAGAGGGCTGAGGTCGGCTTTCACGTTTGCAAAGGGAGGTGAGCCAGCAAGGAACCTGGACCGCATTCAGATGTACGCAGAACCGTTCGTGAACGCAGATACTTCAAACAGGAGGAGATACCATTATGTCACGCTTCACCAAGTCAGTTCTGTTGGCCCTGAGCCTGATCATCGCTCTCGGCTCTCTGGCCGCGTGCGCGCCCACGGCCACCCCCACTCCGGTCACCATTATCAAGGAAGTGGAGAAGGAAAAGGTCGTCGTGATCACGGCCACCCCGCCGCCCGTCGTCGACCTGACCCCGGTCTATGATTTTGACCCGACCGTCACGGCCGCCAAGAAGTACAAGATCGCCGTCGTGCTCAAGAACTTTACCAACCCCTTCTGGCTGACCCACCAGCGGTGGGCACTGAAGGCCGGCGAGGACTTTGGCGTGGAGGTAACCGTGCTCGCGCCAAGCAACCCGGACAACGTGGAAGAGCAGATCCGCATCGTCGAAGACCTGATCCAGAAGGGCGTTGACGGCGTGGTGCTCGCTCCCGCTAACACCACGGCCATCGCCACCGCTGTTCAGAAGCTGAACGCTGCCAAGATCCCGGTGATCTACGACAACACCCGCGGCAGCGGCGGCGACTATGTGTGCTATATCGGCGCCGACAACATCCTCGTTGGCAAGACCGTGGCCGAGGGCGCTGTGCAGGCCATCGGCGATAAGGGCAAGATTCTGATCCTGGAAGGTTTCCCGGGACAGCAGACCGCTGACGATCGCCGCAAGGGCATGAACGACTTCCTTACCGCCTACACCGGCATCGAAGTGGCCTCGCAGACCGCGCACTGGCGCCGTCTGGAAGGCATGCAGGTCACAGAGAATACCCTGCAGCGCTGGCCCGACCTGAACGCGGTCATCGGCGCATCGGGCGAAATGGTGCTTGGTGCCATCGAGGCCATCAAGTCGGCCGGCATCCCCAACGACAAGATCGTTACGGGCGGCGTTGACGTCTATCCCGACATCGTCAAGGCCCTCAAGGCTGGCGAGATGGACTTTACCATTTCGCAGGCCCCGCAGAAGCAGGCCTACTGGTCTGTGGCGGCGATGATCATGCACCTGAACGGCCAGACCGTACCGAAGGAAATCCGCACCCCCACCGCCATCGTGACCGTGGCGAACGCCGACGAGTTCGTCGAGGAATAGGTCAACTCAGCTCGCCTCTGCGAAGATTGAGTTGATAAATCAGGTCTCACCGAACATCGGTAGACCCCAGTAACTGAAACCAGGGGTGCCTGACGCCACCGTGTCACGTTCTGGCACTGTGGCGCGCAGGCCCCCTGGAACTTGAGAGGACGGGAGATAATGCCAGGCAAAGACTACCCGCAAACCTGGGCCGAGATCCGCAGCATCAGCTATGAAGTCTTCAGGCAGAAGAAGCCCACCCGCGCGGACGTCTGGGTCGATGCGGGCGGCGGCGCGGAGACTGGCACGACAATGCGCTACCAGCGCCAGGTGCTGGACAGCATTCACCTGCGAATGAACGCCATCCATGACATCCGTGAGGTCAACCTGGCGACTAGTTTCCTGGACCAGGACATCAAGCTACCCATTGTGATTGCCCCTATGTCCACCCACATCTCGGGTTTTGTGGACAAGCCCTTTGCCGAGCTGGGCAAGGGAGCCGCTTCTGCAGGAGTCGTGGGTTCGGTTGGCTTCCCCAGCTCACGCGATCAGCACCAGGACATGCTTGCTGCGGGCGCGCCTACATTCAAAATCATCAAGTGCCTGCGCGATCGAGAGCAGTTGATCAAAGAGCTCCAGCAGGCGGACCAGGACGGCTGCTTTGCCGTCGGCGTGGACATCGATTCTGCCGCCGGTCTCAAGCCGGGCGGCGACGAGCGCCGTTACGAGGACTTTTCAGCGTTCCCGAGTGTTCAGGAACTGGCGGAGATGCGAGGCGCCACCAAGCTGCCTTTTATCGTCAAGGGCGTCATGTCGGTGATGGACGCCGTATCTTCAGTGCAAGCTGGTGCAGATCTGATTGTCGTGTCAAGCCACGGCGGTTTTGCCCTGGACTATGGCGAGGCTCCAGCCGAGGTCATGCCGGAGATCGTCGCCGCCGTAGGCGACAAGGTGGAAATCTGGATGGACAGCGGCATTCGCCGGGGCACGGACGTGCTCAAAGCTCTGGCGTTGGGAGCCCGTGGGATCCTCATCGGACGGCTGGCGCTCTGGGGGCTGGCCCTGGATGGCGGGGATGGGGTTGCCCATGTCGTCGACTTGCTTGGAGCTGAGCTCAGACGCGCCATGCTTCTCACCGGAACAGAGACAGTCACCGGGGTCTCGCCGGACATTCTCGTCTATTCCTAGCCTCTCGGAGGCTACTAATCCAACATAAGGAGGGCTCACGTGTTTCGAGGTCGAGATGAGTTTCGTATCAAGAGGATGAAGGATCAGATGCGTGCGGAGGGGATCGACTACCTGATCACCCGCATCGCCGAGAACGTGCTTTATACCACAGGCTACTGGCCCATCTTTGGCGCGTCGATGGCTGTTGTGCCGCTGGAGGACGAGCCGACCATCTTCTTCGTGGAAGGCGAGCAGGAATTCGTAGCTGATTCCTGGGTCAAGGACACCCGTGCCTACAAGTTCTTCAATCTGCAGCAAATGGCCAACCCCACGCGCGATTTTTCCAAGATGCTCAAGGACCTCTGGAAGGAAAAGGGCTACAACCTCAAGGGTACCATAGGTTATGAGGCCAGTTTTGAGCTTGTTGCGGCGAACAACGTCTCCGCAGAGTCGCGCGTACCCACTCAGTGCAGCTTTGAGATGCTTTTTGGCGCTTTTCCGGATGCCAAGTTCGTGGATGCATCCAACGCCTTACGCAAGGCTCGCATCGTCAAGTCCCCGCTGGAGGTTGAGCTGATCCGGACCGCCTGCGATGTGGGCGCCTTTGGCTACGTAGCCGGTCGTGAGTTGATGATCCCCGGGGTGAGCGAAGCCGAAGTGTCCGGCGCGGTCGAAGGCCGAATGTACGGCAAGGGCGTCGGGTACAACGGCGTGCGACGCGCCCGCGGCTATTGCTTCGCCATGTCCGGCCCCAACTCGGCCATATCCTGGCGGCCGTTCTGCATCGCCAGTGCGCGCAAGCTCGAGAGGGGTGATGTCGTACTGCTGGAGCTGGACGGCTTCACCGATGGCTACTTCTTCGACCTGACCCGCACAATGTCCGTAGGCGACCCCACTCCGCGGGCCCAAGAGATCTGGGGCATCGTCAACGAGGCGGTCGATGCTGCGCTCAAGATCATCAAGCCAGGCACGCCGGCCAGCGAGCTGAACCGCGTCGCGCAGCAGGTCATCATTGACCGAGGCCACGGTGCGCATTTCGTGCACCACGTCGGACACGGAGTGGGCCTGCAGTTCCACGAGCCGCCCACACTGCATCCGGAAAGCAAAGAGCTGCTCGAAGAGGGAATGACCTTTGCCGTCGAGCCGGCCATCTATATCCAGGGTTGGGGTGGCGTACGCATCGAAGAGAACGTCGTCGTTACCAAGGACGGCTATCAGAGCCTCTGCGCCTACACCCGCAGCCTGTAGGACGCCCGAGTTACACTACCGGGACTCTGAGCCGGTCTGCCCGAGGAACCAGGGTCGGATCGCAACCTGCGTTCGTCGGAAGGCTGGCTCAGAGTCCGTCTGAAAGGAGTTTTCTCTATGCCCGTACGTGTTGCCTCTCTGGAGAACACACCCGTCCAGCAGCTCCCGGGCCGCAATCTGCAGTGGTTGGTTACCCCGGATACGCTGGGCGTCGAGAAGATCGGCATTGCGATCATGAACTGCCCGGCTCATTCGACCGTTCGCCCCTTGCACGGTCACAGGGACACGGAAGAAGTGCTGTTGATTCTGGGCGGTCAGGGAGAGGCGTGGGTCGATGGGGAGACCGCATGCTTCAAGATGGGTGACGCAGTCCTGCTGCCGGCCAACTCAAAACATATGGTTCGCAATACAGGCGACGAGCCCTTGATCACTGCATCCATCTTTTCTCCGCCTACTACCCCCACCTCGTACATCCTTCACGAGTCGGGCGGCTGGTGAGACCGTGCCCGATTTCGCTCCGCCTGCCCGGGGCATGGTAGTGACCTGCAAGCCACCAGTCGCAGTCATTGAGAAATCGCACCTTGCCTCCACGGGCAAAAGGCAACGCGCGCTCCTTTATGCCTGCCTGACCGCGATCCTGTGGGGCACTGCCTATGTGGCCGCCAAGTACGCCTTGCGCGCCCTCGGCCCATTCACTGCTGCGACAGGGCGCTTTGTGCTGGGGGCAGGGCTGCTGTGGCCGCTGTTGGCCCTGCCGGCCACTCGTAGACCCGGCGATTCCCCCGGTCAGGTCACGCGAAGGATCGATCGACGCGACCGCTTTCTGGTCGTGGCGATCGGTTTGTTTCAGGTGACTTTCTATTTCGCTCTGCAGTACGTCGGAATGCGATACACCACGGCTGCCAACACAGCTCTCATCGTCAACACGCGCCCTGTGTTTGTCGCCCTGCTGTCCGCCGTGTGGCTGCACGAAGGGTTGGGAAGGCGCAAGCTGGCCGGAATCCTGATGGCCTTCCTTGGAGTCGTGATTCTGACCCTCGGCCAGGGGGGCACGGCCTTTGGATTCTCTGCCGGGCGAGCCCTGGGGGATCTTCTGATTCTGCTCAACGCAGTCAGCGGCGCAATCGCGATCATTCTGCTCAAGCGGATGCTCGGGCACTACACTCCCCTGCTCACCGCAGCATATACCACCACGGCCGGTGCCCTGGGGCTGTCTGTTCTCGCCATCATTGAGATGGCGCGCGGGACCGCAGCGGTAGCCTGGCCGGGCGGATCATTGTCAAGTTGGCTGGCAGTGATATTCATGGCCGTTTTCAATACTGTCATACCCTACTTGCTCTGGTACAGTGCATTGTCGGAGCTCAGCACGACTGAGACGACCGTCTTTCTGTACATTACGCCCCTCGTGTCCGTGTTGCTTTCGGCTGTTTTGCTGGACGAACCGCTGGGCATCGGACTGCTGATCGGCGGGGCGCTGATTCTGGCCGGGGCTTACCGCACCGTGTCCACAGGTCAGGCAAAGCCGGCAAATCTAGGCCAGCTGTGAGGTGTCTGTGACTGGGCCGAAGGAAAAGCCACCGATGTCTCGCCAGGTTGCTCTGTGGGCCACCGCCGCCTCCATGTTGTGGGGCGCCTCCTACGTGGCAGCCAAGTATGCGGTGGGCTACATACCGCCCTTCACCGCCGCGGCGTTTCGCTTCGGCGTCGTTGCCGCAATTTGCCTGCCCCTTCTCTGGTTGACCGGAAAAGGCCAGAAGATTGAGCGCAGCGACTGGCCTGACCTGATCAAGGTAGGTCTTTTCCAGACCTCTATCTACTTCGCCCTGCAGTATGCAGGCATCAAACTGACCACTGCCTCCAACACATCGGTCATTGTGAATGTGCGGCCCGTCTTTGCAGCAATTCTGTCAGCCATCGTGCTGCACGAATCGCTCTCCAAGCGGAAGGCCGCGGGCATCCTGATGGCGTTTGTCGGCGTGCTTGTACTCTCGACCAAGGGTTCGCTATCCGCCTTCTCACTGCAGTCAGGCCACGTCCTGGGCGACTTTCTGATCCTGCTGAATGCCATCAGTGGAGCCATAGGTTTGGTGGTGAACAAGCGCGTCCTGGACAAGTACAGGCCCTTCCCGGCAATGGTCTACACCCAGACCATCGGGGCCATCGGGTTGCTGCCTTTTGCTGCCGTGGAAATCGCTTCGCTCGGGAGTCTTCCGCGCGCGCCGGCCATGCCATGGGTGATGCTGATCTTTCAGGGGGTCTTTTCGACGATTCTGGCGCACATCTACTGGAACCGCGCCCTGGCCCGCCTGGAGGCGTCGCGTGCGGCTGTGTTCATCTACATCGCTCCCCTGACCACCAGCGTGCTGTCCTGGCTCGTGCTTCGTGAGCCGCTTGGTGCGGCGTTCTTCTTCGGCGCAGTGCTGGTGCTGGTTGGAGCATACCTGACATCATCGGCGAAGAATGGAAAGAACCATCTCACGATAAGGAGTAGCGCGTAACATGCCACCACAAGCCCACACCGCAAATGCGGGACTCGACACGCACGACATGACACGGCTGCAGGGCGAGGCCCTGGCGATCCGCCGCCTCGTACTCAAGACGCTGAACAAGAGCCAGGCAGGACACCCTGGCGGATCCCTGTCCGCGGTGGAGATACTGACCTCCCTCTATTTCCAAGTCATGCGCATTGATCCGGCTCAGCCCAACTGGCCTGAGCGCGACCGGTTTGTCCTTTCCAAGGGCCATGCCTCCCCTGTCTACTACGCCACCCTGGCCCGGCGAGGCTACTTTCCTGAGACGGAACTGGCCACGCACGACACGCTGAATTCACGGTTGCAGGGCCACCCGGATATGCGCAAGACTCCTGGCGTCGATATGTCCTCTGGCTCCCTGGGCCAGGGATTGAGCGTTTGCGTAGGACTCGCCCTGGGCGCCAAGATGGCCGGACACGCCTATCGCGTCTATTGTATGCTGGGGGATGGAGAGTGCCAGGAGGGCCAGGTCTGGGAAGCTGCCATGTCCGCGCCCAAGTTCGGCCTGGACAACCTCACGGCCATAGTCGACTGGAATCGGCTGCAACTGATGGGCACGGTCGATGAGATCATGCCTACCCATTCGTTGCCAGGGCTGTGGCGTGAGATGGGTTGGGAGGTGCTCGAGGTCGACGGTCACGACTTGATGGCACTGGTCAAGGTCCTGCAGGCCCCGCATTCTGCGGGCAAGCCGCTTGCCCTGCTGGCACATACGGTGAAGGGGAAGGGCGTGTCGTTCATGGAGAATCGCGTCGAGTGGCATGCCAAACCCGTATCCGGAGAGGATCTCAAGCAAGCACTTGATGAACTATCCCAGGAGGGTGCACAATGAGCCAGGTGGACTTGTCATCCGGATGCGGTCCGACCATCGCTTGCCGCGAAGCCTTTGGTCAGGCACTGTTGGAGCTCGGGCGGGAGGTACCCAATCTATTGGTGCTTGATGCCGACCTCGGATCGTCAACTCGCGCCTCGGTGTTTGCCAGCGAATTCCCGGAGCGATTCATCCAGGTAGGCATCGCCGAGCAGAATATGGTGGGTATGGCCGCGGGCCTTGCTCTGGCCGGGTGGATCCCTGTGACCAGCACGTTGGCTTGCTTCGCCTCCAAACGCGCTCTCGACCAGGTGCGTGCGTCCGTTGCCCAGCCCAACCTGAACGTCAAGATCACAGGCGGGTACAGCGGAATTCTGGCAGGCAAAACGGGAATCACTCACCAGTCGATTGAGGACCTGGCCATCTTCCGGGCAATGCCCCAGATGACCGTACTGGCGCCATCCGACGGGATCGAAACTCGCGCTGCCATACGTGCTGCAGTTGAGTATCGCGGTCCCGTGTACATTCGTCTCACCCGCGATCCCATGCCAACAGTAATGCCGCCCGATTATGTCTTTCATATCGGCAAGGCGGTTCCGATGCGTTCCGGCTCAGACGTCGCGCTGCTCAGCACCGGCTGGATGTTACTGCCCACGCTCGAAGCAGCCACCATTCTGTCGGGTGAGGGCGTCCAGGCTACAGTATTGCATCTGCCTTCGCTGAAACCATTCGACGCCGAGGCCGTCGTGGAGGTGGCACGTCACACAGGCGCTGTCGTGACCGTGGAGGACCACTCGATCCTCGGAGGACTCGGGGCAGCGGTGGCGGAGATTCTCTCCGAAAGAATGCCCACCTGGATGCGCCGTGTGGGAATCTGCGACTGCTACGCCGAATCGGCACCCAACGAGGACCTGCTCACCAAGTACGGGCTGACGCCGGCCAACATAGCAGCCCAGGCCCGCGAGCTGCTGGCCTCCCGCACAGCCTCGAGGGCCTGATCTCGAAAGGAGTGTACCATGACAGCCAAAGCCACGTCCAGCGCCTTCGGTAAGCGCATCATCGACCTGAGCCTGACGGTAGAAAACGGAACTAAAGGCCCGCCCTCTACTGGAGCGCAAGTGGAGCTCACGCCGGCCCGACGCGGCCCAGGCCACTGGCAAGCGAGCTCATGGAAAGGACCGGTGCACACGGGATCGCACGTGGACTCTCCCAGGCACGTGGTGGCGGGAGCGCCCCTTCTGGCAGAAATCCCTCTCGAACGCGTGATTGGCAGGGCGGTTGTTTTCCACCTGCCAGGCACACAGGCCAACCACGGCATCACCACCGAGGAGCTCAAGGACTGCAATGTCCCCGTCGGTCGTGGGGACATCGTTCTGGTTCACAGTGGCTGGTCGGACAGGATGTGGGGTAAGCCCGAGTTCTTCACGGAATCGCCCTGGCTCACGCCCGAGGCGGCTGCCTGGCTCGTCCAGTTCGGCCCTAAAGCGATCGGCTTTGACTTTTCCGAAGAGTACATTGCTGGGCGTTCGGCGGACTTTACCTCAGAGGATTTCGTTACCCATCGGGCCATCCTGGGCCAGGGCGTCATCATTATGGAAGGTCTCACCAATCTGGCTGAGCTGCCCGCGACGGGCGCAGAGTTCTTCGCTCCTTTCTTCAAATTGGCCGCAGAAGGCGCGCCAGCGCGATTCTTCGCCCTGGTGGAGGACTAGATGGACGCGGAGTATCTGAACCGCCTCTTTGGCATGGACGGCAAGGTCGCAGTTGTCACCGGCGGGGGCGGCATCCTGTGCGGAACGATGTGCCGAGCATTCGCCCGCCTCGGAGCCAGGGTAGCGATCCTCGACATGAACCCGGCGGCAGCAGAGGCGGTCGCCGCTGGCATAGCGGCCGAGGGAAACGAGGCGCTCGCTGTGCAGGCGAACGTACTGGAGGCGGAGAGCCTCAACACTGCCCTAGCTCAGATCCTGGAGCGGTACGGACGTGTGGATATCCTGGTCAACGGCGCGGGAGGCAACCGCAGGGAGGCTACGACCTCGCCGGATCTATCCTTCTTCGACCTGCCCAGGGACGCTTTCCAATGGGTATTCAATCTCAATTTGATGGGCACCCTTCTGTCTACTCAGGCGTTTGGACGTCAGATGGTCAAGCAGGACGCCGGGGCAATCCTCAACATCGCCTCGCTGAGCGGGCTCAGGCCTCTCACTAATGTGGGAGCTTACTCGGCCGCTAAAGCAGCAGTCATCAATTTCACTCAGTGGATGGCGGTTCACTTCTCCACGCACTACTCCAAGAACGTGCGCATCAACGCTCTGGCCCCCGGCTTTTTTCTGACCGAGCAGAACCGTTTCTTGATGACCGATGCACAGACGGGAGAACTGACCAAGCGAGGTCAGTCCGTCGTCGACCATACCCCGCAGGCCCACTTGGGCGATCCAGAGGACCTGCTTGGTGCCGCCGTGTGGCTGCTGTCTCCCAGCGCGGCTTTTGTGCATGGTAGCGTGGTCACGGTCGACGGGGGTTTCATGGCCTTTGCCGGAGTGTAGCGAATCCCGGTCGAAGATGCTAGCTCGGAACAGGGGAGGTACGCGAGAACCACTATGGTTTACCATTCGGACGAACTCGTCGCAGCACTGGCGGAGAGAGCGGCCCAGCTGAGACGGACAGCGATCGAAATGATCTACTGTGCCCAGTCTGGTCACCCGGGCGGGTCACTGTCGGCGGCCGATCTGCTCACCGCCCTCCTATTCCACAAGATGCGTTTGGATCCAGCCAATCCGGGCTGGCCCGAACGCGACCGCTTGATACTGTCCAAAGGTCATGCCGCGCCTCTCCTGTACGCAGCACTGGCGCAACGCGGCTTCTTTCCCATCGAAGAGCTAAAAACGCTGCGTCAGCTCGATAGCCGCCTGCAGGGGCATCCCGACCGACTCAAGACGCCGGGGGTGGACATGACGGCGGGCGCTCTGGGACACGGCCTGGCCATTGGCGCCGGCCTGGCGCTTTCCGCGCGCCTGGACAACCAGACCTTCCGGACATACGTCGTGTTGGGCGACGGGGAGTTGCAGGCAGGCGTGATCTGGGAGGGAGCTCTTTTCGCTGCCAAGTACCATCTGGACAACATCACCGTTATCGTGGACCTTAACGGCGTACAACTCGATGGGCCGGTGCGGGATATCATGCCTATTGAGCCCATCGTGGACAAGTGGCGCTCGTTTGGCTGGTATGTGATTGAGATTCATGGCCACAACATGCGCCAGATCATCGATGCGCTCGACGAGGCCGATGACATACACGGTCAGCCAACGGTGATCATTGCCCACACCACGAAGGGCAAGGGAGTCTCTTTCATGGAGAATCAGTGCACCTGGCACGGGCGTGCACCCTCGCCGGAGCAATGCCAGCAGGCCATCTGCGAACTGGCAGTCAGCCCCGACGCGGCGGATGCTGCAGGGCCAGCGGGGGGAGGGCAGTAATCGTGGCTGACAGAGTATCGATGCGTGCCGCCTACGGCCAAGCTTTGCAGGCCTACGGTGCGCTCAACCCAAAGGTCGTCGTCCTTGATGCAGACGTCTCAGCATCCACTCAGTCCAGCCATTTTGGAAAAGCCTTCCCGGAACGCTTCTTCGATGTCGGTGTCGCCGAGGCGGGGATGGTGGACCTGGCAGTAGGGCTTGCGCTGGGCGGCAAGATCCCCTTTGTCAATACGTTCGCCTTTCTCCTCACCCTGAGAGCGGCGGAACAGATCCGCACCTGCGTGGCCTATGCGCGCACCAACGTCAAGCTGGTGGGAGCCTATGGCGGTCTCTCAGACTCCTTTGACGGGCCCACCCACCATGCCATTTGTGACATAGCCGTGATGCGCTCCATGCCCAACCTCACCGTTGTGGTTGCGGCCGATGCCGTGGAGGTCGCCCGTTTGGTGCCCATTGTGGCAGAGCACGACGGTCCGGTTTACCTGCGCGTGAGCCGCGCCGACGTCCCAAATGTGTTCGGAGACAACTACACGCCTCAACTGGGCAAAGGCACAGTACTACGTGACGGAGGCGACGTAACGCTCGTAGCCACCGGCGTGATGGTCGAGCGAACCATGCGCGCAGCCGACAGACTCCTTGCGCAAGGTACCCGTGCCCGCGTGCTCGCTCTGCACACTATCAAGCCTCTGGATCGTGAGCTCCTGCTGGCAGCCGCCGCCGACACGAAGGCAGTAGTTACGGTAGAGGAGCATTCGGTAATAGGCGGACTGGGTAGCGCCGTGGCCGAGCTCTTGAGTGCCGAAGCTCCAGTGCCAGTCCAGCGAGTGGGCCTGGCTGACTGTTTCGCCGAGACTGGTCCATACGACGCGCTTCTCGACCGCTATGGAATGTCCGTCGACGACATCACGGCGGCTGCCCACAGGGCCATCGCGCTGCGAAGGTAGCATGGCGTAGCCTTGAGCGTGGTGGGGCAAGTGGCCGCTTGCACCGGCGTCCACTCGTTCCGGGAATCAGCTCCGGCCCTGTCGATTGACAGTCAGCCACGTGTGCTGTATTCTTGCTGCACCACCCCGTAGAGCCGGGTATGCACAAGACCCATCGAGCGAGTGGAACGATGGAAGAGTATCTGCTGCGGCAGCGTGACTATCTTCTGAGCATTAGCCGGGCCATGACGGCGCGGCTCGACCTTGCCCCTTTGCTGCAGCTCATCATCAGCAAGGCGGTCGAGATGCTCGGCGGTGAGGCCGGGCTCATCGCCCTCCGGGATCGTGACGACCGCTTCCACGTGCGCGCTTCCTATGGTCTGCCTGCCTCCGCCCTCAGAGCCGATAGCGGCCAACTGCAGATGCTGCTTGCCCCGTTGTTGACCAACTTACCCCTGAGCGGCTCACGCTGGCCCCTCTCGGATCTCTACGGTCGCCTTCCTCTGGTAGCCGCCGCGCTGGGGCTGAACCTCCGGCAGGTGGTTGGCCTCCCTCTCCTTCTGGAAGAACAGCTCATCGGAGTGATTTACGTCTTCCGCACCCGGGATGCGGCTTTCTCCAGCGATGACCGCCTCGTCCTGTCAAGTTTCGGCGATCAGGCCGCCATCGCCGTGCGCAATGCCACTCTATACCAGCGGCTGGCTGAAGAGAAAGATCGACTCAACGCAATCATCGAGCATAGCGCCGACGGAGTGCTCATCGTGGACGCCGACTGCCGGGTCGAGACGATCAATCGCAAGCTCGCCGAGATCACTGGCTGGGAACCCGAAGAAGCGGTTGGACACCCGTGCAGCAAAGTGCTATCCCTGCGCAACGCCCAGGGCAACGACGTGTGCGCTCAGGCATGTCCCTTGCGTTCTCTCAGCGAGAACGACACCTTTCTGGCAGAGGGCGACATCATTCGCGCCGACGGGCAGAGGACCGCCGTCTCGATCACCTACTCGCCTCTGTACGATCAGGATGGAGAGCTTGCCCATATAGTTGGCAGTGTGCACGATGTCTCGCGTTTTCGAGAGGCTCAGGAGATGAAATCGATGTTCATCTCGGTCATCTCCCACGAGCTCAAGACCCCTGTAGCCCTGATCAAGGGCTACGCCAACACTCTACGACGCGAGGACGCCAGGTGGGACGCCGCCACAGTGCGCGAGAGTCTCACCATCATCGAGGAAGAGAGCGACAGGCTCGACCGATTGATCAACGACCTGCTGCAGGCCTCTCGCATCCAGGCCGGCACGCTCAAGCTGGAGACGGGGGACGTCTCCATTCCCAGACTGGCCGGGAAACTGGCTGACCGCTTTCGCGTACATGCGGGCAAGCATGACCTCAGGCTGGACTTCCCGGCTGACTTTCCCCCCTTGCTGGCTGATGAGGAACGTCTGCAACAGGTGTTCTCCAACCTGGTGAACAATGCCATCAAGTACTCGCCTGAGGGCAGTACGGTCACCGTCGGTGGCAGGCCGCTTGGCGACCAGGCCGAGTTCTGGGTCACAGACCAGGGCATAGGTATCTCGCCTGACGATCAGGCGCGGCTCTTTGAGCCTTTCTACAGAGTAGAGTCGGGACTTGGCAGGCGCACACAGGGCGTGGGCCTCGGGCTCTATCTGTGCCGGGCCATCGTTGAGGCACACGGCGGTCGCATCTGGGTGCAGAGCGAACTAGGCCATGGCTCAACCTTCCGCTTCACCCTGCCTCTGCGCTGAGGAAAACGATGCGCGCCAGAGAATCCGAAGGAGCAGGCCCGTGAGCGAAGAGCGCAAGCACATCCTCGTCGTCGATGACGAACCACGTATGGCACGCTTCGTGCGTATGAACCTCGAACTGGAAGGCTATCTCATCAGCACCGCCATCAGCGGAATGGAGGCTCTCGCCAAGGTGCGCGATGAGCTTCCGGACCTTGTTTTGCTCGATGTCATGATGCCCGAGCTGGACGGCTATGAGGTGCTAGAACGCCTGCGCCAGATTTCGAGCGTTCCTGTGATTATGCTGACCGTGAAGGCGGAGGAGGAGGACAAGGTTCGAGGGCTGGAGCTGGGAGCGGACGATTATGTCACCAAGCCCTTCTCGCCGCGCGAGCTCGCCAGCCGCGTCAAGGCCGCCCTGCGACGGGCCGAGATGCCATCGCCCGGCCAGAAGTCCGCCGTGGTGATCGATCAGAATCTGGCTGTGGACTTTCAGCGCCGTGAAGTCCTAGTGCGAGGCGAGCGTGTCAAGCTGCGTCCAACCGAGTATCGGCTCCTCTATCACCTGGTGAATAACGCCGGCTGGGTGATGACGCACGAAACGCTGCTCTCCAAGGTGTGGGGCTATGAGTACCGCGAGGATACCCAGTTGCTGCGACTCTACATCACATACCTGAGACAGAAGATAGAGCCGGAACCCGGCAATCCCAGATACATCTTTAACGAGCGGGGCGTCGGCTACCGTTTTGTCGACTTCAGAGGCGGCGCGGAGGCGCGCACGCTACCGTCCTCATCGCCGGGTGAGTGAGACCGCTCCCCTTGGGCATTCAAAACGGCCGCCGAAGGAGCGCGACGGCCGTTCCGATAGCCCCTGGCTCAGCGGGATTGATGCTGTTGCGGCATCCGGCGCTGCACTTGCGGTACCAGCCAGGTGAGAAAGGCGTCCGTGCTGCGAGTCTGCAGCAGGATTCGTCCTGGCCCCGTCAGGTCTACCACCAGCCCCTCGCCGCTAAAGAGCGTGGACTTGAGGCCCCCGACTGCGCGCACCACGAAGCCAATATTCTCGGGGAATGCTACCAGATGGCCCGTATCCACAGTGAACTTTTCGCCTGTTGCCAGAACACGCTCGTGAATGGCGCCATAGCTCGACAGCAAGAGCATGCCCGCGCCGGTGCACTTGAGCAGGAAGAGTCCTTCGCTGGCAAAAAAGGTCTTGGCTCCTCCGAACTTGGTGTCAATCGCGACACCCTGGGATGAAGCGACATAGCTTCCTGACTGCACCAGCAGTGACTCGCCGGCCAACTGAACGACGGACATGTCACCAGGCAGAGGTGGTGCAAGAAAGACCTCTCCTCCCGTTGGCGGGGATCGGTAGCTGTTCACGAAAAAGCTCTCTCCTCCCAGGATCGAGCGCTTCAAAGAGGCCAGCAGCCCGCCGGCGGCCTTGGTCTCCAGCGTCACTCCCTCGGACATGGCAACCATAGAGCCAGCCTCAACGCGGACTTCCTCGTTCGGATCCAGCTGGGCGATAGCGATGGTGTAAGCAGGACCGTACCTTGTGTCGACTTTCATTCTCCCTCCTTCCTTCTCACTACTCAGAATTTGCCCGTGCGGTCCCCGAAACCGGCACAAGAGCATTGCGAACGGCAAACACGAGCTTATCTCATCTCGACAGCTCTGTCAAAAGCCAGGGCAACTTGACTTTTGGGTGGAATTGTCTAGAATCCAAAGGCTACCGGCACGGGGAAGTGTCGGAATGGTAGACGAGCATGATTTAGGATCATGTGGAGAAATCCGTGAGAGTTCGAGTCTCTCCTTCCCCATGGCCTCTGGCAATGCCCGTACGGGCACCCTTGGCCTCGGCCCAAGGGCCGGGAGTGGCCCCGCAAGGGCGGGCTGTTGTTACCCCCGCATCTGCGGGGAATGTGCAAGCGGAAGTGGCTCAGCGGTAGAGCATCTCCTTGCCAAGGAGAGGGTCGCGGGTTCGAATCCCGTCTTCCGCTCTGAATCCCCGAATGCTGGTTCATGTGAACCAGCATTCTCTGTGTCAGAGGCCAGCCGCGTCGCGAGGCGCACCTCGTGACACAGGATATCGTTGTTGAGTCAAGGAGAATCAGTTGAACATCAAAAGCGAAAAGACCGGACCCTGCCAGTACACCCTGAATCTCGAAATGGAACCAGAGCGCGTTCAGGCGCCGCTCCATCAGGCAGCCGAGCGTATCAGCCGTTACCGCCCACTGTCCGGCTTTCGGCCAGGTAAGGCTCCCTTTGCCATGGTGGAGCGCCTGTACGGCAAGGACATGCTCTACCGCGAGATGCTCGACAAGGTCGGCAACCAGTGGTACAAAGAAGCGCTGGAGCAGAGCAAGCTCGAGCCCTACGCGCAGGGCGAACTGGACATCGTCCAACTGGAGCCGCTGATCCTCAGGGTCGTCGTCCCAACAGAGCCCCAGGTCACGCTGGGTGATTACAAGAGGATCAAGGTCAAGGCCAAGACGGTCAAGGTAACCAAGGCCGACGTCGACCAGGCGCTCTCCCAGCTCCAGGAGAACGGTGCTATCTGGCAGCCCGTTGAGCGCGCAGTGGCCGTCGGCAATCAGGTCGTCATAGACGCCACGGGCGAGGCAGAGGATGGCAAGCCAGTGGATCAGAAGGACCTGACCCTCGAAGTCACAGAGCAGATGGTCCCCGTTGGCTTCTCCCAGAACCTGACAGGGATGAAACCCGGCGAGACCAAGGAATTCAATGTCGACTATCCTGCCGATTTTCGGGATGAGAACCTTTCCGGCAAGCGTGTCCATTTCACTGTCACACTGAAAGCGGTCAAAGAAAAGGAGCTGCCCAAGCTCGGTGACGAACTGGCCAAGACGGCCGGTGCCGAGAATCTCACTGACTTGAAGGCCAAGATCAAGGAGCAGCTGCAGAAGCAGAAGGAACAGGCGAGCCATGAGCAAGCTGTGGACCAGGCTCTTGAGGCGCTGGTCAAGGGAGCCAAGCTCGAGTACCCGGCGGTGGCCATAGAGGAGGAGATCGATGACATGCTCCGCAGCTTTGCTGAGCGTCTGACCTCTCAGGGGTTCACGCTGGAAGGTTATCTCCAGATGACGAAGAAGACCGCCGCCCAGCTCCGCGAGGAACGGCGCGCCCCGGCGGAAGAACGCCTCAAGCGTGGCCTCGCCCTCATCGAGTTTGCCAAGACAGAGAACATCAAGATCAGCAAGGAAGAGACAGAGCAGGAAATCACGCGCATGGCCGAGAGCTTTGGCGAGGACGCTGAGTCAATCAGGAAGGCTCTCAGCACGGAGAATTCGCTCCGCTCCGTTTCCAGTGACCTGTTCCGGCGCAAGGCGCTCGACCGCCTGCTGGAATTGGCGACCGGGGCGGGGAAGCCAGAGCCTGCGGTGACTGACGAATCGGACGCTGCGGAAGCGTAGAAAGGGACAGTATGAGCACCAACGTTAATCTGGACACCCTGGTGCCCATGGTTGTGGAAACCACAGGGCGCGGCGAGAGGGGCTACGACATCTTCTCGCTCTTGCTGAAGGAGCGCATTGTCTTCCTGGGAACGCCCATCGATGATGCCGTGGCCAACCTGGTAGTCGCACAGCTCCTGTTCCTGCAGCGAGAGGACCCGGACAAAGAGATCTCGATGTACATCAACTCCCCCGGTGGTTCGATCAGCGCTGGTCTGGCGATTTACGACACCATCCAGTTGGTCAGTGCACCGGTCTCCACCATCGCGGTCGGCATGACCGCAAGCATGGGTACTATCCTGCTGTGCTCGGGAGCTCGCGGCCGGCGCTACGCGCTTCCCAATGCCACTGTTCACATCCATCAACCATGGGGCGGGGTGCAGGGACAGGCCGTAGACATTGAGATTGAGGCGCGGCGAATCATCCGCGAGCGCGAGCGGCTGAATCATATCCTGGCCAAGCACACAGGCCAACCACTTGACCGCATCGTGCTGGACACGGACCGCAACTACTGGATGAACGCCGATGAGGCGGTCAAATATGGTATCGTGGACGAAGTCCTCAGCAAGAGCGTCAAGGGCGAGAGCAAGGCGCCGTCGACCCAGGAAAACCAGTCTAAAGAAGGTCAGTAGTTCGGCAGCACCAAGGCGGTAGCCGCTATGCGCAGAGAACCCACGTTTCAGCAGTGTTCGTTCTGCAACAGGCCTCAGTACGAGGTGCATCACCTCATTGCTGGTCCTGGCAACGTGTATATCTGCGACGAGTGCGTTCAGATCTGTCAGGAGATCCTCCAACTGGAGGAGCAGCCGGCAAAGGCACTCCACGCAGATGGCAAACGTTTGCCGCCGCCAGCGGAGATATACGGGCGACTGAACGATTATGTCGTGGGCCAGGATCGCGCCAAGAAGGTCCTGGCGGTAGCTGTGTACAACCACTTCAAGCGCACCAGAGCCCGGCGAGAGGGCGACGATGATGTCGAGCTTCAGAAGAGCAATATCCTGCTGATCGGTCCCACAGGATGCGGAAAGACACTGCTGGCTCAGACGCTGGCCAGGATTCTCTCCGCTCCATTTGCAATGGCCGATGCCACGACCCTCACAGAAGCTGGCTATGTCGGCGAAGACGTCGAGAGCATACTCCTGCGTTTGATTCACGCTGCGGACAACAGCGTCGAGCGCGCCAGGTACGGGATCGTCTACCTGGATGAGATCGACAAGATCGCACGAAAGAGCGGAGATAGTCCGTCCCTCACCCGGGACGTCTCCGGCGAGGGGGTCCAACAGGGCCTGCTCAAGATATTGGAAGGCACGGTGGCGCACGTTCCCCCTCAGGGCGGACGCAAGCACCCGTATCAGGAGTTCATACAGCTGGATACAACGGACATCCTGTTCATCTGCGGTGGCTCTTTCGAGGGCCTGGAGAAGATCACCGAGGCACGCATCGGCTCGAACCGAACACTCGGTTTCGTGGGCAGATCAGACAAGCACGAACCCTGGACCCGCAGCGAGGTGCTGCAGCAAGCAAGTGCCGACGACCTGCTCGAGTTTGGGTTGATCCCCGAACTCGTCGGCCGGCTGCCGGTAGTTGTGAGTGTGGATGCGCTCAGCGAACAGATGCTCTTCAGTATACTGACCCAACCCAAGAACGCCCTGGTCAAGCAGTTCCAGAGGCTCTTTGAGCTCGACGGTGTCGAGCTCGAGTTCGCAGAGGATGCCCTTCACGAAGTGGCGGGAGAGGCCTTCCGCTGTCGCATGGGCGCGAGAGGCCTCCGGTCGATCATCGAAGAGACCTTGCTCGATGTGATGTACGAAATACCATCCCACCAGAGCGCAGGCAAGGTGCTTGTGGACGCCGAGGCAGTCCGCAGCCGCAAGCGTGCCGGACGGGCGATGCTGCCAGTCGACTATGTCGGCCGGGGTGAGTGAGGAACCGCCCTCACCTGATCCGATTGACCTGGCCTGTGCAGGTGACGGGGCAGGATTCTGACAGGCAGACCTGGTTGGCTCAAGGTCGCAGGGAGTGATTTGATGACTACCAGCACACAAATACGCACATCGTACCTGTCATTCTTCCAGTCCAAAGGACACGCAGTCGTGCCCAGCTCGTCGCTGATTCCCGCGAACGATCCGACGCTGCTGTTTACCAACGCCGGGATGGTGCAATTCAAGGACGTATTCATCGGAGCGGAAGCGCGCTCTTACAGTCGCGCGACAACCGCCCAGAAGTGCATGCGCGTCAGCGGCAAACACAACGATCTGGAGAATGTTGGCCCATCGCCCAGACACCATACCTTCTTCGAGATGCTTGGCAACTTCTCCTTTGGAGACTACTTCAAGCGCGATGCCATAGCTTATGCCTGGGAGTTTCTGACCGACGTACTGCGTTTGGACAAGGCTCGCCTCTACCCAACGATCTACCTCGATGATGACGAGGCCTTCCAGCTCTGGCAGGATATAGCGGGGGTTCCAGCATCGCGTATCACCCGGCTCGGCAAGAAGGACAATTTCTGGTCCATGGGCGATACAGGGCCGAACGGCCCCTGTTCCGAAATCATCTACGACCGCGGCCCGGAACACTGCACCTGCCACAGCCCTGATTGCAGCCTCACCCACAATTGCGAGCGCTGGTGGGAGCTGTGGAATCTGGTGTTCATGCAGTACGAGACCACCGGCGACGGCATCACTCGTCCATTACCCAGGCCGAGCATCGATACAGGCATGGGAATGGAGCGCATCACCGCAGTTCTTCAGGGCGCCCCCAGCAACTACGAAACGGACCTGTTCTGGCCCATCATCCTGCGTATACAGCAGCTTCTGGGCCACTCGGATGATCAACGCGATGCAGCTATGACCTCCTACCGTGTGATCGCTGACCACGCACGGGCGATTACATTTCTCATGGCCGACGGAATGCTGCCGGGCAACGAGGGCCGCAGTTATGTCTTGCGACTGATCCTCCGTCGTGCCGCCCGACATGGACGGCTGCTGGGATTCAGGGGCCCGTTCATGGCTGAGGCGATCAAGGTGGTCGTGGAGACCATGGGCACTCACTACAAGGAACTGGCTGAGCGCCGTGACTTCATCGTGCAGGCCACGACACAGGAGGAGGAGAGGTTCCTGCAGACGCTGGATGTCGGGATGAATCTGCTGGACGGCGTTGTTTCCCGGCTGAAGGCGACGGGCCAGACGGTCATCCCGGGCGACAAGGCCTTTCGCCTGTACGACACATACGGGTTTCCATTGGACCTGACGCGGGACATCGCCAGGGAAAGGCTGTTGACGGTTGACGAGGACGGCTATCGCGCAGCCATGGAGGCCCAGCGCGAGCGCGCTCGCTCAGCGCAACGGTTTGGTGTTGCGCAGGAGCAGGAGCTCTACCGCAGTCTGCACTTGCCGCCGAGCTCCTTCGTGGGTTACGACACCCTGGCGACCAACGCGACGGTCCTGGCGCTCGTGCGCGATGGTGTGCCTCAGGAGGAAGCCGGCCCTGGCCAGCAGGTGCAGGTGGTGCTTGACCACACACCGTTCTATGGCGAGGGTGGCGGCCAGGTGGGCGACACGGGCGTGATCACCGGTCCAAGTGGACGGATCACCATTCAGGACACGCGCCATCCTATGCCCGAGCTGACTGTGCACGTAGGTCAGATCAGCCAGGGTGTGCTGCGCACCGGAGAGCCGGTCCGTGCCGAGGTGGATGCCGAGCATCGGCTGGACATAGCCCGCAATCACACTGCCACGCATTTGCTGCACCACGCTCTGCAGAAGACTCTCGGCGAACACGCCAGACAGGCTGGCTCCCTTGTCGCGCCAGAGCGGTTGCGCTTCGATTTCACTCACCTGCAGGCCGTCTCGCCGGAACAACTGGGCCAGATTGAGCGTGAGGTCAATGCGGCCATCCGCGCGGCTCTTCCTGTGGGCTCCACAGTGACCTCTTTCGATCAAGCCACGGCTAGCGGGGCAATGGCTCTGTTTGGAGAAAAGTACGGCGACACAGTCAGAATGATCAGCGTGGGCGACGGGTACAGCCGCGAACTATGCGGGGGAACACACCTGACAAACACAGGGCAGATCGGATTCTTCCACATCCTGGGTGAGTCCAGCGTGGGGGCCGGGCTGCGCCGAATTGAGGCCGTCACGGGTCGAGGTGCAGAGGCATTTGTTCGCGAGCAGCTGGAGCTGCTGGTCCAGATAGCGTCTGCTCTGGACACTCGCCCGGCTGACGCTCTGCAGAGGGCCGCAGACCTTCTGGAGCAGCTCAAGGCGCAGCAGCGAGAGATAGCTGCACTGCGAAGTCAGGCTCTCCGCGAGACCGCCAAGGGTCTCTTGCGATCACTTCTGGCTATCGACGATGTCTTCGTCATCTCTGCCGTCGTGCAGGTGGAAAGTGTCGAGCGCCTGCGCGAGCTGATCGACCTGACACGCGAAGGGCTGGTCCAGATGGCTGCTCGCCCGCGACACAGGGAGACACAGGCATCCGACACAGAGATACCGTCGCCTGACGCGGCAGTGTCCGAGCCTGCCCAGACGACCCCCGAGTCAGTGATCGTGCTGGGGACGGCGCTTGGGGGCAAGGCGGCGCTGACCGCGGCCGTGTCTCCCGGGCTGGTGAAGCGTGGAGTCCACGCTGGCAAACTGATCGGCGAGATCGCACGTTCTATCGGCGGAAGCGGCGGTGGCCGGCCGGAGATGGGCCAGGCAGGCGGCGGCGACCCGCAGGCGATGCCGCGGGCACTGGTTGAGGTGGAAGGCCGCGTGCGTGAGGCCTTGGGCCAAGGTCGCACCGAGCGCAAGGGCTGAGGTTGTGGGAACCATGCAAGTCATTGAGCTGAACGGCAGCGAGACCATCACAGTGATTCACAGTCTGCTTGAGCAGGCCGTACCGCCCCCGTACTCAGTCTCGACGCAGGCAAGGCGCGCCGACGAAACCACAGGTGAGTCTGCCGGCGTTGCCTCTGATGAAGTGCTGCTCTACGTCCCCAAGGGCTGTGAAGCCCTGGAGAACAACTCTCTTAACCTCACCCTGTTGCGGCGTTGGGCTGACAATCTGGCCTTGCATCTTGCAGTCGTGATCGAACATCGCGAGACCCGCAAGCTGGCACGCGAAGCCGGTTTGCTGGTGGTCCACTCGGTCGAGCAAGCCCAGAGAAACGGCATCCGCTATCTGGACCGCCGCCGGCGCCGGCATCAGGGCCTTCCGCCCCGCCCCATCTCCACCATTCTGCAAGCGCGGCCCGCCCGCCCCAGCGGGGTGCAGGCTGGACACTCATCGCGCAGGATTGCTATCACGGTGGTTGCGTCCATCTCGTTGCTGGCATCATTCTTTGCTGTCGTGTTCTTCCTGATTCCCAGCGCCACCGTCACACTGGTTCCCAGAGGCGAGCCGGTCGAGGCGAGCATGGAGATTAGCGCAGTGGCCGGTCTGTCCGGGGTCAGCTACGAAACAGGACAGATTCCGGCACGCACGGTCAGCGTGGAGCGCGAAGGGTCTGACCGGATGGCGACCACAGGGCGAACCGAGGTTCCCGACGGCTACGCAGAGGGCAACGTGGTTTTCGCCAACAAGACCAACACGGGCATCACCATCGCCAAGGGCACCGTCGTTCGCACCAGTACAGGAAACAACGTGCGCTTCTTCACTGTGGCCGATGCCGTGCTGCCAGGCGACCGCTACGCCACGGTCCGCGTGGGCATCCTGGCTGCAGAGCCCGGTCCGCGGGGCAACGTATCGCCACTCAGCATCAACACAATCGAGGGTGAGCTTGCGGCCCAGGCTGAAGTGCTCAACGATGCCCGGACGACGGGTGGGTCCGTTCGTCGCATGGGCGTAGTGGATTCGGCGGACGCCGTGGCTCTGCGCGCCCGACTCATGAAGCGTCTGCAAGAGGAAGCCTATAGCGAAATCACCAGCGGCCTGGCTCAGACCGATTTCGTGGCCCCTGAGTCGCTCGCCCTCAGCGTGCTGGATGAGCGATTCGACCACAAGGTGGGGGACATGGCCGACGAGCTCGGCCTTGCGATGAAGGTGAAGGTCACTGGGCTCGCGGTCGACACGGCCTATGGCCGGATTCTTCTCCTGAGTTTGCTGGAGCAGCGCGCCAGCTCCGGCTACTGCCTGGTGGAAGATTCCGCCGTCTTCGGTGTGGCAGAGCAACTGGCCGCCAGCCCCGAGAGCGCACGATTCAATCTGGCCGTCCGGGCCACTGTCGCGCCGGTCATCGACCCGCAGAACGCTGGGCGCTCCATCACAGGCAAGACCATTGCCGACGCCCAGCAGCATCTCATGCAGCAGTTTCGCCTGGCGAAAACACCGGAGATCGACCTGTTGAACAGCCCACTGGGCCGACTGCCCTGGTGGTCGCAGCGCATCCGGGTTATTGTGAGTGCCAAGTAGATGATGCGTTTCCTCGGACTTGACGTCGGAGAGAGGCGAACCGGTGTGGCTCTGTCCGATCCAACCGGATGGCTCGCTTCACCCCTGACAGTGCTCAGATGCACAGACCGTGATGCCGAGCTCCTGGCCGTGACGGACCTGGTGCAGAAGCACCAGGTCGGCACCATTGTGGTTGGGGACCCCCAATCGCTCGACGGCTCGATCGGCCCACAGTCCAGACGAGTAAGGCAATACGTGAGCAGACTGCAACAGAAGGTTCCTCACGTATCGATAGTGCTGTACGACGAGCGGTTGTCGACCCTGCACGCCCAACGTCTATTGCATGAGAGCGGGCGTCGCGCCTCGCGTGAGGTGATCGACGCGGCGGCGGCAGCGGTCATTCTACAAAGCTACCTGGACGCTCGGCAGGCTCACCCTGCCGAGGCATTGATTTGACGACACGAGGGAGGCCATCGTTGAAGGGGACCAAGCACGCGGGTGGTCGAATTCTGCTGTTCCTTGCTGCCCTGGCGGTCATACTTGGAGTCGCTGCCGGCATCGTCTACTTCTTTGTGCAGCAGATAAGAGCCTCTGCTCTTCAGCCTGGCACTCAGGTAGACCTTTCGTCACTCGAACGCACGGTGCTGGGCATCTATCTGAACTTGAGGCGCGACGATATCGAGACGCCACCGCCTGGAGATGGTGCATCGGTTGCCGTGTCGGTCCTGCCAGGAGAGAACGCAGCTACCATCGCGGCACGATTGGAGCGATTGGGAATCATTGGCGATGCGGAGCTGTTCCGCCTCTTGCTGCGCTACTGGGGCCTCGACCAGAATCTGGAGGCTGGCGACTACTCGCTGCGCGATAATATGCCGATGTCCGAGGTAGTCTTGCAGCTCAGGCACGGTCGGCTGCTGGCCAGAACGGTCACCATACGAGAAGGACTGCGTGCTGAGGAGATGGCCCATTACCTCGCCAGCGAAGGTTGGGTAGACCAGGAGCAGTTCATCGGCCTGGTGCGTGACGACGCTTTCCATTACGACTTTCTACGTGATCGCCCCGCCTCCGCACCCGCAACACTGGAGGGCTTCCTGTTTCCCGATACCTACGAGTTCTCGGTCAGCATCTCGGCTACGTTGCTGATCGATACGATGCTAAAGAACTTTGACCGCCGCGTGACGATCGAGATGCGCCAGCAGGCCCTCGACAACGGACTCACGCTTTTCGAGGCTCTGACAATCGCCTCCATCGTGGAGCGTGAGGCAGTGGTCGCCGAAGAGCGACCCGTCATTGCCAGCGTATACCTCAACCGGCTGCGCCGCGGCATCTATCTGGAAGCTGACCCAACGGTGCAGTATGGCAAGGGATACGACGTGGCCTCTGGCCGCTGGTGGCCGCAACTGACCGCGGGGGACCTGCGCACGGTTGACTCACCATTCAACACATACATACACCCAGGGCTTCCGCCCGGGCCGATCTGCAGTCCTGGTCTTGCTTCGATCCAGGCGGTGCTCCAACCTGCGCAGACGGACTATCTCTTCTTCGTGGCCAAGGGGGACGGTTCTCACGCGTTTGCGGAGACATTCGAGGAGCACCTGGAAAACCAGGCCAGGTACTAGCCAGGCTGCGATCTACGGCTCCGAGCTGCGAGCCCCTGCCGACGCCGGGCAACTAGGCCCGGAACCCACGTCTGGGACCTTGCAGACTGGGGTGGCGCCCTCACCTTCTAGGGGAGGCCGGCGGCCACCTTTTCGACCGCAAGGTGCACGCTTTCCTCTGGGCTTACCTTGATGCGCACATCCAGGAAGCGGCCCTTCTCGTCGATCACAAAATGGCTGCGCACGATGCCCATGTAGGTCTTGCCATATAGCTTCTTCTCGCCCCACGCGCCATACGTTTCGGCCACCGCGTGATCCGGGTCGGACAGAAGCACAAAGGGCAGTTTGTTCTTCGCACGGAAACTGGCCAGCGCCTTGCCGGAATCGGGGCTCACGCCAATGACAACGGCGTTGGCCTCCGCGATACGCTCGGATTCATCACGGAATCCGTTGGCCTGAATCGTTCAGCCCGAGGTCCCCGCTTTGGGGAAGAAATACAGAATCACCTTCTTGCCCCTAAAGCGGGAAAGCTTGACCTTCTCGCCGCTATCGGACAGGAGCTCGAAAACGGGCGCCAGTTCGCCGATCTTTGGCATGGTCTCCTCCTCTGTGACGGGATGACAAACGCCAGACGTCTCCGTCGCAAATGGCTATGCAGGCATCGTGTACACGCGATATCGCTTGTAGTCCTCTGCGCCAAAGTGGCTTGTCAGTGTCGTCAGCTTGTCATTGTCTTCTGCCTGAAGCGACAGGTCCACCCAGCGGTAACCTCGCGGCTGCGCCGCCTTGATCAGGCCCAACAGGAGCAGCGCCTCGATGCCCCGGCCCTGCAGCTCTTCGACAACCCCCGCAACCTTCAGGCTGAGCACGTTGATGCGCTTCATATGCCACCACGCCAGCAGCTTGCGTGGCGCATCAAGCCGGCCGTTCAGGTGAATGAGCACCTGATTCATGTCTGGAAAGCCTAGCACGCAGCCGACGGTCCTTCCCTCACGCTCGGTAAACAGAACAAACTCGGGGTCGATGAAAGGGCGCACCTCGTCGGCGAAGGCGTTGAACTCTGCATCCGTCCAGGGTACGTGGTCTGGCAGCAGGCCGATGGTAGCGTCGTACAGCTCGCGGGCCCTCTGTACCTCGGCATCCCAATTGACCATCTGTGCCTGGCGCACCAGGAAATCACTGCGGCGTTCGGCAACCTTCTCCAGGCGTGACAGCCGGGGAGGAAGCTCGCCATTCGGACCGATGATATCCGACACGAACAAGCGCCGGCAGAAATCGTCGGCGTACTTGGTGAGCCCGAAACGGGAGACGAACTCGTGGTAGTACGCCGGCGAATGCCCGCACATCATGGGTGGCGGGCAGTCCGCCCCTTCGACCAGAATGCCTCTCTCCCGGTCACGGTGAAAGTTGATCGGTCCCCGGAGCTCGCTCATACCACGCTCACGCACCCACCCAAGCGCCGTGTCCAGAAGGGCTTCAGCGGCTTCATAGTCCTGCAGCACCTCGAAGAAGCCAAAAAAGCCCACCTTGCACTTTAGGAATTCATTGAACCGGCGGTCGATGAACGCAGCGATGGTGCCGACCGGCCGATCTCCGCGTCGGGCCACAAACATCGCCACGTCCGCCTGCCGAAAGAACGTGTTCCGCTTGGGGTCGAGGAACTTGTCGCGATCCTTGCGGATCGGCGGCACCCAGTTCCTGTCGCCGTGATATACGGTCCACGGGAAGAGGACCATCACCTGCCGATCACGCTCATCTTCAACCGCACAGATCTTGAGATTCGACATTGGATTGCCTTCTGCACCCAGGGTGATCGTCATTATAGGGAACAAGGCCACTAGCTCCAAGCACACGGTCACCGGATTGCGCGCCTGTCCAGGTTGTGCTAGAATTGCCGCGCACCACCTGCGCTCGGTAGCCCACCGACAGGGGCCACGCACCACAGACAGGCATCGATAGGAGAAGCGCACATGACCGTTGCCAACATCCTACAGATGCTGGGCGGCATGGCCGTCCTGCTGCTCGGGATTGACATGCTCAGTGTGGGCATGGAGCAGCTTGCCGGTAGACGAATCCAGACCTGGTTGGATCGCATGACCGACCGCCGGATCAAGGCAGCAGCGTTTGGCTTTGCTGCCACCACGGTGCTTCAAAGCAGCAGCCTGCTCATGGTGACCATGATCGGGCTGATCAACGCTCACCTGTTCACCCTTGAGCAGGCCGTCGGTGTGATGATGGGGCAGGAGATCGGCACCACGCTCACCGGGCAGCTCATCGCTTTCGACGTGGGCAAGTACCTCTTTGCCTTGCTGGTCGCGGGCTACGCGATCCGCGCCTTCAAGGCGGAGAAGCAGTGGCAAGCGGCTGGAACGGCCATTCTGGGCGTGGGCATCATGTTCCTGGGCCTCGAGACAGTGAAATCCGGAGTTGCGTCGCTGGTGGACGAGCCGCAGGTGCGCTCCTGGCTCGCCGCGATGGGGGACACGCCGATCCTGGGCATCATCGGGGGGACGCTGCTTACCGCGCTAATCCAGAGCAGCTCCGCGACTTCCGGCCTGGCGATCGCCCTTGGCCTAGCCAATGCCATCACCCTCCCGGGAGCCATATCGTTGATCCTGGGCGCAAACATCGGTACGTGTGTCACGGGCTTTGTCGTCGCCCTGCGCTCGTCTCGCTCGTCCCGGCGTGCGTCAGTGGCGCAGATCGTAATCAACCTTTTCGGCGTCGCCCTCTTCTTCCCGTTCATCTCCCCCTTCGCCAGCTTGCTGGCCAGGACTTCTGGCAACCTGGGAAGACAAATTGCCAACGCCCACAGCATCTTTAACATCGCCGTGAGCCTCGTGCTGTTTCCATTGGTTCCCCTTATCGTGCGCATCGCCAGGGCTCTGGTACCCGGCGACGATCGGGAACCACCTCGACTGACCCAGTTCCTGGACGACAACCTTCTGCAGGTTCCGCCCATAGCCCTGACTCAGGCTGCACGTGAGGTGGTGCGCATTGGCAAGCTGACCACCGAGATGGTCGAATGGAGCCGTGATGCCTTGCTGCGATGCGACGAGGCCAAGATTCAGGCGATTCTCAGGCGAGAGGATGAGCAGATCGATCCGCTCTGCCGCATCGTCGAGCAGTTCATCGACCGTTTGACTCGTGGTTCGCTCAGTGAGTCCGAGCGCCAGCGCTGTTTTCAGCTAAAGCATGTCATCACCGACATTGAGCGCGTCGCCGACATGACAGAGAACCTCGCCCAGGCGGGTCAGGAGCGGGCTCGCGACCAGGTTGGGTTCAGTTCCCAGGGAGAGTCCGAGGTGTCACACTTCCACTCGCTGGTCTGCGAGAACTGGGCTCTTGCTGTGCAGACGATTGCCAGCGAAGACAGGCTGTCGGCACAGCGAGTCAAGGAGGCCGAGGACGAAATCGATATCATGGAGAAGGAGCTGCGCGAGTCTCATCGCAAACGTCTCGAGGCCGGGATCTGCACGCCACAGGCCAACATTCTGTTCATCGAGACGCTGCGCAACCTGGAGCGCATCGGCGATCACGCCGACAATCTGGGCGTGAGCGTGCTGCGCACCTAGCTGTGCCAGCCCTCAGCGGTGCTCCAGCACAGTCCCTTGCGCATCCACCTGACCGCGCCACGAAAAGCCATTCCCCGAGCCTGTGACGCCAACCTCATACACCACCTGTTCCTGATCGGCGAGATCATGCTCAACCAGGATGGACCAGCCTTCTGCCTCAAAACTGAAGGACTGGCGCCCTTGTGTGCCGGGCATGGAGGCCTTCTCTCCCAGCCAGACCAGTCCATCCGCAGGGGCCAGTGCTGGGTACACCTTCGCAAGATAGTCAAGGAGGATCTTGCGGGCGACCACAACGTCGACCGATACGTTGACATTGGACTCCAGGAGGCGAAGCGACTGATCCAGGCGGGCAGCCCAGTGGAGGCCGCTCTGCGCGTGATCCAGCTCCACCTCGTACTCCAGCACACCGGGCGAGAGCGTCAGGGCCGCCACGGTCATGGACCATCCGGCGCTGGCGAATTCATACGTGGTGACCTCACTCACCCCCGGGGGAGTCGTATCGCGTCCGACCCAGGCCAGGTCCTCAGGCACGGGTACCGTCGGTGCCATCTCTCTGAGCAAGCCCAGCGCTGCCTGCCGGGCGGCGATGATGTCACTTCGAACCCCCGCCTCGGGCGTTGGCTCTGCCGTCGGCTGCAGCACCGGTGTGGCCGTAGGTACCGGAGTTGCCCGATACCGGTCGCATCCGACGCAGAAGGCCAGTACCAGGACGAGCAAAGCCGGAAGAATCAGTTGCCTGCTGCGCTTACTGAGGGCCCTGCACATGATTTCCACTTCCTCCCGAACGGCGGGGCGACGCCAGCCGCGTTATTCGGTCAGTCTACCACACCTGGGCGCAAAGTCCAAGGAGGCGAGTCGTGCGCTACCCGCAACTAATCGAAGACAGCCACGTCATCATCAGCGTACCAGTAATGCTGATGGGGATACGGTGCACCGAGCCACACACGGGGTTTCTGAAACCCATCGGCGAAATGCGGATTGCATGAACAATTCACCACCTCCTGCCCTGCCGAATACTGGCCTGAGTTGGACAAACATTCGGTTCGTCGTATAATGAATGGACTGTAATGTTTCAGGTGCCGTTCTTTCACATTTCGTTCATGTTCTGGTGATAGCATTGTGTCACAATCGTAGCTTTATGGTAACGGAATGGTTGCTAACAAGGGAAGCGGCTGGGGAATACCTGGCGGACTCAGCGAGCGACAGGACACAGCCCCGGTACCGATTGATATCCCGGGCCAGCGCCAACATTGCTGGCCAACACAGACTCGCTGGACAGGACTGCTAAAGAAAGGAGGTGAATCAGACATGTTGACAAGAATGATGCAGTGGCTTCGCCGGCAGAAGGGTCAGGATCTGACCGAATACGCTCTGATCATTGCGCTGATCGTGATTCTCGCTGTCGTCGCCGTTCAGGCGCTCGGGGGCAGCATCCAATCTGTTCTGCAGAACATCGCGGATACGCTCTCTGGAGCCCTTGGCGGCTGATCGTAGGTAAGCCCATCACTGAAGCGAACTGGACACGAGGGGCAGAGCACACGGTCAGGTCGTCCTCTGCCCCTCCCCTCTCTACGCTGGCCCTCACGGCCCTGGAGTACAGTTAGGGTGAACGACCGCCAATGCGAGGTAGGTCAGTCCCTCGTCGAGTTCGCCGTATCCGTCGCGCTGCTGATACTTGTTTTTCTCGGGGCGTTCGACCTGGGCCGGGCCTTCAACACCTACATTATTGTCACCAATGCCGCTCGCGAAGGGGCATATTTCGGAGCCATGCACCCGGAGCAGGCGGCTGGCGTCTGCGCCCGCGCCGTCGCTGAGGCCGCCGGCTCGGGCATCTCTCTGACCTGCGCCGATGTCGCCATATCGACCTCAGGATTGAAGGGGGACCCGATCACAGTCAGCGTGATCCACGATTTTCGCTTGTTCAGCGGCGTGGTGCCCGGGGTCCAGACCATCCGTCTGCGGGGCACTGCCGAGATGGTGGTCTACTGAGATGAAGCCTCCCGTTCAGGCAACCAAGTGCCAGCAACGAGGCCAGGATCTGGTCGAGTTCGCACTGATCATCCCGCTCCTTCTCTTATTGCTCTTCGCCATTGTCGACGGAGGGCGCGCCGTCTACGTGTATCACGTGGTCGCCAATTCGGCTCGAGAGGGAGCCAGGTTTGCTGCCGTCGGCACCAGGACGGAAGCTGAGGTCGCCTCCAGAGTGCTCACGTATGCCGTCGCGCTGGATCCGGCGCGCCTCTCTGTGACCCTTGGCCACCCAACCAATGACACGGTCCTGGTGGATGTGCGCTACGATTTCGACCTGATCACCCCGGTCGTTGCTCAGGCAATGGGGAGAGATACGCTGGCGTTACATAGCGCGGCGACGATGTACATCGGCTACTGACATGCGCCACCAGGCCGTGCGGTCCCGTTTGGCCGTGGATCGCTGGCTCAACTCAGCCCCCTCTCTGCACCTCCGTGTGTTCGGCACCCGGCGCGCCAATCATGCGGCCCAGTGAGCTCCGACAACCATCTCAGCCATCTTGGCCCCCGGGCCAAACCGTGTGCGGAGGGCAGTCCCTCGAGCGACAGAACGCTGCGGTGCCCGATGCGATATGGTCCGGCACGGCCAGCGACGTCTGTC
Organism: Anaerolineales bacterium UBA2200; assembly: GCA_002327925.1. Taxonomy (GTDB): domain Bacteria; phylum Chloroflexota; class Anaerolineae; order UBA2200; family UBA2200; genus UBA2200. The sequence continues at coordinate 176,653 of DCVA01000024.1, forward strand.
GGCACACGCCGTGGCGGCCCGGCGTTTCCTGCGCCGACGTGTTGTAGTCGTGAGCACGGATTTGCCGTATCTATTCAACACGTGCTACGTCATCTGGGATGACAGCAGTGAGGCGAGCCAACTCGCAAGGCAGATCCCTGTTGCCTGACCTGGTTGGCCCAGTGTGGACCATGCCGACCCGTTTCATGGCCCTGTCCTGTAACGGCAGAAGGTCCGAGAGGTTCATCGCCACTTCTCTCCGGGACCAGGTGATGGAGGTGGGCCGGTCGTGGATTTAGCTCGGCATGGGCGTTGTGTTATGGTTTGGGCATCAAGAGCCCCGGCACCTGGGGCCGGAGGGGACACGAACAGATGAAAAGACGTTCTGGATGCATCTGGATTGCGGCGGGGATGCTGATAGCGCTCACGGCCGGGCTGCTCGCGTACGCGGCGATTCGACGAGCATCTTCCCTTGTGCCGCTTGCACCCGAGGTTCCTACAGTCGACGTCGTGGTCGCGGCGCGCGCCCTGGCGATCCGCGGGCAGATCCAACCGGACGACGTAGAACTGCGCCGGGCCCCAGCGGACATCGTCCCGGAAAGCGCGGCTCGGAGATTGGACCAGGTCGTGGGATTATTGACGATGGTGCCCCTGGCGCCGGACGAGATGATCTTGACAACGAACGTTGTCTCCCCCACGATGAAGGGAGAGCACGTAGCGTTCCTTATGGACCAGACCAAGGTGGCTATGGCCTTTCCCGCCAATGATCTGCTCAGCCGAAACGACCTGCTGAAGGCCGGAGACAGGGTGGATCTGCTGTACTCGCTGGACATCGAGGCAGGGGGCGAAGGCGAGGGCGGCGTGGTGACCTTTAATGCACTGCAGAACCTGGAAGTGGCGGCGGTTGTCCATACGTACGACCTGGGGGTAGAGGTAAGCACCGAAGCGCGTGGCCGGGTTGTGGCCCCGCTGGCCATCATCTTTGCCCTGGATCCGCAGGATGCACTGGTGCTCAAACATCTGCAGGATACAGGCGCCACAGTGGACATCGTCTTGCGTGCGCCCGAAGCCACCCAGGTCATTGAGACTCAACCTGTGAACATCAACTATGTTATCGACCGCTACCGGATCCGTATCCCGGTGGAACCCTGAGAGGGACCCCTTGTCACCGACGATCCTGGTCATCGATCATGATGTCGACGTTGCTGAGAATATCCAGCGCACCCTGAGCGCCGAAGGCTATGAAGTTCTCACCGCCATCACCGGCCAGGCGGGCGTCGTACTGGCAGAGCTGAACCGGCCCCGCCTGATCCTGCTCGATATCGACTTGCCGGACGTGGATGGCTACGAGGTTTGTCGAACCATCCGTGCTGTTCCCTCCACGGCCATGATCCCCATTCTGATTTGCTCTACCCGCACTGAGGTCGCCGACAAGGTTGCCGGATTTAAGGCGGGCGCCAACGACTTTATCGTCAAGCCGGTGGCTTCTGCGGAACTTGTGGCGCGAGTCAAGGCCGCCCTGCGTACGGAAGAGAAGAGCATTGGGCACATCGTCACCCTCTGGGGCGCCAAAGGCGGTGTCGGTACCTCTACCCTTGCGGCCAACCTCGCGATTGCCATGCGCACCAAGAGTGCCCGGCGCGTCACCCTGGTGGATGCCTCTACATGTGGCGGCACACTGGCCGTGATGCTCAACCTCGCTCCCCAGCACACAGTCGGCGACCTGCTGCCGCGGCTCGATCAGCTCGACGCAGAACTGCTGGCTTCCGTACTGTCTTCGCACTCGTCCGACATCCGCGTACTCGCCTCGCAGCCCTGGGCTCAAGATTCTTCGAGCGTTCAGCCGGACCAATGGGAACGCATCATTGGCTGGTTGCAGGAGGCCTGCGAGTTCCTGGTCATCGACACGGCTCCTTCACTGGATGCGACCACTCTCGCGGTGCTGCAGCTCTCCGAACCGATTCTGGTGCTCACACCGGAGATGACCGCCCTGCGTAACGCCCATTTGTTCCTGCAGACGGTCTCGACCTGGAACCGGGACTTCAAACCCATCGTCGTTCTGAACCGCTATCCGTGCAAGGGCGGGCTCCAGCTTCGCGACATTGAAGCTGCACTGCAGACCAACGTCAGCGCGCAGATCTGCAACGACGAACCCCTGGTCACCTACTCCATCAACCGCGGTATTCCATTGATCATGAGCCACCCCAAGAGTTCAGTGGCCCAGGGGATCATTCGTCTGTCCGACATCGTGATGAACCGGTTGGCCAAGAAGCGGCCGGCCCCTGCAATCGCCAGTGCCGTTCTCGGGCATGGATAGGCGAGAGGGATGGCATGATGTGGCTCGCTGCGCTGCTCGGGGCTCTCTGTGGATTGCTCCTCGACGCCCTGGCCGATTGGCTGCCTCCGCGCGTCGTGGACCAGGACGACCCGTCGACGGGCGATCCCTCGTCTCGCTTGCCCGGCGCCCAGATTCACCCACGTTGCGGTCTGCGTAGCGTGCTGCTCACGTTCGGGTCGACTGCCCTGACCGTCTACCTGCATGGCCGGTACGCCTGGAGCCTTGCCTTCCTGGCGCAGTCGATCTCCTGCTGGCTTCTGCTGCTGATCGCCGTCATAGACCTGGAGCACAGCCTGGTGCCAAATGTGCTGGTTCTGGCCGGCCTGGCTCAGGCACTGGCGTTCGACCTCATCCTGCCGCGGTCCAATCTCAAGGGAGCGCTGCTGGGCGCATCCTTCGGGGGAGGGGTGTTCTTGATCCTCGCCATCGTCGGTCGTGGTGCTCTCGGCCCAGGGGATGTGAAACTCGCCGTCCTGATCGGCATGCTGACCGGGTTTCCCTGGGTAGTCCAGGCGCTAACGCTCGGAATCCTGATCGGAGGGCTCGCTGCCGCGATCTTGCTGGTCACCCGTGTCCGTGGACCCAAACAGTACATCCCCTATGCGCCATATTTGGTCGCCGGTTGCCTGAGCACACTCCTGTTCGGCCAACGAATCGCCGAATGGTTTGGCCGCTTCTCGGGGGTGGGAGGTTGAGCATGACACCCTTGATCGGGTTGGCCGCTCTAGGCATCGCAGTGGGGGTCCTGCTGGTGTTCGTCGGGTTGGGTCGTGCCATCGAGCCGCAGGAGTCGGTGGCATCACGGCTCGACATCCTGACACCGCAACCTCTGCCCACCTACGATGCCGACCACACCGAAAGGACTCGCTGGCTCCACCCCATTGTTGAAACCCTGGGCCGGCTCATCTCGGGACGCCGCTTCGCAGCATCAATGGCCACCGACCTTGCCCGCGCCAACCTGCCGCTGACCGTTCCGGAATATGCCTTGCTTCACCTGGCTGTGGCGGCCCTGTTGTTCCTCGTCGTCCTTGTTTTGACCAGGCAGTTGCTGCTGGGCATGCTGGCTGCCGTTATCGGGCTGTTCCTGCCGCGTGTCTACGTCAGGCGCCGGGAGGCAAAGCGCCTGGTCGCCTTTCAAGACCAGCTTCCGGACGTGTTGACACTTCTGGTTGGCTCGTTGCGCAGCGGTTACGGCATCACCATAGCAATGGACACGGTGGCCAAGCAGATGCCTCCGCCCTCAGGCGAGGAGTTCGGGCGCGTGGTGAGAGAGGTTGGCCTCGGAGTGTCGGCCACCCAGGCCATGCAGAACCTCGTGCGCCGCGTGAGAAGCGACGACCTGGATTTGGTGGTCACGGCCATTTCCATCCAGTACGAGGTCGGCGGAAATCTGGCGACGATTCTGGAGACCATCAGCGGAACGATTCGCGACCGCATCCGCCTGAAGGGCCAGTTACGCGTTCTGACCGCCCAGCAGAGCATGCAGAGGACTATTCTGACTTTGCTGCCGGTTGCGATCGGCTTGATCGTCTACGTCCTGAACCCTGAGTACATCCTTGCCCTCTTTACGCCCGGGTGGACTCTGTTGATCCCCATTACGGCGGTGGTCCTGGTTATTCTCGGCAGCCTGGTGATGGGCAAGCTCAGCAAAGTGGAGTTCTAGGAATGGAGCGCGAATGAGTTCGACGGCGATCAGTCTATTTGTCGGCTCACTGGCGATGGTCAGTGCCATTCTTGTGCTTTTCGGTTTGCGCAGGTTGGCCCACGGCGAGACGCCCAAGCAGCAACTGGAACGTCTGATGGCCAGCCCCCATCCTGCCGAACAGGCGGAGCTGGAACAGAGCTTTGCTGATCGGGTGCTCAGACCCTGGCTGCGGCGTCAGATGCGAGCAGCGGGCAGCCTTGCCCCGTCGCACAACATCGAACGCATGCGGACCGACCTGGTTCGCGCCGGTCACCCCTACAATCTCGGCGTGCTGGATTTCCTGGGAGCCAAGCTTCTGCTGGCCCTGGTTGTGGGGGTGGCAGTGTTCTACGCCCTGAGTCGCAGCCGAGGGCCGGCATTTCAGACAATCGTGCTTGCGGTCCTGGCAACAGCTATAGGCTTCTTGGCGCCCGATTTCTGGCTGGGCTCGCGGGTACGCAAGCGCAAGGGCGAGATACGCCGCAGCCTGCCTGATGCCCTGGACATGTTGACCATCTGCGTGGATGCCGGTTCCGGACTCGACTCGGGGATGCTCAAGATCAGCGAAAAGTGGCAGAATGCCATCGCCACCGAATTCGGCAAGGTGGTGGCCGAGGTGCGCATCGGGCTTAGCAGGCGCGAGGCACTGCAGAACCTGGCCTGGCGCACCAATGTAGAGGAGGTCGGAAGCTTTACCGCCGTCCTGACCCAGGCCGAGCAGTACGGGCTCAGTATTGCCACCGTGTTGCATACCCAGTCAGAGCAAATGCGCATCCGGCGCTGGCAGCGTGCCGAGGAAGAGGCACGCAGGGTTCCGATCAAGCTGCTGTTCCCGTTGATCTTTATGATCTTCCCTGCCCTGTTGGCTGTGTCAATAGGACCTGCGATTCCGATTGTAGTGCGCACATTCAGCAACCTCGCGCGTTAGCGACTTGAATGCCATAGAATGGGGTCAGCCATGGAAGAACAACCGATGATGCAAATCGATCCGCAACCAGAGAGACAGGAGCAAGAGGTCGAGGCTCTCTACCAGGAGAGTCTGATGGATTTCCAGAACGGCCGCTGGGACAAGGCCGCGGTGGGCTTTGAGGGGGTGCTGCGCCTGCAGCCCGAGCACGCGGCCGCGCGAGCTTTTCTCGACGAGACCCGACTGAAGGCCTCGTTGGAGCAGTCACAGCCGAAGCCGAAACGTGCCCTGCTCTCCGGCCGTCTGCGCTGGGTGCTGCTGTTGCTCAGCCTGGCCGTGCTCGCAGCGGTCGCCGTGCCTGCTGCTCGCTATCTCTACAACAGATGGGTCACCCCGCAGCAAGCCACGCAACAGGCTCTGCAGGAACGCGCCGCCCGCGAAACGCGTGCCTATCAACTCCTGGCCAATCGTGATTACACCGGTGCTGAGAAAGAGTTCAACGATCTTCTTGCTACCGAGCCGGACAACTCAGCCTGGTCTGTAGCCTTGCAGCAGGTACAACAGAGACGTTCCCTGGACGAAAACTACGCCCAGGCTGAGGCGGCCATAGCTGCCAAGGATTGGCCGACCGCCGAGTCCGTCCTGCAGGGCGTGATCGCCGTGGACCCCAAGTACGGCGACGCGCAGTTCAAGCTGATGCACGTTCAGCAGCAGGCCGCACTGAGCTCCGCGTTTGCGAAGGCCGAACTCGCTTTTGCAGCAGGCGAGTGGGCCCAGGCCGCCATGGCCTACGAGGATCTGGTCGACATGAATGCCGACTACGAAAAGGCGACTGTCGCCACACGTCTTTTCGACTGCTACTTCCAGCAAGCCACAGAGTTGGTCGAGACAAGCAAAGGTAGTCTGGAGGCACTCGTTGAAGCCAAAGGGCTCCTGCAAAAAGCTCTCTCTCTGCGGCCGCAGCATGAACTGGCGTCGTTGCAGGTATCCCTGGCCGACAAGTACCTGGAGGCTCAGAAACTGATCATCGTTGGTGATCGGCCCGCCGCTGAAACCATCCTGAGATGGGTAGTTGAGCAGCAGCCGACCTATGCGGGTGGCAATGCGGCGCTTCTGCTCAGGGGAAGCGCGCCCACACCGGTGCCCAGCCCCACACCCATCCCAGCTGCTGCCACTCCGGAACTGCCCGCGCCAACTCCATCCGAACCGGCACCTGGCCCAACGAAACCCGCACCCGTCGTGGTCGTCGAGCCAGAGAGCGAGTTCCTGCGCCAGTTCGCGCTGTCCATGCGCGAGGGCGACCAGGCTATGGCACAGGGGGACTCTGCTGCGGCCGAAAAGAGCTACCGTGCCGCTGCCGCAGCTGCCCTGCACGGCGGATCCGATTCCGCGCGCTTCCTGTTCGTGTCCTATGTCAAACTGGGAACCGCTGTGGGAAAGAAGGGGGACCTCGCCGGAGCGGCGGATCTCGTCAAGACCGCCCTGAGCATCATCACCAGAAGCGCTACCGCCATCCCGGCAGAGCTGTACGAAAGCGCCATCCAGCAGGGCGACGCAAAGGCGGCGAATGGTGATTTCCTCGCCGCGCTCAGGGCCTACGATCCGGCCGTTCAGGTGATCGCGGGCAAATGCAACTGCGGGCTGGAGAAGTGGAGCATCGTGCCATGACCCTGCTGAACCGGCCGGCCGGCGTCGCCTTGGGCAACCCACGACCAAACGGTTCGACCGCCAGAGTGGAGCCCAAACTGGCGACGCGGATCAGAGACAAGGTGCTAGCTCGTCTTGATCCACAGTTGGACATCTCGAACATCACCGTAGTTCGCCGCACGATAGAGGCCCTATTCCCCAAGGTCGTGGAGGAGGAAAACGCCGCCATCAGCAGGACCGAGCGCGTACTCCTGCTGGAGCAGGTGCTTGCCGACATCCTTGGTCTTGGTCCGATCGAACCTCTGCTTCGGGACGACTCCGTTACCGAGATCATGGTCAACGGACCTCGCAAGATCTATGTCGAACGTTCTGGCAGGATCGAAAGGACAGACTACGTCTTTGAGAACGAGGAGCACCTGCTGCGCATCATCGACCGGATCGTCGCGCCGCTGGGTCGCCGTGTGGACGAATCGTCGCCTATGGTCGACGCCCGTCTGCCCGACGGCTCGCGCGTCAACGTCACGATCCCGCCCATCTCGCTGGTTGGCCCTGTGCTCACGATCCGCAAGTTCTCGCACATTCCGTTCACCGACGCAGACCTGCAGTCCTTTGGCACCATCACTCCCGAGTTCATCCAGCTCTCCAGGGCTGCCGTGGAAGCTCGCCTCAACACCATCATCTCCGGAGGCACCGGCTCCGGCAAGACCACGCTGCTGAACGTACTGTCCGGCTACATTCCCTCCCGCGAGCGCATCGTGACCATTGAAGACGCGGCGGAACTACAGCTCAAGCAGGAGCATGTAGTTACCCTGGAGGCCCGCCCCCCGAACATCGAGGGCAAGGGGCAGGTTACCATCCGCGACCTGGTGATCAATGCCCTGCGTATGAGACCAGACCGCATCGTCGTCGGAGAGGCCCGCGGCGGCGAGGCGCTCGACATGCTTCAGGCCATGAACACCGGCCACGACGGAAGCCTGAGCACGCTGCACGCCAACACAGCCCGTGACGCCCTTCGTAGACTGGAGACCATGGTGCTTATGTCGGGCATGGACCTTCCGTTGCGAGCCGTACGCGAGCAGATCTCTTCGGCCATTGACTGCATCATCCACCTTGAGCGCATGAGCGACGGCGCTCGTCGTGTGGTCCAGGTAGCCGAGGTCCAGGGTATGGAGGGCGATGTCGTCGTCATGCAGGACATCATGCGCTTTGAGTACACGGGCCACAAGGATGGCCGGATCATGGGCCATCTCAACCCGACGGGAATCCGGCCCAAATTCGCCGACAAGATCGATAAGGCTGGCATCCGGCTTCCGGGCAATATCTTTGGCGCCGGCGTGGACGCACTGATTCGCAGATGAAGCTGGTTGCGTATCGCACCACCGCCTTCGGACAGGCACTCGAGCCACAGTTCGTGGTCGAGGAGCTCGAAGTGTCGGAGGCCATGGGGAAGCGCACACGCGGGCTAATCGGCCACGCGCCGCTCAAGCCCGGACAGGGTATGGTGCTCCGCCCCTGCCGTTGGATTCACATGTTCGGCATGTCTTTCGCCATCGACGTGCTCTACGTCAACCGACGCGGCCGCATCGTCGCCGTCAGCGAGAATCTACGCCCCAATCGCATTGACCGCCCGGTTCTGCAGGCCGCGTATGTTGTTGAGCTTCCCAGCGGTGCCATTCGCAATGCTGGCCTCCACGTGGGAGACTCTGTACAGGTCGAGCCTTGACCACCTGGCACTCAGCACCCTCCATGCTGCAGCGTCCGCGTCTGAGCGGTACCCTCAATCGCTGCGACCGGGCGACAGACCGTCCCGAAGCTCTGCAATGAACGGTCCACGGTCCGCCGGCAGGTCATCCCTGCTGGATGACGCTCTGGAGAGGATTGCCCCCGTCCTGGATGAGCCGCATCTGGAGTCTGTGCGTGACGGGCTGGCCGCCCTGGCACCCTTGCTCACCGTCGGTAGCATGGCCATGCTGCTTCAACAGCTCCCCCTCCCCGCATGGCAGGCGCACCTCGCCGCGCAGCCTGACCTTGCGGCCGGCCTCCGCTTGCCTTTCGACCTGACCTACGGTCTACTAGCGCTCTATGCGGTGGCGAGCATCGCCTACCACCTGGCGAAACGCAGGGGCCTTGAGCCACTCTGGCCGGCCGGCCTCGCTGTGCTCTCGCTGGCGATCAGCCTTTGGCCGATACAGGCCGACGAGACAGCATCACTTGCTGCCGCCCGGTTGGATTACCGGGGCCTGTTCCCAGCCATTGTTGTTGCGCTGCTCTCAGTGGAAGCCTACGGCTGGTTCATGCGGCGCGGGCTGGTGCTCTCTGTGCCCAGCGCCGTTCCACCCCCCATCGCTCACCTGCTGGAGGCGCTAGCCCCCACCACGGTGTTTGCCGCAATCGTATGGACGATACGGGTGCTTGCGGGCCTCGACCTGGGACACGCTGTGACGTCCATTGCGACAGCGCTGGTCCCGGCCGCCTCATCCTTCCTGTCATCCGTGATCGCCGAGACGACCCATGCGGTTCTCTGGGTTCTGGGAATACATGGCGACCTGACGGTGGGCAGCGTGCTTCAGCCTGTCTGGACGAGCAATCTGGCGGCAAACGCCGCCGCCCACGTGGCGGGTCAGAGACCACCCTGGATCTACACCGAGATGTTCCGTAGCTACGTGGCAGCCGGTGGTTCCGGGGGCACTCTCCCGTTGGCCCTGTACCTGCTGAGGTCCGGGTCTGCCCGCCTTCGAGTAGTCGGCCGTCACAGCGTGCTGGCCTGCTTCTTCAATATCAACGAGCCCCTCATCTTCGGTGCCCCGATCGTCTTCAATCCTCTACTGGCGCTGCCCTTCGTAGGCATCACCGCCATCAATACCATTGTGGCCTACCTTGCCCACAGCCTCGACTGGGTCAGCGCGACGGTCGCCTTCGTACCCTGGATCCTGCCAACGCCGGTGCTGACCTTCCTTGCCAGCAGCTACGATGTACGGGCCGGGATGCTCGGGCTCGTGACCTGGCTCATCATTCCGGGCATCGTCTGGCTACCATTCTTCAGAAGATGGGAACAGCAGGTGATCGCCGCCGAAAGCGCGTGATCTGGCCGCTCTCCCGGCCCCCGCAGCCAGACCAGCCGGCGTCTCCCGGATTGACCACGGCGCCCGTCCCGGTATAATCCTGGCTGGTGCACTGACTGTCAAGAGATTCTCAAGCACGAGGAAAGGAGCCTTACTGCAATGCCTGCTGTCGAAATCAAACCCGGTATCTGGTGGGTTGGCGTGAACGTTCGCTCGCACGACCTCTTTGAGGGACTCTGGCCCATCCCGGACGGTGTTTCCCTCAACTCGTACGTGGTGAAGGGGGAGAAGGTAGCGATCATCGACCTCGTTAGGGAGTGGAGCGGAAGCTCAAGCAGTCTCCTTCACCAGTTGGAGACAGCCGGACTAGCTCCATCTGACATCGACTACATCATCACCAATCACCTCGAGCCTGACCATTCCGAGTTCCTGGGCAACTTTCGCCGTCTGGCGCCGAGGGCTGAGCTGCTGGCAACTCCCAAGGGAGTCGAGCTGGCCAGGGTCCTGTGTGGAGTCACCGAGAACGTGCGAGCAGTGCAGGATGGCGAGCAGCTGGATCTCGGCGGTGGAAAAAGCCTGGTCTTTGCCCACGTGCCCTTTGTCCATTGGCCCGATACGATGGTCACCTATGAGCCAGGCAGCCAGGTGCTGTTTTCCTGTGACGCCTTCGGCGGCTTTGGAGCCCTCAAGGGGATTCTGTTCGATGACCAGATCTTGCCGGAGGACCAGGAGTTCTACTACCGGGAGATGCTGCGCTACTATGCGAACATCGTGGCGAACTTTGCCAAGCCGGTCCAGCGCGCTATTGACAAGCTCAAGGACACCAGCATCTCGATGATTGCACCCTCACACGGGCTCATCTGGCGAGGAGATCCCGGAGAAGTGGTCAAGCGATATGTCAAGTTCGCTGGCTACTCCGGCGGCAAATGCGAAAAGGCCATTACCCTGCTCTGGAGCAGTATGTACGGCAACACCAAGATCGTCACTGACGCGATCATGCGTGGCGTTGCCCGCGAGAACGTACACATGGATGTGTTCGAGGTCCCATTGGCCGACCATTCCTACATCCTGGCATCCGTCTTCAAGAACAAGGGCGTCATTGTGGGGGCTCCGACCTACGAGGTCAAGATGTTCCCTCCCATGGCGCAGGTACTGAACAGCATCCAGCGCAAGCGCATGACCGGGCGGAACGCCTTTCACTACGGCTCCTATGGCTGGTCCGGAGGAGCTTTGCAGGAGTTCGAGTCCTTTGCCCAGGAGCTCAAGTGGGAGATGTCCGAACCACTCGAGTTCCGGGGCGCGCCCACGGCCGAGGATCTACTGAAGGCAGAGGATCTGGCCGCGGCGTTTGCGCGCAATATCCGCGACGCGACCTAGCGTGAAAGTGGACGGGAGGTCCAATGGACCTCCCGTTTCTTGTTGCTCACAGATCCGGCCTCTGGCTGTCCTCTGGCTTCAGGGCGGTCTTCCCAGCCCTCACGCGGCCGGCTTGCCTTGCCCCAGCAGATGCTTTCGCACAAAGACGATCAGGACAACAAGCGCCATGACAGGCCAGATGACGCTCAGCGCCCCAGCGGAGACATTCGTACCCAGCAGCCAGGAGTGGGCGAAGACGAGAAAGAAAGCCACGTAATTGAGCCAGTGGAGATACTTCCAGAAGCTCTTGATACGGTTGCGCAGGAAACCAGCCGCCGTGGCAAGGATAAACAGGTAGAGCGCCACCCTCCCCCCATTGACCAGCAAGACGTGAAAAGAGTCGACGCGCGGAACAAACGACGACACATCGCTCATCAGCCATGCGATCATGATCGGATGCAGAAGGGTGAGGGCCAGGCTGATCTGGGCCAGCCGGTGGTGGATGGCCAGATAGGGCTTACCGTATAGCTGGCGCATGTCCTTCATGTACTCGTGAGACAGAATGGCCAGAAACAGTCCGATATAGCCAAGCAACCCGGCCGCCCGGGCAAGGTTGAAGGCGAGCGATGAAGGAGTAGTCCAGAGAGTCAGTACGATGATAACGGCGGTGAGCTCAACGAACCACCGCACCCCCGAACGAAGGGCCTTGGCTTTCTTGTCACCCATGGTCTCTTGCTTGCCTCCACACGAGATGGTCCCTATTCTATCCTCTATTCGCCCAACCGGCAACCAGGCACGCCCGATTTGACAATCCCGCGCCGCTGGCTATACTGGCACTCAATCGAATAACGGCACCACAGAGGTCGCTCAAGGCTCGGAAGCCCAGCGATCAAGGGGAAAGACCGGTCAAGTCCGGCGCTGTCCCGCAACTGTAGCCTCGGCCAGTCCGAGGGAGCCAGACACCCCGCCTCTGTGAGGCTCCTGTATTACCCTTCGCGAGAAAGGGGGTGGGAGAACGACAGCAACACCCGTAGCACAAACCCCTGGCCGAAGTGGCACGGGGTTTTTTGTTGGCCACAAAGATCAGGAAAGGATGTCTGACGATGCAAAATAGGACCCGCAAACTGGCACTCACGGTGATCGTTTTGGCTCTACTGCTGGGCTCGGCCGCGAGTTGCGCGAAGAAGGCCGACAGCCCTCAAACTGTCGCCGCGAACAAGGCGCTCGAGTGGCTGCGCACTCAACAGCAAGAAGACGGAAGTCTCAATATCGGCTTTGGCCATCCTGCCGGGGTGACCTGCGATGTGGTGCTGGCCATCGTATCCAGCGGCGGAGATCCCTCCACATGGCGGACGGCCACAGGCAAACCCTCGCTGATCGACTATCTCTCCGCCTCGGCTGGGGAGTATGCCGTTGATACGGCAAGCACCGGCAAGCTGATCGTAACCATAGCCGCCGCTGGGCTGGATGCCGGGACGTTTGGCGGCAAGGACTGGCTTGCACTCCTGCGATCCTTCGCCCAGACTCCGGGCAGCTACGACCCTGGAGCAGTCGGACAGGCGTGGGCGATCCTGGCCCTCAAGGCTGCTGGCCAACCGGTGCCAGCGGAAGCGGTCACCTTGCTCAAGAGCTACCAGCTCGAGACCGGTGCCTGGAATTCCGCCTTCGGACCCGACACAGACACGGTTGCCATTGTGCTTCAAGCCCTCATTGCGGGTGGAGAGTCCAAGGACTCGGAGGCAATCCGCAAAGCCCTGGCCTTCTTCGAGACTCAGCAGAATGACGACGGCGGCTTCCCTGCCATCAAGCCATCGGAGTGGGGAACGGACACCAACGCCAACTCGACCGCCAACGTCGCGATGGCGCTGATGGCTGTAGGTCAGGACCCGGCCGCCGGCAAATGGAAGAAGGGCGCAGGCGACCCCCTGTCGGCGCTGCTCAAGCTGCAGACAGGCGACGGAAAGATAGAATTCCAACCCGGCGTGGGGAGTCCGGTGATGTCCACGGTGCAAGCCATTCCGGCGCTGCAGGGTAAGACTCTGCCGTTGCGTTCCAAGTAGCGAATGGAGGAGCCAGCGCCCGATGGGCGCTGGCTCCATTGAAGGGCAGTAGTTATGTCTAGCAGACGGCTCGCGATCTTGGCGATAATTCTTGTGTCCTGCTACGCCGCAGTATCCTGCGCCGGCACGGCCAGGGTCGTCGCGCAGCGCCCATCCAGAGCAGCCCTGATCGTGCAATTGGCGCCTGTCGACAGTCAGTCAGACGACGCTTCTGTCACGACCATCACTCGCTGCATCTCCTTTAACGAGCCCAGTATCAGCGGATTGGAACTGCTCGCGCGCTCCGGGTTGGTTGTCACCACCTGGGGCGGGGCCGTGTGCCGCATCGCCGGCACAGGCTGCGACTACCCCTCGGAGCCGTGCTTCTGTCAGTGCCTGCGTCCACCCTGCAGCTACTGGAGCTACTGGTACAGGAGAGAAGACCGCTGGATGTACTCAGCGATTGGCTCGGCGGATCATCGGGTCGAGGATGGATCCGTGGAAGCCTGGATGTGGGGCGATGCCAGCACTCCACCGCCTGTGATCTCGTTTCCCGAGGTCTGCCCACCAGACGCAGCCGCGGATACAGGTTCGTCCTCATCGACAGACGCAGGACCAGGTATAGGATCCCCTCCGTTGATTCAGTATGCCCTGTTCCTGGTCATGGTTTTGGCTCTGCTCGGTGCCTTCTGGCTGACACGTGGCAGAGCGGCGGAGTAGCGCAACTTGAGCTTTCACACGCTGACCTGGGTTGCCTGGCTTTGTGCCGCGGCATTTTCCGCACTCATCAACGGACAGCCCCTTCAGACGCTGCTCCTGATCGTGGCTGTAGGCATCGTATTCACCCTCGCCAGCCGCGTCAGCCTGGCCGGCGCCAGTAGCGGCGCGGTGAGCCGCCCCGCGGCGGGATGGAAGACTTTCCTGAGCCTCGGACTGTGGGTCTGGGGTGTCGCAACCATCTTCAACCTGTTCTTTGCCCATGCTGGTCGTTTCGTGCTCTTCACCCTCCCTCGAAGCTGGCCGCTTATCGGCGGCCCAATCACGCTGGAGGGCCTGCTCTATGGCCTTTCGCACGGTGCTAGCCTGTTTGCCGTTCTGCTGGTCTTCGCGACATTCAACCTGGTGCTTGATGCACACCGCCTGCTGCGCTGGCTGCCTGCCGGTCTATTCCAGGCCGGCCTGGTGATTTCCATTGCCCTCTCCTTCATACCCCAGTTGATGTCGAGTCTGCAGGATATTCGCGAGGCTCAACGCGTGCGCGGACACAGGTTCCGGGGTCTGCGTGACTGGATTCCGCTCTTCGTGCCCCTGATCACCACCGCCCTGGAGCGCTCCCTGACGCTGGCCGAATCGATGGAGGCACGCGGGTTTGGCGGCATAGCTGTGGGTTCCGATTCCGTGGCCGGCACCCGCGCTCCGACGCGGGGTACAGAGTCATTCTCGCTGGCACGAGCGTCGCTCTCCGGCAAGTCGCTGTCGACCGCGCTGACCTTGCTGGGCCTTTTCGCCTTGCTCGCAGGCCTTGTTCTCCGCTCCATGAAACCCCAGGCACCCGGCACACTTCTGCTGCTGGGCGGCTCCGTCCTCCTGCTCGCCGCGCTCTACCTGCAGGGACGTGGCTTTCGACGCTCCCACTTCCGATATGAAGCCTGGTCGCCACGAGACACCTGGGTCAGCGCGGCCTCAATTCTGTGTCTCATCACGCTGAGCGTGGTGCAGTGGCGACTCCCATCCCTGCTCTACTTCTACCCTTATCCGCCGTCGAATCCCTGGCCCGGGTTCTCGCCCGTCGTTGGCCTGGCGACCACCCTGCTGGCTGCCCCGGCCCTGTGGGCGCCAACCGTCAATCGGCCCCTCATTACTGCCAATCCGCACCGACCGGAAGGCGCCGAGAAGGAGTCGGTGTGACTCACCTGCCCCTGGCCAGCCTGCAGGACGTGACCTTCACCTATCCAGAACAGAGCGCTCCTGTCCTCAGGCACTTCAACCTGGAGATTCACGCCGGCGAGTTCCTCCTCGTGGTGGGACCCTCCGGTTGCGGCAAGTCCACTCTGCTTCGCACCCTCAACGGCCTGGTGCCCCACTTCAGCGGCGGCAAATTCGCCGGCAAGGTACAGGTGGCCGGACTGGATCCTCTGGTGCAAAGCCCACATGGGATGAGCACCAAGGTGGGGTTGGTGCAGCAAGATCCAGAGGCACAGTTCGTCGTGGACACGGTTGAGGACGAGCTGGCATTTGGGATGGAGAACCAGGGTATCGCTCCTGCCATCATGCGCACGCGCGTTGGGGAGATCCTGGAGCGACTGGACATCGCTCACCTCCGGTCTCGCCGCATCACCAGCCTCTCGGCAGGAGAGAAGCAGCGAGTGGCCATCGGGTCCGTGCTCACCTTGCAGCCGCGATTGCTAGTGCTCGACGAACCGACGTCTCAGCTTGACCCCCAGTCTGCTGAGGAAGTGCTCACCACGATTCGCCAGTTGAATGAGGATCTGGGTCTGACTGTGGTGTGCTCCGAGCACCGACTCGAACGAGTGGTGCAATATGCTGATCGCATTCTGTATTTGCCAGGTCTCGGCAGCCAGCCAGTTATCGGCACGCCACAGGAAGTGCTTCTGGACCTGCCATTCGCCCCTCCCCTTGTCCAGCTTGCCAGAATCTTCGGCTGGCGCCCCATTCCACTGACCGTCGAGGAGGCCAGACCATTCCTTGCGGGGCTCACACCTCGCGCTTGTCCATCCCACCAGCACGCCCATCGCGCTGACGCGCCGATCTCGGCCCACGAAGCGCCCCCAGCTATCGATGTGCAGGGTCTCTGGTACAGCTACGGTTCAGATCAAGCTGCCCTGGCGAACGGGTCGGCTGCCCTGCGTGGCCTTGATCTCAGAGTTCGACAGGGCGAACTGGTCGCCTTGATGGGGCGAAATGGATCGGGCAAGACGACCTTGCTCAGGCACCTGGTCGGCTTGCTTCACCCTGCCCGCGGCCGTGTGCTCGTACATGGCCTCGACACCCAAGCGGCATCGGTAGACGAGTTGATTCGGCACGTAGGCTACGTGCCACAGGATCCTGGTAGCCTCCTGTTCGCCGACACGGTGCGAGAAGAGCTCCAGTTCACCCGCAAGGCTCATGGTCTGCCACCAGCCGATGCGGAGTTGTGGTTGCGGACCCTGGGCCTCTCAGGCCTGGGAGAGAGATACCCTCGTGCCCTGAGCGTCGGAGAGCGCCAGCGCGCTGCGCTGGCGGCGATACTCGTGGCCGAGCCCTCCACTCTGCTACTCGACGAACCTACGCGGGGCCTGGATCCGCTGGAAAAGAAGAACCTAGCAGCGTTCTTGAAAGAACAGAGTGCCTCAGGGCGTACGGTCATCCTGGTAACGCACGACACAGAGTTGGCGGCAGAGTGTGCCCGGCGCGTAGTGATCCTCAGCAAGGGACAGGTCGCCGCCGACGGCACGCCTCTTCAGGTGATGGCACAGTCTCCGGGCTTTGCGACTCACGTCGCAGCGCTCTTTTCGGGGGGGCTGCTTACCGTCGCCGACGTCCAGAAGGCATACGAACATGCGGCGTGAAAGCTGGACCAACGCCCTGATTCTTCTCATGGCCTCGCTGGTCGGAGTAGCCGCCTTTGCCTACCCCTTCTTCAGCCCGATGGTGGCGTCCGGGCCAACGGCGACCGCTCACGCCCAAGACGCGCCACTGGTCACACTTGTACTCACCCTCTTGTGCGTCATCATCGTCGTGGCTAACCTGACCAGCCGGCAGATGAGCGCTCGAACGGTTGCCGTACTGGGAGTCCTCAGCGCAGTGAACGCCGTGTTGCGCGCCATCCCGGGACCAGCCGGGTTCTCGGCGATCTTTTTCCTCCTGGCCCTGTGCGGGTACGTCTACGGCGGCACATTCGGTTTTCTGATGGGAGTCCTCTCTCTGCTCGTCTCCGCCCTGATTGGTGGCGGGGTGGGGCCCTGGCTGCCCTATCAGATGTTGTCGACCGGCTGGATCGGGCTCACCTCCGGATGGCTGCCGAACCTGCGGCGTTGGCCGCGAGCGGAGCGAGTACTGCTTGCGACCTGGGTCGCGTTATGGGGATTCGCCTTCGGGGCCATCATGAACCTCTGGTTCTGGCCTTATGTCTCCGCCATGCAGGCATCGCCGGGACAGAACTGGGAGCCGGGCCTGAGGTTGTACGAAGGGCTGAGACGTTACGGGGCCTTCTACGCCACAACATCACTGTGGTGGGACTTGACGCGCGCCGCTGGCAACGCGGCGTTGGTCATATTCCTCGGCGGTCCCCTTATCAAGGTGCTGAGGCGCTTCAAGCACGTACTGGGTTTTGAGACAGCCCCGTCGGTGGCCGCACCTTGCCTTGACAACTGCGACGGACCTCAGCATAATATTGCGCATGACGCGCAAACCACTGAAGGAGGTTGACGGTGAAAAAGTACGAATGCACGGTCTGTGGTTACGTATACGATCCGGCCAAGGGCGACCCAAAGAACGGGGTCAAGCCAGGAACGCCATTCGAAGATCTCCCCGCCGACTGGGTATGCCCTGACTGTGGTGCGGAGAAGGACATGTTTGAGCCGGTCGAATAGCTGACCTGTTCAGCCGCGGCCAAGGACGCACTGGCGCGAATCACCCCATGGAGGAGACCAGATGAAACTCGGTGAACGCATTCAAACTGCCGACTGGAAAGCTGAGAAGCATGTGCCCGTGATCGAGTGCCCGGACAAGGTCGAGGCAGACAAGCTACTCTCGATCAAGGTAGGCGTGGGAAAAGAGATCGCTCATCCCAACACGACCGAGCATCACATCAGCTGGATCGATGTTTACTTCCAGCCAGATGAAGACAAGTTCGTCTACCACGTGGGTCACTTTGACTTCAGCGCACACGGCGAATCGGTCAAGGGAGCCAATCAGGGCCCCGCGTATACGCACCCTGAAGCGGCCTTCTCGATGAAAGTGAATGTGCCCGGAACTCTGCTGGCTGTGGCCATGTGCAACATCCACGGCCTGTGGGAGAGCTCCAAGACCATCGCCATCTAGTTCGACGCCCGTTGTACGTACCTTTCCTGTCTCGGCCCTGATAGTAGAAGAGAACCCCGGCCGCGAAAAGCGGTCGGGGTTCTTCGCCCTGTTGTCAGCGTGACTCCGCACTCACTCCAGATTCATGCTCCGCTGCTTCATCGCCGCCGATGTCTGGCCCAGACGCTCCATCAGCAGCATCACGACTCCATCAAGTAGCAGAAACAAGGCCTGTTCCCACAGAGTGACCAGAGGCTGCTGCGAGACCACCGTCTCCTCGCCAATCGCCGTCTTGCCGCCCAGGCGGACTGCTACCCTGCACAACCTGCCTATCGATGCCTGCGGATCTCGAGTAATTGTCGCCACGTCAGCACCGCGCTTGACTGCCAGCTCCGCCACTACGCGCACGGTTGCCGTCTCCCCTGACCCGGAGCACACCAGCAGAAGGTCGCCAGGCCCGATGGGTGGCATGGTTATGTCACCGACCCAGACACAGCGCAGCCCGAGCTGAGCAAGTCGCATCGCAAAGGCCTGCGCCGCGAGGCCCACCCGGCCAGCGCCAAACACAAAGACGCTTCGCGCATTCAACAGCGCCCGCAGGAGAGCCTGCACATCGCCCTCCTGGACCGTGCTCAGGATCCGAGCCACCTCTTGCTCAATTGTCACTGCCGCTGTGGCAAACTGCATCATCCCTCCCGTGGCCGTCCATTGATCGCTACCAGCATTATACCACCACTAGCGATTGGCGTAGCATCCAACATCACGGACAGGCGACACCTAGCGTGGGGCGGACCCTGTGACTTCCACGCCGGCCAGCGTCTCCAGCACGCGGATCACCGCCGAGTGGTCGAGATCCCCCCATCCATTGGCAACGACCGAGCTAAACAGCTCGTGCGCCAGCGCTGAAGCCGGCAGCGGACACCCCAGTTCACGCGCCGTCTCGAGCACGATGTGCAGATCTTTGTGATGCAGGCGCCCCCTGAACCCCGGGGCAAAGTCCCGCCGAACCACCCTTGGACCGCGTACGTCCATCACCCGCGACTCGGCATAGCCGGCGCCCAGGACCTGGAGAATGACCGTAGGATCGACTCCGGCCTTCTGACCCAGAACCAGCGCTTCAGACATGGCCACCAGATGCAGCGCCGTCGCGATTTGATTGCAGGCCTTGACTGTCTGTCCTGCCCCCGAGGGTCCGCACAGAATGGGCTTGCCCAGAACCTGCAGCAGGGGGAGGGCGCGGTCAAAGGCCTGTGTTTCTCCCCCCACCATGATCGAGAGCGTTGCGTTGCGCGCGCCCACATCTCCTCCGGATACAGGAGCGTCCATCATGGTGCATCCTGCCTCTTCAGCGCACCTCGTCACTCTGATCGCCATGCCGGGTGAAATCGTGGACATGTCGATCAGCAGACTGCCTTTTCTCACGCCGGCCAACACGCCGTCGGGTCCGAGGTACACCTCTTCAACATCTGGCGAGTCAGACACCATGGAAATGACGATATCGCTCCGCGATGCCAGCTCTCGGCAGGAGCCGCTTGGCGCAGCCCCTATCGCCATCAGAGGCTCCATCTTGACAGACGTACGGTTGAACACGGTCATCGGGTACCCGGCACGGACAAGGTGCGCCGCCATGGGGGAACCCATGACCCCCAGTCCGATAAAACCAACGTGCTCCTTCTCCACGGCCAGCTCCTTCCATTCAGGTGCGTACAGACTATCACACTTGAGCGTGCTTGGCAAGCCCTCGCATTCTATCACGTAAAATGTCA